>CALGWV010000018.1 GCA_937936325.1 uncultured Bdellovibrionales bacterium | reverse complement strand
ACCCAGAGTCTCCACGGATGTGTTTTTATTTAAGACTTGGGCCCCGTGTTTATACAAAGTGTCCATGATCAGGGTGCTCTTGCCACTCCCAGAAACGCCTGCCACACCGACTAAAGCATTTTGAGGGATTTCTACAGAAATCTCTTTTAAATTATGTCCGCAAGCTTTTTCAATATAAATAAATTTTGTAGACTCAAGTTTAGACCTAGGTTTTATGACTGATTTTTTACCCGATAAATATTGCCCTGTTAAAGAGTTCTGCTTAATGAATTTAGAATAGGAGCCTTCGGCTTCAATCTTTCCGCCATGTACCCCAGCTCCAGGTCCTATGTCAATAAGCTGATCTGCGATTTTCATGGTTTCTAAATCATGCTCCACAATCACAAGGGTGTTACCTCTGTCTTTTATTTCTTTTAATACACTGAGAAGCTTGTGGTGGTCTTTAGGGTGGAGTCCAATAGAGGGCTCATCTAATATATACGAAACGCCTACTAAAGAAGCCCCTAGTTGAGAAGCCAAGCGAATCCTCTGGCTCTCCCCTCCAGAAAGGCTCCTCGATGGGCGGGACAAACTCAAATATCCCACTCCAATACGCAGCAAATACCCCAACCTTAAATTGAGTTCTTTTAAAATAGGTTGGGTGATATCGTCCTGATAGTTGAGATGAGCTAACATCTGCTCCGACCAACTATAAAGAGTTTCAATAGAGTCATCAGCAAGATCGGCAATGTTTTTATTTTCAAAAAAGACATTGAGTGAGCGCTCATTGAGCCTTTGGCCCTTACACTTTTTACAGACGACAACTTTGTCGTCTTCGTCTTCATCCTGAGCCTCAATAGTTTTAGCCCCTAGGCCACCACAAGCAGCACAAGAACCCCTTGGGTTATTGAATGAAAAATGATTTGGCTCTAAATCAGGAAAGCTATATCCACACTCCGGGCAAGAAGAGCTTAATGAAAACACTTCAATCTCTTCACCTAGAACTTCAATAGCTACAAGCCCATGGGTGACCTCAAAACTCTTTTTTAGACTTTTAATAATTCTCACCTTGGCAGATTCTAAGATTTGCACCTGGTCCACTACTAAAAATATATCGTGAGCTTTGTTTTTTTCTAATTTTATAACGTCAGCCAGGTCTTTCAATTCACCATCTATATAGGCTTTAATAAAAGATTTTTTCTCCCAGTAGTCGATTTCTTTTTGAAACTCACCTTTTTTTGACTGTGCCACAGGAGCTAAAATTCTGGCTTTTTTATTTTTAAACTGCTCTAACAACCGACTCCATAGAACCTCGGGAGTATGAGACTGGACTTTGATACCATGTTTTGGACATAAGGGAGTGGCCTTACGTGCAAAAAGAAGTCTTAAGTAATCCAGAGTTTCACTGACTGTCCCCACTGTGGATCTCGGACTATATGAAGTCGTACGCTGATCTACTGAAAGCGAAGGAGTGAGTCCTTGTATGGAGTCAACCTCTGGTTTTTTAGCAGACCCAATAAAGTGTCTGGAATAAACGGACAGTGAGTCTAAAAATCGACGTTGGCCTTCGGCGTAAAGGGTGTCAAAAACTAAGGAGGACTTCCCACAACCACTGAGTCCCGCAACTACAGTGATGGCATTTCGTGGGATATCGACATCGATATTTTTGAGGTTGTTCTCTTTGGCCCCACGAATTTGTATATGATTATTTAATTTGTTTGATGACAATTCGGATCCCCACAAATGCCATAAAGTTCTAGCACATGATGAGTGAGACGAAAGCCATTTTCTACTGCGACTTCTTCTTGTAGCTGTTCAATTTCTAAATTTTGAAACTCAACAATTCGCCCACATCTCACACAAGTTATGTGATCATGGTGCTGTTTTGGGGTCAACTCGTAACGAGCAGCCTGACCACCTAGGCGCACTTCAGTTACAAAATTTTTCTCAGTGAGCTTTCTTAAAAAACGATAAACCGTGGCAAAACCCATATCTGGATACTCTTGGCTTACCTCTTCAAAAACCTCTTGTGCGGTTACGTGTACACGCCCTTGGTTTAGAGACTTCAAAATACCCATTCTTTGTTTTGTGACTTTTAAACCCATATCTCTTATGATTCTTTTAAAATCATCGATAACCAAAGGTTCACGAACAATGAGTTTTTCTGGGGGATTTTGATCCCCTCTTAATAAGTGGGGGATTTCAGATTTATTCAAGACAGACCACCTTTTTATAATACATTTTCTTTAACTGCTTTTTGTGAATGCCACAGCATTGTGAGGATGCAAACTCTCTATATGGGAGACCTTGGCTTTAAAGCTGACGATTTCTTTTTTTAATTTTTTTTCTGCAAGCAAACTATGAATTTTTCTAGCGGCATCTTCGCAAAACATCAATTGGCTTGCGTTTAAACGAGCAAACTCTTGCTCGTCTTCTCTTTTTACTGCCGATTGAACAGGAGTCCCTAAACAGGCTTCAGTGCTGTTAATAAGGTCCACAAAATTTAAACTCTGAGCATCACCTAAAGTGACTTCGACTTCTGCCGTACTTCTTTGTGCGTGAGGCGTAGCTACAATTGAGCTCTCTTGGCCCAACCATTTAAAGACTTCATCTACGCTCACGGATTCTTTTGATTTAAATTCATTTTTCCAATGTTCTTGTACAAGCTGTCGGGAAAGCGCTGCCGAGCAAGGACATGTGCTGGAGTAATAAATCTCTAATCCTAATTTCAATTTTGCAGGCTCTCCCAGTTTTTTAGACCCTAAGAGATAAAGCTTATAATGCCTTAAACCTTTAAGCTCACTCACTAAGGCTTTGCGTTCAAGTGGAAGTTTAAACTCAATCTTAAACTCACTCCAATCTGCTTTTTTATCTTGAGACTCTATCATCTCTAATAACAAAGACTCTACTGAAGTTCTACTCAGAGGACCTGCTGCTAAATGTTTACTGACAAGTCTGTAGAGACGAGACATATGAATGCCTTTGGCCTTTGGATCAATAAGGTTCACATACATTGAAGCTTCAGCAGGGATATTTGTCCAAGATCCTACCCCCTCACTATAAGAAAACAGAGTCTCAACCTCAGACATTCCAACAGCTTCTAATGGGACTTCGATTTGAGACTTTCCATTATTAGTGATGTCAGGCATGCTTTTAATAAGTGAATTATCCATGTCCAAGATCTCCAGGTAAATTAGAGTTATTTAGCTTAGGTCTCCAAATTAGTGTGGAAGACCGCCAATACAAAAATTCCTAATGTCTAACCAAAAAACTGATTTAGTTTAAAAAAACTTAAACGATTTTGCAAGCTCTTTTGACAACTAATTTCAATTAAATGATCCCAATTTTTATTCTTTTAGCAGTATAAAACTCTGTTCTGGGTCTAAAGCAGCTCAAGGCCACTCCTCTGGAAAGCCAAGTCTGTGCTTTGCTCAATTTTGAGTTGAGTCTAATACTTCTAAAACCAATTTGAATCTTCTGCAGCCCCTAATAAACATTAGAACTGTATCCGACTCAACCAATTTAAAAAATAAATTCAGACTTATATAAACTCAATAATCACATCGAGCTCTTTAAAAGTGAGACTTATAAATCAATATGGATCTTCTGCAGCCCACAAATATCTCAAAATATAATAAAATCTCATTCATTATTTGGCTTTGACTTTTTTATTTTGAAAATTTAGGTCACAATTAAGACTCATGAACAAAAAAACTTTTCAACTTTTAATCGTCCTTATTTTGGGTTTCTTCATTTTACTTTTTTTCTATTTAGACTTTCATCACTGGATGAGTTTTGAAAAAATCGAAGAGCTCCAAGCCTTAGCCCAAAACCAATTCAAAGAAAATCCATTATTTTTTATGTTTTTCTTTTTTATAAGCTATATGCTTATGGCCGCACTCTCTTTACCAGGAGCAGCAGTGATGACTCTTCTGTGTGGGGCTTTGTTTGGCTTTTTCAAGGGAGTGATTATTGCTTCGTTCGCAAGCTCTATAGGAGCCACACTATGCTTTATTCTTTCTCGTTTTCTTTTGAAAGATTGGGTTGAAGCTAAGTTTGGTCATAAATTAAAACCTATCCAAGACGGCTTTGAAAAAGATGGCTTTATGTACCTTTTTAGCTTAAGACTCATCCCTGCTGTCCCATTTTTTTTGGTTAACATACTTATGGCTCTCACACGCATTAAAGTCTTTAGCTTTTACTGGGTAAGTCAGTTAGGAATGCTTATTGGCACTGCCCTGTTTGTAAACGCAGGAACTCAATTGGCAACTATTGAAAGCCCAAAAGATATTTTAAGCCCAAGCCTCGTAGCCTCTTTGGTCTTACTTGGAGTGGCCCCAATTATTATCAAAAAAATATTTTATAAATTCAAAGGAACTCCGTGAAAAAATTCAAAAAACCTAATAAAACTGATTATAATATGATTATACTTGGAGCCGGCAGTGGCGGGCTTGTGACCTCTTATATTGGGGCACTACTTAAAGCCAAAGTCGCTCTTGTTGAGGCCCATAAAATGGGAGGCGATTGCCTAAATACTGGGTGTGTACCAAGCAAGGCTTTAATTCAAAGCTGCAAAGTTTTATATCAATCTAAAAATGCGGCGAAGTACGGACTGACTGATACGGACATTCAGTTTGATTTTCAAAAAATCATGTCTCGCATACAAAGTGTAATTTCAAAAATTGAACCTCATGATTCCATTGAACGATATACTTCTTTAGGGGTAGATTGCCTCACAGGTTATGGTCAAATTTTAAGCCCCTATGAAGTTAAGGTGAATGATCAAGTTTTAACCACTAAGAATATAGTCGTGGCTACTGGGGCTAAACCCTTAGTCGTCCCTTTTAAAGGTTTAGACCAAGTCCCTTATCTCACCTCGGACAACCTCTGGGAACTTAAAGAACTCCCCAAAAGGTTCGTCGTCTTAGGTGGTGGGCCTATAGGCTGTGAAATGGCTCAGTGCTTTGCCCGCCTAGGCTCAAAAGTCAGTATTATTGAAAGGGGCTCAAATATTTTAGCCGGAGAGGATCCTGAGGTGGCTCAAATTATAGAAGCTCAACTTAGAGCTGAAGGTGTAGAAGTCCTTACAGGACATTCTGCAGATAGTTTTGAAAAAGGTCCAAAGCTCATTACCAAAAAAGCAGACGGAACTATTGTCGAAGTTGAATTTGACCAGTGCTTAATGGCGCTCGGCCGTCGCCCTAACACTAAGGGTTTTGGGCTTGAAGAGCTTGAGGTTGAATTTAATAAAAACGGAACCATAAAAGTAGATCCTTACTTAAGAACTACGAAATATAAAAATATTTTTGCATGCGGGGATGTTGCAGGGCCATTTCAGTTCACCCACACGGCGGCTCACCAAGCTTGGTTCTGCGCCACGAATTCCCTCTTCCAACCATTAAAAAAATTCAAGGCTGAATATAAAGTCGTCCCTAAAGTCACTTTCACAGATCCCGAAGTCGCTTCAGTGGGTTTAACTGAAAGTGAAGCCAAGGCTCAAAATATTCCAGTGGAAGTGACTACCTATGGGATTGATGATTTGGACCGAGCCATTGCCGACGGGGCAGATCATGGATTGGTTCGAGTATTGACGGCCCCAGGTAAGGATACAATCTTAGGAGCTACGATTGTGGCTTCAAAGGCGGGAGACATGTTACTGGAATTTAGTTCAGCTATGAAGCATGGTTTTGGGTTAAACAAAATTATGTCCACCATACATCCCTATCCGACCATGGGAGAGGCTAATAAGTTTGCAGCTGGTCAATGGAAAATGAAGAATAAACCCGACTGGGTTTTTCCTTGGCTAGAAAAATTTAATACTTGGAAAAGAAAATAATAAATATGAGTGGTGTTGTTGCACGGTAAATTAGCCTGAAGTTAAAAAATAATGAAGATTTGGTTGAGAAAATTTAAAAAAATATCGCTAAATCCCAAAATATGGCCTACATCTTGAGAATGGCGGTGCTACAACGCCAATATGAGTGGATCATGTCTATTTTTAAAGCTTAAGATTGATTTTGAATTTCTTAAAGATGTTGAATAAGATGGAAGCCCACTTTCGGCCGCAGAACGTCTCCTGAAATGTGCTATGTGTACATATCACACACCAAGATACGCGCTGCCGCGACGTTCAACGCTTCCGCCTTATTCAACATCTTTAAGAAATCCAAAATCAATCTCAAGCTTTAAAATACGCAGTTGGATATTCTATTTTTTTCGTGCCAAAGCATCCTTTAACATAAACCCAATAACTTTTTGGTGTGCCAAAAAACAATTGTTTCACGTCCTACTCGCTGTCCATAAGTTTATTAGAAATATAACGAACTTCTAATTCTTTAAAACTAAAACCTGCTTCAAGCTAGCTTTGAAGTTTTATTTTTTAATTTCTTGGGCACATTTATATCCTGATTCCAGTGCGCCTTGGATGGATGGGTGTTGAGTGTAGTCTCCGATATATAATATTCCATTTTGGGATAAAGTTTTATCTTGATTTAGGAAGTTTTTAGGAAGAGCTTTTTTAATTTCATAGGTTTTGAGATGACTCCATGTTTTCATCTCTGTTTCGCCAAAAACTGGAACTAGGCTTTGGATTATTTCTTTTGGATCTCTAGCCTCTGACTCTATGGAGTTCACTGAATAGAGTACTTGCCCTTTTGGAGCATAGCTTTTTTGGACTGCTGTAAGACAAGCCACGTGATTCACTTTATGACCTGGTAATAGATATAAATATTTAGAGGAGTGTTTCTCAGATGGAGTTGTAAAGTAGGAAGTGACGACTGGCCTATATGTTTCAGCAGACTCAGACTCAGCCTTAAGCTTTAAACCTCCAACTTTTTGAGCTTGATCTTGCCCCATGGCGCAGATCACATGATCAAATTTTTCACCTGCATTTTGAGTCTGGACTGAGTTTTGTGTGAAACTTTCAACCTTGATACCTAGTTTGAGTTCCTCCTGAGATAGAGACTTAGCCATTTGTTCTGAAAGTGCACCCATCCCACCTAGGGGTAGCACCGCTTGGGAAGAATTAAACTTTGAGAATAAATACTTGAAAAAATTAAAGTCTAGAGATAATTCCTTTTCCAGAAAGACACCTGAGAAAAAGGGTTTTAAAAATCCGTTAATAAATTTGTCTGAAAACCCAAACTCTTTAAGCCCTGAATAAGTCGTTGTATTTGAAAGACTCTTCATCTCAAAATTTTTTGTATTTAGTTTTAATTTTAAAATCAAATATTTGTCTTTGAGACTCGCCACCGAATTAAAAACTGTAACTAACAGTGTTGATGGGTCTCGAAGGGGGTCTGATATTATATTAAATTTTTGTGAGGACTGATTATAGATCTGCGCTCCAGGCTGAAAACCCGAGAGTTTTAGATCTTCATAATCAAAATAATGTTGCGCCATTTCATAGGACGGAAGGAGAACCTGAAAACCTCGATCCAAGGTATAACCATCGATATGATCCGATTGAACTCGCCCACCCACTTTAACAGACTGATCAAAAACTTTAATTTGATGGCCTAGTTTCTTGAGCTCTAAGGCTGCTGCTAAACCTGATAGTCCAGCCCCAATAATTGCAATTTTTTTATTCATGAATTGATTGTATCTTATTTACTAATACACTTACAGACCTCTACTATTAGAAGTTTTAAAATAGTAAGTATTTCCAAGAGAGTGATTGTGATTTGGGCTCACGAACATATTACTGGAATTGACCAGATGAGCAGTCATCTGAGGATATAATTTTAGTTTTTAATATCTGTTGCTCATCAAGTATTTCCACCTCTATACTTCTCCGACCCTCGAATGAGCACATGGAGCCAAAAGTAATGCCATTTTGGTACGGCATCAGGTCATAAAGCTACATAACCCATCTCAGATCCAAACTCAACAATGCTCGCCCTCTCAAATTTGTAAGTAAGCCCATGGCTAGCTAAAAATTTATTCGACCTGCGCTCACTGACTTTGAATACGACCTGTATTTTGTAGCACCATATAGAATTCGGGACACGCCTTAGAATAAAATTATTAGCATGTTAAGCATTTTTGATTCTTGTGTCTTCTTTGTGAACTCTTGAAGTCATTTCCCACTAGAAAAGAAAGCTTTGAGCGTCGCGGCAAGGCGTACCTTGGGGTGTGGAATGTATTCATAATACATTCCATGAGACGACTTGCGGCCGAAAGCGGGCTTTTTTTATCCAGTGGGAAATGACTTCAAGAGTTCACAAAGAAGACACAAGAATTAAAAGTGCTTAACACCCATTACTTAAATTAACTTTCTCAGTGATTAGAGTTTAATCTTTAAATATAGGAATTAGCTCGAAGCCAAACACGAATATTTAAAGGCTTCAAATTTGATTTTTACGTCTTCATCTTAGGATCAAGGGCATCTCTGAGGCCATCACCAAAAAGGTTGAAAGCTAAGAGTGTTAGGAAAATAGCTACTCCTGGTGGGAATATCAGATGGGGATAAGTTTGCATGGCTTTCCAACCATCATTGGCGAGCACTCCCCAGCTACTATATGGAGGTTGAAGGCCGAGGCCTATAAAACTTAAAAAACTTTCTGATAAAATATTACTTGGGATCTGAAAAGTCAGTAAGACAATAATAGGTCCTAGTATATTAGGGATAATATATTTTCTTAAAATATGTGCAGGTTTAAACCCTAAGGCCCGGGCTGCTTCCACATAGGTGAGCTCTTTAACCTGTAGAACCTGGCCTCTGACGACTCGAGCCAAGGTCACCCAGCCCACCATACTTAATGCCACGACCATTCCTGTTAAGGCTCTGGCCTCTAGGCTTTCAAAAAGCTGAAAAGAATCAAAAAAGACTTTCACTAAAATTAAAAGAACGAGTGAGGGTATGGCTATGAGTGTGTCCACAAAACGCATCATGATGGAGTCTATGCGTCCTCCGAACCAACCCGATATAGATCCGTAAACTGTGCCAATCACCATTGATATTAAAGCTGTGATTATCCCAACGGCCATAGACATTCGTGCGCCGTATAGCGTTCTTGAAAAGAGATCTCTCCCTAAGCTGTCTGTTCCAAACCAAAATTTTGAATTCGGACTCAAGAACTCTTTCCCATCGAAGATTTCATCAAAAGGGTAAGGACTCAGTACTCCAGCAAAAAGTGCTAACACACTCACTAAAATAATAAAGTACATGGAGAACATGGCTCCCTTATTTTTTTGAAGTCTTACCCAAGAGTCTTGCCATAAGCTGTTTGATTTCATCATGATAGTTTTATCCTTGGATCAAAAAATGTGTACAACAAATCCACAATTAAGTTCGCAAAAATAAGCATAATAGAATACAAAAGTGTTAAACCTAAAATCAGCGGATAGTCTCGGTTAGACACACTTGATATTAAATGAGGACCTAATCCTGGGATAGCAAAAATAAATTCAATAACAAATGAACCTGACATAATCCCAGCAGCCAGTGGTCCTGAAAAAGTGAGCACTGGCAGAAGTGAGTTTTTTAAAACATGCTTCCATAAAACTTTTCGAGCAGACAGACCCTTGGCTTTTGCCGTACGAATATAATCAGATTGAATGACATCCAAAACACTGGATCGTGTGAGGCGGGCAATAAAAGCCGCAGGGCGGATCCCAAGTGCAATGACCGGCAAGATGTAATGCCAAGGGGTCACCCAAAGTGCTGCGGGCAATACTTGCAACTTTAATGAAAAGAACAACACTAAAAGTGTGGCCACAAGAAAATTGGGCAAAGCGATCCCACTTACGGCAAAGCCCATACATAAATTATCAATCCAGGTGTTATGCCTGGCCGCTGCAAAAAGCCCCAGAGGTATCCCCATCAAAAAAGCTAAGATCAAAGCATAAAAGCCCAGAAGCAAAGATGGTGGCAGGGCCTCTTTTATAATGTCAGTGACAGAGCGCCCAACATATTTAAAACTCTCTCCCATATCCCCGCGCACCACCTGCCCTATGTATAAGGCATACTGTGTGAGCAAGGGTTGATCTAAATTATATTTTTTTTCAATATTGGCTTTGATCTCTGGCGGGAGAGCTTTTTCTTCATCAAAGGGCCCCCCGGGAATAGTTCTTAGCAATAAAAAGGTGGCGGTCATGATGAGGAAAATGACAAAAAAGGCTTCCCCAATTCTTTTCATGGTGTATTTGAGCAGGGAATTTTTATAAATAAAAACTCCAAGCCCGCACACAAAAGTGAGTCCAATAGCATAAAATAAAACTGAAGGAATTATATATCCAAAGAGGTCCAAGCCAATGGCCCAAACTATGAGCCCTAGTAACAAAAGAGGAATGTATTTTTCGATTTTCATCTTTGTAGACTCACATTTTTTAAACGCCTTTGGGACATGGGATTCATGGGGTATGAGATGACACTGGGGTGAATCAGTTTATGGGCTACACCTGAGAACATGGGGATCACCGAGACCCCTTCTTCAAGTAAAAGCTTTGACGCCTCTTTATAGTACTTTAACCTTTGCTCATCAGTTGGTGCACTGACGGCTTGAACCACGGCTTTATCAAATTTTGGGCTCTTCCAACCCGTGTAATTGTTTTCTGATTTTGAAGTCATAAGTTCGTAAAAGTTATGAGGGTCAGGATAATCAGCCACCCAACCCATCCTGTAGATCTGAGTCGGTTTAGCTTTTAAATTTCCAAGATATACTTTCCACTCATTATTTTGAACTTGAATTTCAACCCCTAAGTTTTTCTTAATTTGTGATTGGACATTTTCAATAATACGTTTGTGATCTTGGTTCGTATTAAACGAAAGTTGTATGGGCGGAAGAGGGTTGCTCTCATCATAGCCCGCTTGCTTTAAGAGGTCTTTAGCTTTCACTGGATCAAATTTTAAACCCGCCTCTGGGTCGTGGGCCAGTATGCCTTCAGGAATCCAACCTGACATAGGCTTTTGCCCTCCTGCCATCATGCGCGTCACTTTAGTGCGATCAATGGCATGGGCAATGGCTCTACGGACAAGAGGATTATTTGTAGGTTCAATTTGCGTATTAAAGCCAAAATAGTATGAAGACAAAATCCCGTATTCCACAAAGTCACTTCGTTTTTTGAGCTCTCTAAGTTGTACCGACGGAACCGAATCTAACACATCAATTTGACCAGCATTAAACATATTCAGTTGAGTGTTCACATCAGTTATAATATAGCCCAAAATATTTGGCGTTTTTGGAGCTGTTCCATAATACTTAGGATTTGCTTTTAAAATAATGACTTTATCATGATCCCAGCGTTTCAAACTATAGGCCCCTAGGCCTACAAAGTTTCCAGCTTGCATCCACTTATCTTCACCGTATTTTGCAATAAGATCTTTGCGCACAGGGTAGGTTGAGGTATGAGTTAATGCGTAGGGAAAATACATAGAGTTGTTTAACTTCACCTGGAGCTCATGCCCCTTGAGCTTCACTCCCACTTTAGAGAAATCTTTAATCTTACCACTATTATAATCTTCAGCCCCTTGAATCCCAAACAAGAAGTAAGCATAAGGCGAGGCTGTCTTAGGATCCAAGAGTCGCTGCCATCCATCGATCACCTGACTGGGTTCAAAAGGCTGGCCGTCTTCCCATTGAACATTTTTTCGAATTTGGAATTTCCATACTGTGTTCTTTTGGGAGCCTTCCCAATTCGTGGCTAAGCCCGCGCCTAAATTAATTTTATTGTCTAAGTATTCAAAAACAACCAACCCGTCCATGAGGTTATCAATGACTGATGATGAAGTGGTGTCAGAGGATTTATTCCAATCCAACGTCGGGGGTTCTGCCCCAAAGGCGATCCTCAATGTATCTGATGGATCCAGCCCATACTCACCTGATGGTTTTTTTTGACAAGAAAATAACGTCAAACATATTACAAAATATTGAAGAAACTTGTTTAAGATCACTCTCATAGCTCCATGATATTTTTTAAATGCTATTGAGAAATCAAAATGGCTCCTCTAGCATGGGCAATTCCATCTGAAGGGAGTTTAAACTCATCAAAAATTTAAATTTGAAATGAAAGTCCCCAGGAATAGTCAAAATGCTAGCGAATATAATAGGATCCCACAAATTTCGTTGCGTTAAGCTCAATGCGTATTTCTGGATGATTTAGTTCCAGGACTCTTTGAAAGAGGGGGTTCTGTTACGTTGAATTTCGAAATTTTCCATTAAACCTGCAAATGTGTTTTTGGAGGAACCCCTTTTTGAATTATAGAGCTCATCATAAATCCACCTCGTTTTGATGACTTTCTTGACGTAATTTCTAGTTTCTGTGAACAAAATATGCTCGACAAACTCATCTTTTTTAAGCTGACCAAATCGATACAGCCACCAATTGGCTCTATGGGGTCCGGCATTGTAACTGGCCGCCATGAGAAGTTCTGAAGCATTAAACTGTTTACTGATACGCCCCAGGTAACTCCCCCCTAAGAACACATTTACAAAAGGGTCATATAAATCCTTAGACTCAATATCATCTTCTTGTCCAAGCAACCTCATAAGCTCTTTGGCTGTAGCCGGCATGAGCTGCATTAGCCCACGAGCTCCAACAGAAGAGTGGGCCTTAGGATTATAAAAACTCTCGCTTCTCATGAGGCCGTGAACAAAATTAGGACTGAGCTCATTTATTTTTGAAATTTTATTCACTAAAGAGTCATGGTTTTTGGGATGGGCCAAAAGCCAATATTTTTTTAAAGTTTCACTTTTTAGCTCTAATTTTAACTCTGACAATAAACCTGTCAGAGTTCTTGACCTACGGTCCAAACGCCCCGCTTGCTCATAAAGCCATGCCACTCCTAACCTCTGGTAGTAGGACTTTGAATTCTGGGCTAAATCATAAACTTCCCAGTAGGCCATCTCCCCTAAACCTAATCCGTTTAAGAGTTTAGCTCTCTTAAGTGCCGAGACATCTTTGGCTGACTTATAGAAGCTCTGAACTAATGAGTATAGCTCTTCTTTTTTATTTTCTGTCCAAAGATCTAAAATCCGAGCGTAAGTAGAATGATCTACAACGAGCTCATTGCCCCAAGGTAAAGTGGATTTAGGGTAAATAGAGTTTATTTTTTGGATCTGTTCACGAGCTAAATTAATGTAATAGGTATCCTTGTTAATGGAAGAGTAAATCTCTTTAGCTTTGGTTGTTTGCTTTAGATTTTGGTGACTTTTAGCTAACCAATATTTCAAGCGATCTGGAGAGTATCGATCCCTGGATTTATAGCGTTTCTTTTTTTGAACAGCTTTTAAATAATTTGAAAACAAAGTTTGGCTTTTGTTAAAATTTCCACTCAAATATGTGGTCCAGGCCTCATACCAGAGGGCATCTCCATAGTTTCTAGCTCCACGACCATACTTTAGGTATTCTTTAAATCTCTGCGCTGCTTTTTTATAACTGCCAAATTCATAGTGCAAAAAACCCTCGTGGAGTTTGGTCTTCTGAATACGGGAACGGCTTAAGCCCTTGAGTTTTTGAATTTTTTTAATCATTTTCTCAGCTTCGAGATACTTGTCTGCTCTCGAGCTGGCAACATAAAAATTATAAAGTTCTTCGTAATTATATTTATAGTTTTCATTATAAAGTTTAAATGCTTGATCAGGCTCAGACATTGCCAAGAGCCTTGATGTTTCAAGCTCAATCTTATGTTGAGGGTGTGTCTTATAATAATAAGAAAGTGATATCAAAGGTTTATCTTTAATACCATTCCAGATAAAGTTCTTCATCCTTCTTTTTATTTGAGAAACTCTCACAGGACAATTAATAGGCCTTGCATTCAGGGTCCATGTTTTCGAATCTAAGGTCCAAGATTTTAAATCTCTCTCGAAATCTTTACCCGTTGTCACAGGGTGATTTACAAAAAGTGAAGTGAACCATTTACAACTTTCTTTTTTCTTAACAATAAGGGCTTGATCTAAGAGTAAGACTAACAGTTCTTTTTTTTCTTCAGGCAAATAAAAATGTTTGAAAGCTTTTTTATAGGAACTGTAGGCTTCAGTGTGGAACCTCCTGAGGCGATAGGTGTCCCCTAGACCTTTATGACTTTGTCTTCGAATATTAAAATTAGGCTCTGAATCCAGGGCCAACTTAAATGACACTTCGGCCTTAGAATATTGCTGCTCTTGAAGGTAGATTTTCGCTAAATAAAAATGCAAATGAGCTTTAAGAGGATGGGCCTGGGAGTTGATCTGCAAGAAAACTTCTTTCGCCGCTTTAAGGTCAGCTTTTTCGAAACTTTTTACTGCATTTAGAAAAGAAGCGTGATTCAAGCTCAAAGAAAAGGGGACTGTTGCGTTTTGAATTGCCGGCTTAACTTGATCGGGCTGACGTTCAGCATGAGCCTGATAAGCCAAGAAAATAAGACACAAAACCACTAAAACTTTCAATATTCCCCCAAAACTTTATTTTACAGTCTTTATCAAAGAAAACAAAACCTATGCCTTAGGTCTAGTCTTTCAAAAGTGATACAAAAAGTGCACTCGTGTTTGGCGGTTGAGCCCCTTTTCAAAAGAAGGGGAGTTAATAAGGTTTTTAAGCTGCAGCTCTGCATTTTTCCACCGGAGGCTCCACTTATCTTCTAAATAGTATGGAATCAAATTCTTTTGAACATCCCGATAAGAAAATAAAGATTTTGTCTCGAAACCCATTATGAGCCTATTGTTCATTCTCCAAGTTAGACCTGTTTTTAAGTAAAACCTAGCCTCAAAAGCTTTTTGAGGATTAAAATTATAAGCACCCAAAAGACTCAAACGCATAAGCTTTTGAGTATGAAATTGAAATTGAACCAAAACACTATTTTTAATCTGTGTTTCATCAGAGTTTGTCGTTCTAAACTCACCTGAAGTAAAAACATAATCAATGGGGTTTGTTTCGTTTCGTCTTTGATACTTCAACTCTAAAAAATTTTGAGAATCAAATAAGAGTTTTGCACCAAGCCTTACCAGATCTACTTTTTCCGCAGTGAGTTCTGAAGAGGCCAAACTATTTTGGTATAAACTAGGGGCCCGCCCCTGACTTTGATAGTCTCCCATCAATACGAACTCAGGAGATAGGTGAGTTTGAGCACTCAAAGAATAATTAAACTGCCGAAGACCAAACACATAGGACCACTGGCTTTGAAACTCTGTGTTCATAAAATCATGTATCAAAAATTGAACTTGAGGAGTTCCCTCCCAAAGACTTTCAGAATTATTTTTATCTTGAAGGCTTTGGAAATCCAAATTAAAACCTACTCCAAGCTCGCCCCCACCCCCGCTCCTCTTCAGTTCCCACTTTTGATAATGTCTGAAACCATTCCAAAACATCTCACCTTCACCGAAGGGATTTAAGGCATCGCTTTCATTGATATACTCTCTTGAATTCAAATTGAGAGACTGTCCTACAGAGGCTTTAATCTTATTAGTTATCTTGGCTTCAAAGTGTGTTGCAAAAAAAGCTTGAAACTCTTTTTGGTGGGCATCCTCATCATCAATAGCCCCAGTGGCCCCATAGGCATCCAAATCTTGATCTAAAATATTGAAACTCAGCTTTGTCTCCCATAAATATTTAGAATGATTTATAATTTTTTGGTCCCACTCTAAATGCAAGTTTTGATAATTTTCGCTTTCCACTCCTGCTTGAGCACGACTCGCTTGTTGCTCAGAAGCATAATGGATTTTCCATTTAGAAGTTCTCGAAGCTATAGACAAATAGAGCGAACGATGGAGAAAGTTCCCTAAATTCAAAGCCCCCTTAAAGCTTTTAGAATAGGTCGAAATAAGCTCGTAGTTTAAGATCTCACCCAAACCCAGTTTTTTAGGGCTTAAATTTCCAGTGACAAGCATATGATTTGAGGAGACAGCTCCGTTCGGACTCGTAATATCATTTAAAGGAAGCCCCTTATAGCTGAGGCTTAAATCCTTAGGCTCAAACCCAGGTATCAGCCATCGCCCTTCACCATAAGCCCCTGTCCCCATAAACCAAAGGGCTTCATTCTCAAAAAAAGAATCTCCAGGCAAAGCAGACAAGGGTTCTTCGATGGGGCTATCGGTGACTAAAATCTCCTTACCCCAGCTAAGAGGAGGTAGAGTAAAACAAAATAGTATAATTAGACGGTACACAAGTGCCACTTTAATGGGTCTGCTGAAAATAGCTAGGGAATATGGAAAAAGGGTGTTTCTAAGAGGGCTCATGTTTGGGCAAAAATATCTTTATATAGACGGCATCTGCGAAGAAAAATGGAGCAACTGAATGCTCTAGTCAGAACTAAGAAAACGGGCTTCGTCCCGACGTTTTCTGTGGAGAGTGATGGCGAAACGATGGGCCTCGTCTCTGAGGCTTGTGAGTATCCTGAAAGCCTCTGAGTTTGCGGGAAAAGTGATAGGGTTTAATTGGTTGGGCAAGTAAAATCGCTCTTGAGTGCCATGGACTTCAGTGTCGCTGAACGGACCTTGAGTTCGAGCCTTAGCGATACCTACAACAGGAATGTCTGACCTTCCCATTTCAGAAAGGGCTTTGAGGGCGCGTTTGAGCTGCCCCTTACCCCCATCTATTAAAATCATCTGAGGATCATTATACTCTGTATGTGCAAAACGCCTTTTTAAAACCTCACGCATAGACTCATAGTCATCTATGTTCTTCACTGTGCGAATAATATACCTACGATAATCAGCACGACTCGGCCACCCCTCTTGGAAGACGACTTGGGACCCTACAGTCTCCTCTCCTTGAAAGTGAGAGATATCATAGCATTCAATGCGACTGGGTAAATCAGGCAAGTTCAATTTATTTTTGATATCCATGAGCCCTTGATCTTTTTGGCTTTGCTTATTTTTTTGGTCACTCAGGTGTTTGAGAGCATTTTTTTCACAAAGTTCATAGAGCTTTAAATCCACCTGGTCTTTTTCAGCAGACACCCAGACTGGAGCTTCCAAACGAGCTTCTAAAACATTTTTCAAGAGTGCTGTGAGCTCCGGCCCCAAATCCATAGGAAGGCAGATTCTTTTGGGAATCATCTGATCCATATAATATTGATTTAAAAAGGAGACGAGCCAGGCTCTTAAATCATGGTCCTCAACCCCCCTTTGCCTATGGGTTAAAAAGTGATTCTTAAAACCAGTGACTCGACCGGCTCTATAAAATAAAAACTCTAAAAGAAGCGAGTCTTCGTCTTCCACAACCACTAAGACATCACGATCTGCATCTTTAGTAGAACCCACTACAATTTGTTTCTCCATCAAATGCTCAATCGAGGTGAGGCGATCCCTTAAAATGGCTGCGGTTTCAAAGTCTTCTTGAGACGCCGCTTTAAGCATCTTTTTTTCAATGAGTTTTTGAATTTTAGGATCCTCACCTTCTAAAAACTTTACAGCTTTTAAGGTGGTGCTTGTGTATTTTTTTTTAGAAACCAAATCTACACAAGGGGCCTCACAGGCATCGATCTCATGGGTGAGACAGGGGCGCTTACGAATTTTCATAAATCCATTACTACAATCACGCACTTTGTAGGTTTGATTTAAAAACTGAATCATCTCGCGTACATGATAACCACTAATATAAGGACCAAAATAAAGAGCCCCATCATTTTTAACCTTTCGACTCATGAGAAGGCGTGGGTAGGTTTCGTTTTTAGTATATTTAATATAGGGATAGGCCTTATCGTCTTTAAGTCGGATATTATATCTAGGGCGATATTTTTTAATTAAAGACGCCTCAAGTAAGAAAGCCTCAACCTCAGTTTCAGTCACCATATAATCAATATGTACAATTTTTTTAACTAGATGTTTTACTTTTGAAGGTAAATTTTTAATACCTGTAAAATAACTACTCACTCGATTTTTTAAATTTTTAGCTTTACCCACATAAATGACCACTTCGGCATGGTTTTTCATGAGATAAACACCTGGGGATTTTGGAAAGGTCTTAGCAAGAATTTTAAGTGTATCGAGGTCTGAAGATGGAGCCTCAATTCGAGATCCAGTCATCTGAGCCTAATTTTTGAAATATTGTTTTTCATAAAGTCCATTTTACAAAAAAATAAGGCGATGTGTTTTCACACGTCGCCTTGAGTTTATAAATAATTATAATGAAACAATATTATTAAAGAAAAAAGAACTCCACGTCCACAAAGTTATCACCCAAAAACTTAAAACTTAAAGTCCCGGAGCTTTTTACGCTTTCTGGCAAAAGATAAACTAATGCAACTGAAAGCTCTTGAGTTTCATTTGTTTTGAAACAAGAGAAAGCTATATGTCCTTCATTAGCAGATACCTTTAAAACTTTACGGTCCTCATCCATTGTTAAAGACATTTTAGGCTCCGTAGAGCAGTTTCCCACTTCAACAGTAGCATTAACAATGAGTCTGGTGACAGAATCAGGTATATCAACTGTTTTTTCATCCACATTTGTCATTTTTTCCATAGTTATGATCTTTAAATCATCAACACCAGCAAAAACTTGAGACGAAATAAATAATGTAACAAATAATAATAACTTCATAGACTGATCTCCTTTGTTAGTCATACTTCTCGATATATCTTACTTCCAGGCATAAATCCAACTTTTCTAAGTATAATGGCTAAACCTTAACTTTTTAATAGGCTGAGATAAGAAACAAAGGCCATATAGCTATTACTTCATAAGAAAATCAATAACTTACATTAATGTGCAAAATCATATTTTAAATAAGACTTTCTTCTCACCTTTAGCTAATCCCCAGCCAGTTCCATATCCATGAGCTGCAGGCGTTTGATTTCATCTCTAATATTAGCAGCGACCTCAAACTCCAGCTCTTCAGAGGCTTTTTTCATTTTTTTCTTAAGCTTAGTGATTTCTTTTGGCAGCCCTCCTTTTTGATCTCTGTATTGCTGCACCTTATTTTTTAAAACCTGGAGGCTCTCATCAGGGTCAACGGCAGCGGAGTACATCTCGAGCAAACCTTCTTTCACAGGACGTATAATAGTTTTGGGGGTCATCCCATGATCTATATTATACTTTATTTGGAGCTTCCGCCTTCTTGAGGTTTCACTCATGGCGTACTCCATAGACTCGGTGATCTTGTCAGCATAGAGGATCACTCGCCCCTGTTCATTTCGAGCGGCACGCCCAATGGTCTGAACCAAAGAACGCTTTGATCTTAAAAAACCTTCTTTGTCTGCATCTAAGATGGCAACAAGACTGACCTCAGGGAGATCTAAGCCTTCACGCAAGAGGTTGATTCCCACAAGCACATCAAAAACCCCAAGCCTTAAATCTCTTAAAATTTCAGTGCGTTCCACAGTTTTAATATCACTATGCAGGTAGCGCACCTGAACCCCGTGTTGGTTGAGATATTGAGTTAAATCCTCAGAACTCTTTTTAGTTAAAGTGGTGACCAAAACTCTAAAATTTTGAGCGACCACCTTTTTGATTTCACCTAAGACATCTTTAACTTGGCCCGTAGCAGGTCGCACTTCTATCTCAGGATCTAGCAAACCAGTGGGTCGAATGATCTGCTCTACAATTTGCCCCCCGGTTTTATTTTTTTCATAATCACCAGGTGTGGCTGAAACATAGAGAACATGATCATTGAGTTTTTCAAATTCTTCAAAGTTAAGAGGTCGATTATCAAGAGCTGACGGAAGCCTAAAACCATGCTCCACAAGAGTAGACTTTCGGGCCCGATCTCCACGATACATTCCCCCCACCTGGGGGACGGTCACATGGGACTCATCAATTAGAGTTAAAAACTTTTTAGGGAAGTATTCTATTAAAGTCGGCGGAGCTTCACCGGCTTGTTGTCTTGTCATATGCCTGGAGTAGTTTTCAATCCCAGGGCAAAACCCCATCTCGAGCATCATCTCTAAATCAAACTGTGTGCGCTTGTTTAAGCGCTCGGCCTCTAACATTTTACCTGCAGCTTCAAGCTCATTAAGTCTATGTCTGAGCTCTTCACGAATATCACTCATAGCCTGTTTCATTTTTTCATCTGAGGTCACATAGTGGCTGGCCGGATATACAGATGCTTTTCGTAAGGATTTTAGGGGTGTCATTCTGACAGGATCGACCAGGGTGATCTCTTCAATAAAATTTCCAAAGAACTCCACTCGGATCACAATCTCTTCTTCATAGGGAGGGTGAATCTCTACTCTATCTCCTCGCACACGAAAACAGCCTCGATCAAAATCCACGTCTTGTCTTTTGTACTGCACCCGAACCAACTCTTTTAAAAATTGATCTCGGGTCATCTGCTGATTCACCTCAACAGTGACCACTTGATTTAAATACTCTTCTGGAGAACCAAGTCCATAAATACAGGATACACTGGAAACTATAATCACATCTTCACGCTCCAAAAGACTTCGAGTGGCAGAATGTCTCATGCGATCAATTTGCTCATTAATGGCAGAATCTTTTTCAATAAAAGTATTTGTAGATGGGATAAAAGCTTCTGGCTGATAGTAATCGTAATAACTGACAAAGTACTCGACGGCATTCTCCGGAAAAAAATCTTTAAACTCACCATAAAGCTGAGCCGCCAAAGTTTTATTAGGAGCCATAATGAGTGTAGGCATCTTGAGCTGCTCGATACAATGGGCCATGGTGAAAGTTTTACCAGAGCCAGTGACTCCTAAGAGAGTTTGGAATCTTTGCCCTTGCTTGTAGGTTTCTACGATTTCTTTGATGGCCCCAGGCTGATCTCCCGCGGGCTGAAATTTAGACTTGAGTTTGAACATAGAGTCTACATTAACATAAATCTGCACTTCAATAGGCTATGGCCTCAACTCCCCTGAAACTAGGGTCCACTCAATTAAAAGAGCTGGATCATCAACTTCAACGTTCAAGCTTACAATAGTTACCTTCCCTAAACCCCTAAGACCACACTGACACGCCTGAGGATCTCCTGTCTTGAGAGCAGTGGTATTAGCTTAGCTAACTCAACTCCTTGGGGAGCGCCAATGAGAGCCACCCTTAGAGGCATAAAAAGCGGCTTGCCTTTAACCTCACAGTCTTTCTGAATTTTTTTCGTAAGGGCCTTAAAGTCTTCTGCAGACAGATAATCATGAGGATAGTTTGAAACCTCAGATTTCCAATATTCTAAAACTTTTGCTGTAGTCTCCCATGCCATCACCTCCGAGGCTGAGTCCTCAAGTTTAAAATGATCAGGACAAATAGGGCGAAACAATTCAACAGCGTCTTTAAGCGTCTCCATTGAACTTTTAAAAGTCTCTAATGCCATATCTACCCAAGTTTTATCCTGTGGGAGCTTTAGATGTTCTTTATCAAAAAAGACCTGCAAGCGTTGCCAAAGGTCTTGATGCTCTAGCTTTCTTAAATACTGAGCATTCATCCATTTTAGTTTTTCAGGATCGAATACAGAAGAAGCGGAATTAAAACGATCTGAAGAAAAATTATCTATCATTTCCTTTTGGCTTAGAATCTCTTCACCACTGGGTGAGCTCCAACCCATGAGTGCAATAAAATTTGTGAGAGCTTCAGGAAGATAACCTTCTTCTTTAAACTGAGACACACTGGTGGCTCCATGCCTTTTAGAAAGCTTTTGTCTGTCCTCCCCTAACATAATCGAAAGGTGAGCAAACTCAGGTCTATCAAAACCTAGAGTCTCATAAATCATCAGTTGTTTTAAAGTATTAGAAAGATGTTCTTCAGCACGGAAGACGTGTGAGATTTTCATCAAAGCATCATCAATGGTGCAGACAAAATTATAAACAGGCATTCCACTGGATCTTTGAATGACAAAGTCTCCGATCATATCTGATGGAAAACTCATGTCTCCTCGAACTAAATCTTTAAACTCAAACTTTTTGTTTTTAAAATTATTTTTGAACCTGACCGTAGGCTGAAGCTGGTTTTCTTTAGTGTGGGCCAAAGCTTTGTCTTTGGACCAATCTCTTGACGGACTTAGAGGACGAAAAGGAAGCTTGTTTTTTTTAGCCACTTCTCTTTGCTGGTCTAGTTCTCCTTCCGTTAAAAAACAGTAATAAGCTTGGCCTTGATCCAGAAGCTGATCAATATATTTTTTATAAATTTCTAAGCGGTATTTTTGTTGATAAGGGCCTAAGTCCCCCGTCTCTTTTTGAGTTTCGACTTGAGGGCCTTCTGACCAAGTGAGCCCCAACCATTTTAAATCTTCAAGTTGAGACCACATGTATTCGTCTTTGCTACGCTCTTCATCTGTGTCTTCGATACGGAGAATGAACTCTCCTCCAAACTTTTGAGCAAAGAGGTAATCGTAAAGAGCGGTTCGTGCCCCACCTACATGGAGGTAACCCGTTGGGCTTGGGGCAAAACGGACTCTGACTTTTTTAGGCGTGGAGTTTGTGTTGTGTAGTTTCATCTTCAGTCACACTAACAGTGAAGAAGAAGGAGTTCAAAATATCTTGTTGACCAGTGGCGATGGAGATCTCTTCTGAAAGTAAGAACTGAGCCGTTTCAAAGATTTGTTGCTCGCTGTAGCTTAGAGTTTTGATCTCTTTGAGGTACAAGAGTTCTCTCAAAACTTCTACTGTTTGAAATAAGCAACCTGTGTTGATTTTATCTGTATAAAGCTGAACGCGTTTTTTCCAAATGAGTTTTGTGTTTTTAGGCTTTAAGATTTCTTTCTTCCGAAGCTCTTCAAGAATTTGTCCGGCTCCGTCTTCATCGATAACGGGTCGAACCCCATGAGCAACCAGTTGTTTTTCAGGAACCATCACTGTGATGCCTGTTTTTTCAAGATACAAACTATAAAAATTGTATTGAACCCCAGAGATTGTTTTTTCCTGAATGGATTTGATTTCTGCCACTCCTCGTCCTGGATAAACTGCTTTATCACCTATTTGAAAACGTATCGACATCAAACCTCCTAGCCTGACGCATAATGTAACAATTCTGAGAGGGGTTTTCAATGTGTAAAATTTTCAATTTATGTTAGTTTTGGGTTAAGAGGCGAATACTCTCGTTCTGTTGGACTTTAAAGAAAATTAATATTTTTTTTAAAAATTCATTTGCTCAATTTTTAGTCAACTTTTACGACTTCTGAAGATTTATAGGTCAGAAAATATAAAGCTACTGAGAAGATGAAAAAAGTTATTGCTGAGATTTGTATGGTAACTTCGTACCCAATATAATCTGAAAGTTTTCCAATTGGATAGCTTAAGAGTGGTCCTATACATAAAAATCCAAGACCCACTACTGAACTCAAACGTCCTCTATATTGCTCCAATATACTTAGGTGAAGCGACACTGTTAAAGAGGCTAAGGACAGATAAGTAAAAAAGCCAGCCACTGACATCAACAAACAGGCCATCATTATGCTCGTACACATAGGAATTAAAAATATACCTAAGGCTGTAAAAGGCACTCCAAACTTTAAGGCTTTTAATGGCTGTTCCGGCTTCCAAATCATAAAGAATAGCGCTCCCATCATAGATCCTACAGCCGGAAAGGCAAAAACCCACCCGTATTCACTGGCACTTAAATTATAGTTAATAGGAATATAGGTGCGGAGCACTGAAATTAACATGGGAAAAATCACAATAATCGTGATAAATAACTGAGACAAAGGATATCTAAGGTGATGGGTCGTAAATAAATAAACTAAACCTTCTTTGATATCTTCAAAGTTTGATTTTATTGGTTTTGGTTTTTTAGGGACCCACTCTGAAGCACTCTGCTCATCCCATCTCATCATATAAAGTATTATAAGTAGAACTAAAAACGTAATACCATCAAATAAAAAAACAAGGCTAGGCCCATGAAAAGCCATCAGCAGGCCTGCTAAAACTGGTCCTATAACACGACCCAAATGAAATATTGTTGAATTTAAAGCCAAAGCCTGTTGATAATCCTCTTTCGGAACAAGTTTAACAACAAGAGCTTGAAAAGAAGGGACATCAAAAGCCATAATCAGTCCCTCCAACACAGCAAAAGCCACAAGATGCCAGAAAAAAACTTGGCGAAACTCCACATGAAATGCAAAAAACAAAGAAGCCAGCGCAAGGACTGTTTGTGTACCTATCATCATTTTTTTTGCATCAGAACGATCTACAAGTGCCCCCCCATAAAGCATAAAAAGTGCTACTGGAACAGCTCCGGCTAGAAGTACGAATCCCATGGCTCCAGCCTGACCTGTGATTTCAAAAATAAGCCAAGCTCTTGCCAACTCATGGGACCACTTACCCACCAGTGATAAAGTATGAGCTGCAAAAAATAAACTGAAGTTTCTGGATTTAAAAGGGCTAAAACGTTTGGTCATAAACTCAGTCATTCAAATCAGAGTCACAAAGTTTAAACTAAATAGCAACAAGGAAGGTCGACCCATACGGATAGAGTATTTTTTTACTTGGGTTAAAAAAAATTAATTTTTATTAAAAAAAAAGAAGCAGCTCTATGAGCCGCTTCTTTCGTAATTTTATTTGCTTGAGTCTGCTGTAGGGGCGTGACGTCTGCCACAATCCCAGTCCTCTATACTTATATCCCAAATACACTCTGGGTGCGGTTGAGGTTTACCTGCTGCAGACTCATTTCTTTTCCTTGGCTTATTTTTTGTTTTTTTAGGAGTAGACGAAACCTTGGATTTAGGCTTCTCTTTTTTTCGAACCTGAGACCTGTCTCTTTGAGCCTTACGCCTTTGCTCTCTCTCTTTTTCTTGTCTTCGAGCTTCGCGTTTTTGCTCTCTCTCTCTTTCTTGTCTTCGAACTTCACGCCTTTTTTGCTCTCTCTCTTTTTCTTGTCTTCGAACTTCACGCCTTTTTTGCTCTCTCTCTTTTTCTTGTCTTCGAGCTTCGCGCTCTCGTCTTCTTTCGTGCTTTTTACGACATTCAGCTTTTTGCTTAATCTTGCCAAAAGTTTCTAAGAGACTGCTGTTTACATAAACATCTTCAAAATAACCTGTTTTTCCGTTACATTTTTTTGCTATTTTTGTATGGAAAATATCATAAACCACCTCAGCATTTCGTCTATTGGAACACTTTCTTTTCTTGCGCTTAGACCTATTACGATCTCGAACAAAAATCTGCTCACCGTGAACGACTTCTGCCCCAGTCCGAGGATGAGAACAAGAAGAAAGAGGTGCCGGAGTGCATCGGTCCACTATTTTGGTTTGATTGTGCCCATATTTTTCTGGGTAAGCTTCATTTAACTCAGCATAGTCAAAATTTTTGCAATCATAATATTTATACTTAGGAGTAAGAGCTACAATTTCTCCAGAGTACCCCTTTGAACAATAATCATGAAAACTTTCTAGCACAGGGTCAGCTAAATCTTGAGCATAACCTCCGCCAGTTAAAATTGTCCCACCTACGCGGCAAGTGTAAACATGAGGAGTTGGAGAAATTTCAGGGACAGATTTTCGAGATTGTGGGCTAACAATGGGCGTGCAGTCATATATTTTATCAACAACTTTCTCTGACTCATTAAGTATATTTTGCTTTAAATTGCAGTCAGCTCCCATCTCTTGAGTCCAAAACTTCTGACTTACGGTAGTCACGGTACCTTCATAACCAGATTCACAACCCTCCGGACTCACTGTCTTAGTAGGCTCACCAAAAGGCCAGTCGACTTTCTCACCTGGACGTACGTAAATGGGATCTACCCCAAAGCTACTCCTGTAGGAGCAAACTTGATTTGTTTGCGCAGGTGTATGGTTTGGCATTGGAACAAACTGAAAATCAGAGGTCGACTCAGCAGGAGGTGTCCAGGCTTGAGGTGTCACAGTTAAAACATCTGAAGCAGGGCTATTTTGTACATATGAGGCTCGATGAATAAAAATACTCACAGAAGAGTTTTCATACTGCCCACTAAAGTACTGCTGAGCAGCCCTTGCCCACGTTGGAACCTGACTCGAAGATTGAGTTGCAGATGTCATGTTATATGTATGTTGCTGATTATTTGGATCAAATTGCGATGTGAGATAATGCACTTCACTCATCATGACAGGCAAACCTGTATTTGATCTAACCTGTATTTCTCCAGCAGCTCCGATGATATTTATACCATGTACAAAAACCGTCCCGACTGGATTTAAATTGACCTGGAATTCACAACTGTCCTGTGCATTCAAGTCACAAGTGACAGTAGCTTGAGAAACCCATGGGCTAAATAACAAAGCCAAACTAAAAACTAGAAAATATCTCATACCTTATCCTCCTATTTACTTGTTGTTCTACGTTCTAAAACCTTAGAGGCTGTGGAAGATTCGTTTGTCCACTAGAAACAACATCTCAAGTCGAAACCAAAGTGGGCACTGACAAAATTAAACTCGACCGAGTCACAACTCAGCCTTCAATTTACTTTGTCTGTGCGCAATCTAATTTCTCATTTGGACAAACGAATCTTCCAAAGCCTTTAAATTTAGAATCTTTAAAATAAAAGCTTTTTATACACTTTTTACAAAGCGCCCCCTCTAAAAGCCTTACATTTAAACTATGTGGGAAAAATCTAATTGAAAAGCTTTAACAGCATTAGACTTAAGGACTATCTATGGTAGCAATAAGATTTGTTATACCTGAAGGGGTCTAACATCTACTACGGGCCGTTAAACATTCAGTTTGTCCACTGCAAAAAGAATTTCAAACCGAAAATAGAGCGTGTCCTAAATTCGATACAGCGTTATAAAATCCCCCTCATACCCCCCAGTTAAACAATACTCGCTCTCATAACATAAATTTGTAAGTAGGCGCAAAATTTATTCAACCTGCGTTCTCTCAGCCTTCTTGTGAGTGACTTTTATTGTTTGTACAATACAAGTTTATGTTCAACTGCCTCTAGTCTCTTTTTTACGAGATTGCCCTTTTGTTCCAACAGTTTTATGTCTATATATAAAGAACTGTACTATTAAGGAGAAATTATGAGCCCTCGAGTCCGCGAAATTTTAAGTTGGTATGATTCTGAAACCCCAGGCGTTTTAACAAATCTGGCTCGTATTATGAATCATGGGGGCTTAGCTGGTACTGGAAAAATGCTTATCCTACCTGTAGACCAAGGTTTTGAACATGGCCCTATTCGCTCTTTTGCTATAAATCCAGATGCATATGATCCTTTATATCATTATGAATTAGCCATTGAAACCGGTTGCTCAGCCTATGCCGCTCCTTACGGCTTTTTAAAAGCAGGAGCAGCTCGCTTTGCCGGTGAAATACCTTTAATTCTAAAGATCAATAACTCTGACTCTTTGTTCTCAAATTCAGAATCCCCGCTACCAGCTTTCACTTCATCTGTTGAAGCGGCCTTAGAGTTAGGATGTGTAGGAATAGGTTTTACAATTTACCCTGGAAGCACCGCAAGAAACTCCATGTATGAACAAATTGCAGAAGCCTCTAAAGAAGCTCGTAAAGCTGGGTTGATTACAGTGATCTGGTCTTATGCCCGCGGTAAAGAACTTTCCAAAGAAGGAGAAACTGGCATTGATGTCATTAGCTATGCTGCTCAGATTGCGGCTCAACTCGGTGCTCATATTATTAAAGTTAAACCCCCTACTGAATTTATTGAACAGCCTGTGGCTCAAAAAGTATTTGATGAGTTCAGCTTACGTACGAAATCGTTAGAAGACAGAACCAAGCTTGTGATCCGATCTGCTTTTAACGGGCGTCGTATTGTTATTTTTAGTGGCGGCGCTGCTAAGGCCAAAGATGAGGTCTTAGAAGAAGTGAAGGCTCTTTCTCAAGGAGGATCTTTTGGAAGCATCATGGGTCGGAATGCTTTTCAAAGACCAAAAGCTGAAGCTATTGAATTATTAAAAGATATTGTTGGGGTTTATTGTGGTGAGTATTAAAGCCATTACTATTCAGAGTTTTTTCTGCTTTTTCTTATTGCTAAAGTTTACCACCGCCTCTAAAGCTGAGCTCACTTGGACAGATTTTCTTCCTTCTGTTTCTGAACTCATAAACTCCACTTATGAACCCACAAGAACTTACTACAAGCTTTTTGACAAAAATAAAGTTTTTGTTTTCTCAAACATTACCCCTTGGACCTTAGATCAAACTTATAGTTTGGAACTTACAGGCCAAAAACCTAGTACTTACTTTTCAAATTCTGATGCTAGAAACTTATTTTATAATGAAAATATTTTAAGCCAGGTTCAACTTGCTGCCGAGTTTGGATGTTCTCAAAGTAAAATCTTCTCACCCTGTTTTTTTAGAAAAATGAAACCCTATTGCCAAGTTCGAATTCTAGTTGAAAATAAAAACTTAGAGCAAACTCCTTATGTTATTCCAGAAGCGACTTCATTTAGCACTGAGCACCATCTAGGCAGTACAAATATTTTCAGACTCCCAACTACCTTAAAGAAAAATTATAGCGTCAGTAAATATGTTTTTGAAGTTGGCTCTCTTTCAGAAAATATGCTAAATGGACATAAGTTAAATCTAGAATGTTACAAAAAAGGTCCTTACCCATTTACTAAAAATGAGCTCCAAACTCTGATCAGAAATTTTTTTGAAGTTTCTTTTTAACTAGGGGCTGTGGAAGATTCGTTTCTCCACTACAAAAAACATTTCAAGTCAAAACTAGATTGCCCACTGACAAAATTAAAATCTGATCTGAGCACAACTAAGCCTTCATTTAATTTTCTCAGTGGGCAATCTACTTTCTCGTGAGCTGCTTTTCTCGTTTGGACAAATAAATCTTCCACAGTCTCTATTAAAAATTTTGAAGCTCGCTCCGGGGCTGACATTTTTCATCGTATTTCTATGTATAGCTTTGAGGTTGGAACTTTGAATGAACAAAGACTTGAAGGCCGTAAACTCAACCTTACCTACTTCAAGAGACAGAAAGAGAAGTTTTCTGATATAGAGTTTAAAGGCTTATTTACTAAATTTTTCAAAGTTACCTCTTATATTAAAAAATAAAACTCTCCATTTTAGGCTTTAGAATCATCATACTTAAAAAAATGAGCAGGAATTTTAATTGAACCCACACTTTAAGCAAAATCAGTCTCGACACAGATAAGAAATGTAGATTATAATTCTTTTTTTGCCCAGATCCACGGATCTGGGTTTTTACTAAGGCTGTGATATGACTGACACGAATCCGATTAGAGACGAAAAACTCCGCAAACTTGAAGAAATCAAAAAATTAGGAATAGATCCTTATCCCCATGAATTTATAAAAAAGAATCATTGCAATGAAATCTCTCCTCGTGCAGAAGCTTTATCCGAAGGTGAATCTCTTGAAACTGAAACGCTCATATTAGCCGGACGTCTTATGACGAAAAGGCCCATGGGCAAAGCGGCTTTTTTTAACATTCAAGACCAATCTGGAAAAAACCAGTGCTATATTAAACTTGCGGAAGTTTCTGAAGAACAACAAAATTTATTTCCTTTGTTGGACATCGGTGATTTTATCGGCGTAGAAGGCTATGTTTTTAAAACCCGTAAGGGCGAAGCCACATTAAGGGTTACAGATCTTAAAATACTTTGTAAAAGCCTAGAGCCACTCCCAGAAAAATATCACGGCTTAAGTGATGTCGAAACGAAATACAGAAGGCGCTACCTTGATTTGGTCATGAGCGAAGACAGCCGGAAACTCTTTGAAGTGCGCTCCATGATTATTCGCTCTATACGACAATTTTTAGACAACAAAGGCTTTATGGAAGTGGAGACACCCGTCTTGCAACCTATTTACGGAGGAGCATCAGCTTATCCTTTTAAAACTCATCACAGGGCCTTGGACATTCCTCTTTATCTAAAAATCAGCCCAGAACTCTATTTAAAAAGACTTATCGTAGGTGGCTTTGAAAAGGTTTACGAAATTGGTAAAAATTTTAGAAACGAAGGCATCGACCGCTCTCACAACCCTGAGTTCACCATGCTTGAGTACTATGAATCCTACACTGATTACAAAGATCAGATGCTTCAGTTTGAAGAGTTAATCTCACACCTCTGTGAGAAAGTGCACGGAACTACAACAATCACCTATCAAGAAAAAGAACTGGACTTCACCACACCTTGGGAGCGCCTAAGTGTTTATGATTCATTAAAAAAATATGCAGATCTGGATGTGAAACAAATGAGTGTTTCTGATTTGGCTTCAGAAGTGACTAAAGTGGACCCTAAATATGAAACCAAAAACAAAGCCCACGGACAACTGGTTATGGAGCTTTTTGATTATTATGTAGAACCCAAAATTTGGAACCCCACATTTATAATCGATCACCCTAAAGAGATCTCACCGCTCACTAAAGACCACCGCACGGAAAAAGGTTTAGTCGAGCGTTTTGAACCTGTGTGTGCTGGCATGGAAATCGGGAACGCTTACACCGAGCTCAACGATCCAGTGGAGCAACTGGCTCGCCTTAAAGAGCAAGAAAGCCAACGTCTAGTAGATGAAGAAGCTCAACCCATGGATGATGACTTTATTAAAGCCATTGAAGTGGGCATGCCACCCACAGGGGGCGTAGGCATAGGGGTGGAGCGTATCATTATGCTTCTTACAGATCAAAGCTCTATTAAAGATATTTTGCTCTTCCCCACTATGAAACCAAAATCTTAGATTTTTTAGCATGGGGTTGTATCTAGATTCTGATATCCAGTTTGTAAAAGGTGTGGGGCCCGGTCTCGGAGGATTGTTTAATAAGGCGGGCCTTTATAAAGCCAAAGACCTTGTTGAGTTTATACCAAGAGAGTACCAAGACCGCAGACTCGGTCGCAATATCGCAAGTCTTGCCGCCGGAGACTCTGTTCGTATCAAAGCTCAATTTATTCGGTACCAAAAAGTAGCCATGGGGCCTAGACGAAGTTTTTATAGTGTTGAGATAAGAGACTCATCGGGTGTGATTTCGTGTAAGTTTTTTAGAAATCCTTATAAAGGTTTTTTTGATCAGTTCTCTGCAGGACAAGCCATCGAAGTGATCGGTAAAGTGAGTGCCTACAAAAATCGACTTGAGTTCAATCACCCCGAGATGAAAGTGCTTCAAGAAGGTGATACTAATGCTGCTGACCCCGAACTTGAACTGATCCCCATTTATACAGAGCCCTACGGCATCTCAAATACTAAAATCAGAAAGCTAGTCGATGTCACAATTAAAAGCCTTGAAGAAAACTACAAAAAGGTTCAAGCCGATGATTTTCCGGAACCCTTACCAAAGTGGATACTGGAAAAGTTTAATCTCCCCGATTGGTGGACTTCACTTAATGCTTTACATAAGCCAGACCCAAGGCGTGGCTCACAGCTGAACCAGGAAGAGTCCCCTTATCATAAACGCCTCATCTTTGGTGAATTCTTTGATATGGAGTTGAAGCTGGCTTTTAAAAAACAACATATTAAAAAAGCGAGCTCCCAAGGTTTTCCTATTGTAGCTCAACAAAAACAAAAAATATTGAATGAAATCAATTTCACTCTCACAACGGCACAAACAAGAGTGCTCACTGAAATTGAAGAGGACTTAAAACAAAACCACCCCATGACACGCCTGCTGCAAGGAGATGTGGGCAGTGGAAAAACACTGGTCGCACAAATTTGCAGCCTCAAGGTGATCGAGGCCGGATCACAAGTTGCACTGATGGCGCCCACTGAGATACTCGCAAATCAACACTATCAAAACACACTCACGCTTTTTAAGAACACTAATATCAATGTTGGTTTTTTATCTGGCGGACAAAAGACTTCAGAGCAAAAAAATATTAAATCTAAACTGGCCTCTGGAGAAATTCAATTTGTGGTGGGCACCCATGCTTTAATCCAAGACACTGTGGATTTTGATCAACTTGGACTTGTTATCATTGATGAGCAGCACCGCTTTGGCGTCTTTCAAAGACAACAATTAAAACTTAAAAACAAAAATGCGGAACCTCACTTTTTAGTCATGACAGCAACACCCATACCCAGAACACTTTCCATGACCGTGTACGGAGAATTAGATATTTCAGTGATTGATGAGCTCCCTCCTGGGAGGCAGCCTATCAAAACTAAAAAGTATTTTGAATCAGGACGCAAAGACACTTACACATTTTTAAAACAACAACTTCAACAAGGACGCCAAGCTTATGTGGTCTGCCCTTTGGTGGAAGAAAGCGAAAATCTAGATCTCAAAAATGTCACCGATCATAAAAACTGGCTAGAAGAGCAGCTTCCTGAATTTAGAATTGGACTCATTCATGGCAAACTTAAACCAGCAGAAAAAGATGAACTCATGGCTAAATTTAAAAACCACGATTTCGATGTTCTAGTGGCCACCACTATTGTGGAAGTGGGTGTAGACGTGCCTAACGCTAACATAATTATTATTGAACACTCTGAAAGATTTGGGCTCTCACAACTCCATCAGCTACGAGGTCGAGTGGGGCGAGGCCAGCACCAAAGCTATTGTTTTTTAATGCTCGGAGAGCAGCTTTCAAAGGTTTCAATTGAGCGCGCTAAAATTATGGAAAAAAGTACTGACGGTTTTTACATTTCAGAACAGGATCTGTTACTTCGAGGCCCTGGTGAGTATCTCGGAGCCAAACAGTCGGGCCTTCCTGGGTTTAAGTTTGCCAATCTATTGACACACACAAAAGCTCTTTATGCGGCAAGAGAGACAGCCTTTGAGATTTTAAAAGAAGACCCCAATGTGAGTCTCCCCAAAAATCAAAAGCTCAAAGCAAGGCTAGAAAAGTTCAAACAAGACTTTGAGCTAGCTAAAATCGGCTGATTCTAATAACGCTCCACATACTCAAAAGAGGACTGGCACCAAAGTTTCAAATAGAGATGTGACTCGGGCAAGGATAAAGAGGCTTAAACTGTTAGTTTTTTACTGAGGTAATATAATAGGCAAAGAGGGCCTTTTCGCCTTCTGTTAAGCCTTCAATGTGTGCGTAAACTTCGACCATAGAAGGATCCCTCTCTCTGAGTTCAAAAGAAATTTGAGGCCTGTGTAACAAGCCGGAGAAATGTTGCTCTACGAAATCTTTAAATAGCTCTGATACGTCTGAACTTATTTTATCTCTAATAGGTTCCGCAACATCATCATAAATATTTCTGTCTACGTCTGCACGCCAGAATAACTCAGGGGTGAAATCCAGCTCTGTTTTTTGCTTTTTTACCTGAGGCTTAAAAAAGACCTCCTGGCCCATAATATTTTGAGTATGAATTGGCAACTCAAAGCTTTCCAAGTGTCCAGCTACTATATGATATGGATTCAAGATTATTGGAAGCTCACTCAGAACAGGTCCTAATATAGACATACTTGGAACTCTTGCTAAAAAAATTCGAGAATCAAAGTCCAGAGCATCTTTTACTCTAACCATGTCGCCACTTTGGTTTTGGAATATCAGATTATCGACTAAAGAGAATCGAGCTAAAGTAGCGACCACCCCAAGAGCTAATTCTGGATCCATACCATTGTGTTCCGCAAATTCAATACCAGCCCCCCATGGGAATCGCACTGTATTTCTTCTTTCAGACTCAATGACCTGCCTACTCGTTCTTCTAACAACGCTACCAAAGAGGTACTCAAAAACTTCATCTTCTGCATCTTTGTTAATGGAGGAGGCACCTTGTTCTAAAAACACATTCATATTCACGTTGAAAGACTCACTCATCATGGCTACAAGTTCTGGAGATAAACCAGGGTGGGCATGTTCAGGAACAACTCCTATATACTCGACCTGCTCATGAGCCGTGCTCATTTCGGTAAGCATTCCTGTTGGTCTCAAGCCCATCCAGGCATTAAAGCTTTCATGCTCCCAAAGGCTCGGCCCCATATCTGTTAGAACTAAAAATTCGCCTGCTCTTATAATTGATGAGACTTTTGCGGCTTCTATTCCGATCAGGGATAAACGATCAATAACGGCAGGATCAGCTAGGTTACGAGCGTTTATAACATTAATGGCTAAGGCGTTCTGTCCTAAAGGTAAACCTGTGGCAGAGCTCTGATCTCTAGCCTCGAGGTCTTCTGCAACAGCCTGCTGCCTTAAAGCACTTTCTATAGGTAGAGCTCGCTCTAGATTTAGTATAAAATCGAACTTACAAGGCTTGCCAGAACCGGTATCGTCTACATTAGCCAAAACGAGGACACCAGTGAAGTTCAAAAATAGCGTGTAAGTGATGGTTTTTAAGATGTATTTCTTAATATTTTTCATAGCTCATGTGTCTATCATGAAACAGGTTTTTGGGAAAGTTTCTTTTTAAAAATTTTACAATAAAGTACTATTTCTATCGTATTTACAATAACCTGAGCCTCTAAAGTGATGGCACCAAGTACTCCCCCACAAGATCGTACTCAAAGGCTTCTGTGATTTTGACTTTGATGAAGTCGCCGCTTTTGAGTGAGTGGCCGTGGGTGTCGTTGATCATCACTTGCCCATCAATATCTGGGGCTTGGCCGTAGTGGCGCCCAGAAATGAGGAGTTCTGTTTCTGGGTGTTCTCCTTCTACTAGAACTTCCACAGTTTTGCCCACCCAACTTTGATTTTTTTGGTGGACGACCTGTTTTTGAATTTTATAGATTTCATCAAATCTCTCATCAATGACGTCCTGGGAGTTTTTATCTGGCAAGCGGTAAGCGGGAGTGCCTTCTTCATCGGAATATTTAAAAACACCGAGATGATCAAACTGGACCTCTTTTACGAACTTACAAAGCTCTAAAAATTGCTCAGGAGTTTCTCCAGGAAAACCTACAATCACTGAACTTCTTAAAACGATATCAGGCAAACTCTTTTTAAGCTCTGCGATGCGCTCTTTCATTTTTTCAGAAGTGATTTTTCTGTTCATCCTTTTTAAAATTTGAGTGTTAATATGTTGTACGGGCATATCCAAATAATGAACTACTTTAGTCGAGGCTTTTAAGGCCGCAATCACTTCATCACTCAACTCATCTGGATAATGATAAAACAGTCTCACCCATTTGAGATTCTCTATAGATTCAAAAGCTTCAATCAAGCTGACTAAATTTTGGTCTTCTCCCAGGTCTGCCCCATAAGAGGAGAGATCTTGCGAGATTAAATTGATCTCACCCACACCTTGTGCAATCAGTCTTTTTGTTTCCACAATCAGTGACTCTACACTGCGACTGCGGAGCTGGCCCCTGAGACTTGGGATAATACAAAAAGTGCATTTTCGGTCACAACCTTCTGAGACTTTGAGCCAAGCCATATAGGAAGGTGTTGTTGAAACTCGGGAGTCGAATTCGGTATGAATGTATTTTGGGATTTCAACAAATGACTTTTTCTCAAGAGAGCCCTCTTTACGAGCTTCTAGAAGTTGATAGACTTTATGATACTCACCGGTTCCAATAAACAGATCCACTTCAGGGAATTCTTTTTCAAGCTCTACAGGATAACGTTGAGCCAAACACCCAGACACCACTAGGGCCGTCTCATCTGACTTTATCTCAGCCATTTTTATTATGGTTTGAATGGACTCATCTTTTGCACTTTCAATAAAGGCGCAGGTGTTTACGATAATGGCTTCTGCTAACTCTGGGTTTTCTTCAACACGAAAACCTTTATCATAGAGACGGCCCAACATCACCTGGGAATCTACAAGATTTTTAGAGCAGCCTAAAGAGGTAAAATGTACTGTTTTTTCAATCATTGTCATGAAATATCACAAGTCTGGAATGAATACCATTAGATTGGGGCCGTAAAGAAAAATTTTTAGAGAAAAAATAGAGCCTAGTAATAATAACTAAAACCGAACTTAAATACAGGCTCGTTATCATCATATCGATTTCGCTCAAATGGGGGCTCTATTCTCTCTAGAAATGAAAAATACACAGCCCAAGAACTCCATTTATAAGCAAGCCCCAATTCAATGTCATTGCTGTAGAGATCATCAATATAAAGCTTGAGGTGATTCATGATTCTAATATCTAAGTTCTCATCGCCCCAAGACACCCCAAAACTCACTAAGAGTTCATTTCTCACACTCAAATTAGAGAAGGTAAATTGAGGAGAAAGTAAAATTTTGAAGTTTCTCTTTGATTCTATGGGGTCGGTTAAATAAAGTTTTAAATCATACCTCAATCTCAAATCCACAAAATAGTTAATTTCAGATCCATAAAGATATTCATAAATCGGAGGCTCAAAAAAGAGATTAATAAAAGCGTGAAAGAATTTCTGCTGAAGGTAGCCCAGGCCTCGATTATTAGAGCCAAAGCCAAGGCTTAAACCAAAATTTAAACTCTGTTCTGTATAACTTGAAGCTCTATTGTAATTTTTTTTTACATCAAAATCTAGACTTGTCCAATCCCATAAATAAATAGAACGATCAAAACCATCTGGAGGATTTCTATTAAACTCTACCAAAGTATAAAGAGCCGCATTCACCCCCACTCTCCAGCTCAAAGAATCAGGACAAATCCTTTCATAAGAAAGATCTAGCTCATGGGTGTACCCAAAGTCATCTGAAATAAATAAGTAAAGAAAATCATCATTAGTTTCAAGAAAGCTCAGCTTATTTTTACATAGACTTTCGGCCAGAGCCCAATAAGGCCCCAATAATAAAACTAAAAAACATAACAGACGCATTATTTGATATCGGCACATTCAGACATCTAATCAATGAACATACCTTAACAATTCGTGAGCTAAAGCTGATTCATTTTCTAGAGGCCTTTGCTCAACTCTCTATTTTAGTGAAGGAGCATTTTTTAATCTGATTTGGTGCTACACTATCTATATGAAAAACTTATTATGGCTCGACTTAGAAATGACAGGACTCGATGTCTCAAAAGAACGTATTATCGAGGTTGCAGGATTAGTGACAGACTTTGAGCTCAACACTCTGTCCCAGTTTCATAGTGTGGTTCACCAGCCCCAAAGTCTCCTAGACCAAATGGATGATTGGAACAAAAACCAGCATGGGTCTTCAGGATTGGTTGATCTTATTGCAGACGCTCCTTCTGAATCAGAGGTAGAAAAAAAGCTCATAAATTGGGCCAATGAGTTCTGGACAGAAGACACTTCTATAATTCTAGCGGGAAACTCAATTTGGCAGGACCGAAGATTTCTTGAAGCCTACTTCAACGAATTTAGTAAAAAACTGCATTACAGAATGTTAGATGTGAGCGCATGGAAACTCTACTTCCTACACAAAAACATTGAATTTAAAAAATCTGATTCTCACAGAGCCATGGACGACATCACAGAGAGCATCAGTGAGTATAAATTTTATTTATCGCATCTCGAGGTTTAAATACAATAAAGAAATCACCAAAACTTAACAGAGTTCCACTGCTCAGCAACATCTTGGAATGAGTTTAGACAATTTTTAGAATTTAGATCTACAATTAAATAAGGCCTTTTAGATTTTCATGCTGTAAAGCCAGAGGGACCTTAATTTTTTTTGTGCCCAACCACATACATTATCTTAAACGATCTTTTCAAGGAGGAAATATGATCAAAGTTATTCTTATCGGTTTACTTTCACTCAGCTCTCAAATTGGGTTCAGCCAAAAGACATCTTTTCCTTTTTTCGATATTCAAGCTCAGCCAATGAAAGTCACTCATACAGAATATGGAGAGCTCACTTTTAAAAAATCAAACCAGGATTGCGGAAAGACCGACTATCACGAACTCTTAAAAGACCATCTTTCTGACAAAGAAAAATCGAGTAAAAAGATCTCGATGATGAGATTTGTAGAATTAGAAAAAGAATTAGACGGTCTCCTTAGAGTAGGAAAAAAAGTTTTTGATCTTTTCAAAACGGGTGAAGCTCGCTTTAAAATGAATGATGCGCCTTCGATCTCAGTCCTCCCTTTTAAAAACCCCTGTTGGGCTAAACTTACGGGTTGGAAAGTTCCGGTACGTAAAGTCATCACCAAGGAATATACTAATAAATACACTGGACAGCGAATGCTTAAGGTAGATCTGGTACTCCGCTATACTTATGGCGGACAATCTGAAGATGGCTCTGGCTCTTACCTCACTAACATCCAAGTTGTGCCCCAAAACATAAACATACCCTGGACTCTTTTTGGAATCGATGTGAATGTCTCTGTTGCAACGGGCAATCCTATTAACTTAGGCACAAAAAAAAGCCCCATTGCAGGACTCCAGCTGGACATCAATTGGAACGTGCACACTCCACTTAAAAAAATTATAGAAAACTCCAGCGTCTTTATCACAGGCGAAGGTGATTTCCACGAAATTTAAAGAAGAATTAAGAATGCTTTTAAAACCTCAAATTATTTTTTTACTCCTCTCTTTAAGCCTGGCTTTTCAATCAAGAGCTACACTAAAAGAGAGTGTTTTCGGAAGCGGACCAGAATGCTGGAGTAGCCTGCAAGCTGTGATTATCGCCTACCCGATTGCAAGTACTGATGAAGAAAAGTATGTGATTCAAACAAAAAAAATCCGCTATAAAGAAATCTGGATGCCACCTAAACTCATTCAAGCCCAGAGCGGCTCCTACGATCTGAGGTTCACCATGCTTCCAGGCTCTATTGATGGCATTGAAGCATGTCAGATCCAAGTAGAAAAAACTATTTCTAACCCTCCGATTCAAGGCGTTCGCCAAGAGATGAAATCTAATGGTTTAGAAGAGCTCAGCCTGATTTATAGGATTAAACGGGAATTGAAAATACAAAGACTACTTAAGAGAAACTCATTCCCCTGAACCACGGATCTAGGGAGTGAGTTGAGTTTAGCTTTCGTGAAGCACTCGAATTAGAAGCACGTTCGTGGCCGCAAGTCGTCTCCCCTATCACAGCATGAGTAAATGTACTGGCAATACACTTTGCACACTCAATTCAAACTTGTAATTCGAGCTCTTCTCGAAAGCTAAACTCAAACACTATCGTATCTTTTGGGAACTCACTTCTCATTTTTATTCTTTGATAGACTTTTCTAGAGCTATGAGTTTGTCTTCGATTTTTTGGGAGAAGGCGCCTTCTTGGACATGGGGCATTTCTATTTCATTGAAGGACTTATAAAACTCTGAGGAGTTTTCTATTGTTTCTGGTTGGGTTGTCGTCTCTTGAGTAGGAGAGTGCTCGCTCATCTGTATAGGCTCGAGCATTGGGGGCTCTGTTTTTACAGCAGCCGTAACATCAGATATACTTTGATCTGGAACTTGCTTTAGACTTTCATGAAACTCTTCGATAGGTTCTTCAACTTTAATTTCAGTACTTTCATTTTTAAGAAGTGATCCTGATAGCACAGCGCCTGCGGCAACGGCTGTAGCTCCTGTTGCGGCTTTAACTAAATGGGGTTTGTCTGTTGTGATTTCTGGTTTTTGAAACTCAGGATGAGCGAAGTCTTCAGAAACTGGGACGCCATCGTCTTCTTCAGTATTAAGCTCTGTTTTTTCTCTGGTCCATAAGTACCAAATTGTAGAAAGGATAAACCCTATGGCGCTTATAACTAATAGCTCATAGTGATAAAGTAAAAACCAATTTAAAACACTCATCGTGGGCTCCTGTTAAGCTTTTTATAAAATTCTCAATTTTAAGTGCCTCTATGCATCTCTCAGGTTCTAATACCCAATTTCACTTTAAAAGAGTCTCACAATATTTAATCACGATCCTTATTAAATTCAAAGCTTTGCCCTTGGGGTGATCCTAAGAACTCTCCATCTCTCATAGATATATGCCCAGAAATCATTGTTAATACAGGCCAAGCTTTAAACCTATAACCTACAAATGGAGACCAACCACATTTGTAAAATAGGTCTTTAGTTTCCAAAGTCTTTTCCAGACTTAAGTCTACCACGCTTAAATCAGCTCGGCGGCCTGGTTGTAAAGGACCTAAGTTTTTAATGCCAAAAATTGAGACTGGGTTCAGCGACAAAAGATCCACCATTCGAGATAAACTGAGTTTGTTTTCTTTAACATGACTGAGCATCAGTGGAAGTATGGTTTGCACCCCCGGCATTCCTGAAGGACTTGCAGGGTAGGGTTTTTGCTTTTCGTCCCAAGTATGGGGGGCATGATCGGATCCAATGATATCCACGGTTCCATCAGCAACACCTTCCCACAGGGCTTCTTTGTGACGACGCTCACGAATAGGGGGGTTCATTTGTGCTAGAGTTCCCCATTTTTCGTAACACTCGGGAGCTTCTAAGGTGAGATGCTGTGGAGTGACTTCAACTGTGATGGGATGGTTTTTTTTCTCTTGTCTTAAATAGTTCATTTCTTTTGCTGTGGTGACATGAAGGATATGCACGGGTCGATCATATTTTTTAGCTAAACCCACTATAGTTTGAGTGGCTAAAAAAGCACTCTCTTCATCACGCCAAAGGGGGTGAGCTGAAGGATGAGCTGCTTTTTTTGCAATATCAATGCGAGCTCTGATTCGAGATTCATCTTCACAGTGAAAGGCAGCTCGGTGTTTAAAATTTTGAAATAATTTTTCAAGATGTTCCACTTTATGGATCAACAAAGACCCTGTAGAACTGCCTACAAAAGTTTTAATTCCGCAACAGGTCTTGAGGGTTTCAAGTTTTGAAAGTTGATCTAAGTTATTTTCCGTAGAGCCTAGGTAAAAGGCATAATGGGTCCATGCTTTAGGACTAATTCTATCGACCTTGTCCCGAAGCGCAATGGCAGAGTCCGTGGCAGGCTTGGTATTAGGCATCTCAAAAAACCCAGTGACTCCCCCTTGAAGGGCAGCGGCCGCCCCCTCAGCTAAAGTCTCTTTGTATTCTAAACCAGGCTCTCTAAAGTGGACCTGAGTGTCTATGATTCCTGGAAGGACAGTCAAAGACTTCAAGCTCAATACACTTTGGCCCTCTTTAGGCTGAAGGTCTTCAGCTATAGCTTCGATGACCCCATCTATAATGGAAATTTTGAGCTTCTTTAAAGCGCCCTCGTAAAACACATCGGCATCTTGAATTAAGTAGTTATTTTTAGACATGCCCCACTCTCACATAAGCTCTAAACCCTGTCATCTCTCTGAAACCAGGGGTCAAAGCCCTGGCTTAGCTTTCTGCCTTTAGGTGAATATGAGCAAGATTTTGCTCATAGGGCACTCATTTTTGAGCTAAACATTTACAAGCTTAAAGTCAGAGCGCTAAGCGGAGCACTCCATGATACCTTCGTCGGAGTACTCTTCAACTCCATGTTTTTGGAAAACTTTTCTGAGATTTTGAGGAAACTTCAAATTACATTTTTTATGTGGAAAATCAGAGTAAGGGTGTAGGTAAATGGCTTTAATGTCAGTCTCCAAATTAAAATCTATCACGCTTGCGATTTCATCTGAACACTCAAATCTTTGAGAACCCAGCTTAAAAGCTTTCAATCTAAAGTCACATTTGAGATGTAATTTTTGATTCACTTTCTTATAACTAAAAAAAGGAGAGTCGTCTAAAAACTTCAAGGTTCTTCCTGGCTGCACAGCCACATTATGCATCAGTTTGTCTTTAAGTTTTGCAATAGGCTGGGCATGTTGAAGTATGAGCTGACGAATATATAGCGGGTAATGTCTCGCTGCTTTTGGCAAACGATTGAGCATTCTCCCAATGAGCCCTGAAATCTGTGGGGCAGAATAGGAAGTTCCTGCCCATTTATAAATTTTATAGAACAAAGGGTTTTTCGAACTGTATTGATATATCTTAGCATTCTCACTGCCTTCCACTCCAAATGTGACCGCCGTCCCGTAGTTTGTACCTTTTATTACATCAGGATTAATGGGTGATTGAAGTTCGGTTAAACTGCCATCCTGAGAAAGACTTGCAACACTAAAAAAATAAGCTGAGAGCTTAAAACCCAAATCCACTTCATTCAAAATCTTTCTGAAGTTCCCGGCAGCCATAACTGTGAAAGTTTGATTTTTCTCTGCAATGTCTGAGGCGGATTTAAAAATATTTATCATAGATTTTTTTTTAAACCCTTGGCAGGACATAGAGACAACATCAGATTTAAAGTGATTTAAATAATACTCCGTAAGCTGGGGGTGTGACCTTAACTCTGTACAGTCTCCGATCATGAACTGGTCTAATTCCAAAAAATTTAAGCCCTGCATTCCTGCTCTTAAAAATGCTGAAGCCACTAGATTACCGTGAGCTCTTTTAGACTGCCAATCAAGGTATGAATTTCCCAGGGTCGCTGTGAGACTTTCTAAGCCTCCTAGAGAAATAGGCTCATCATAAACGAAAACCTTAGAAGCTGGCCTTTGTAGTGGACCCTCTCGGCCTGAGTTCTGGATCCTAACTTTTTGATTTTGCAAAAAAATTTCAAAATCATTCTGCGTGGGAGCCGAACCCTTTAACTCCTTCAGATAATATTTAGCCAATTTTTCATATTGATAAGGATAAGTTTTAGGCTCTAGAGTAGCCCCTTGAGACAGCAAAGCCTTGATCAAATCTTCATTTTCAATTTTAAAAGCTTGATGAAGAATATCAATATTTTCAGGTTTACTGAGCTCAGAACTATAATCATTGTGAGCTAATAGAAATAAAGCAAAGTCTTCACTCTCGGGTTGGTTTGAGAATATAGCTTGTCTTAAAGTTTTAAATCCACAATCTGAATTTGAGCAGTTGATATCAATGCCGTGTTTCCTTAGGACATCGATCAGTTTCATACTTTGTGACAGCCAGGCATTCTGACGGATTATAGCTTCATCAGAACGGATTTGAGCTCCATGGGAGAGCGCAAAATCCAACACTTCTGCAAAGCCCATGAGTATGGCTTGATCCAACACTCCTAAATCTGTAGAGAGGTTATTCATTTTTGAAAAATTCAAATTTAAATCATTAAATAAGTAACTGAGAACACTCAGTTGATTAGACAAGATCGCAAACTCAAGAGGTCCGTAATCCTGCTCACTCAACTTGGGCAAAGCCCCCCCTAAGCTTATAAAAGTTTTTAGCGCTTCAAGTTTTCCCAGAGTCAGTGCTTTTAACGTGAGGGATAGAGTTCCGCTCTCTTTAAAATTAGGGTCAATGCCAGGCTCTTTCAAAAGAAGGTCCAGACTTTCAGTGCTTTTATATTCAAGGGCTCGCATTATGGCGCGATTTAAATCATAAGTTTCGAACTCAATATTTTGACTTTGTGACAACAAATAACGAAGGACCTCTGACCGGTTTTTTTGAGCTGCCACAGCTAAAACTGAAACAATACGATAGCGACTAATATAATAAGTTTGAACCCCCAGCTTTAATAGAGTCTTCACTTTCAATAGATCACCTTGGTAGCAAGCTAGTAGAAGTGGGGTATATCCTACGAAATCTTGAGCCTCTTTGTCGGCTCCATATTGGATGAGGAGCTGAACCTCTTTCGGAGTAGAGGCTTGATGAAGATAAAATGTTTTTTTTCCACCATAGGCATAATTAGGATCATGCCCTGAACTCAGGATATTTTTTATTGAAGTGAGATCATTAGACTCTAAAGCCTTAATCATTAACTCATGGGTCGGCCTATCCCATGAACGACTCAAGCATAGGTGAGGCAGAGTGAGAATCAGAGAAAAAAAGAAAAGAGCCCAGGAGTTGTTTTTCAGCTTATCCGCCTTATTTTAAAGTACCTAGGTATAAGAATAAATAAGAAGAAGCTATCATCAATTCACATCTTATTCAATAGGGCCTAGGGGAACTGCAATCCGATTCAGGCCTATTCATCGACCTCGGTTTTACCTGCATCATTATGTTTTAGTAAAGCTACATAAAAACCATCTCCACGGCCTAACTCAGGAAAATAAAGCTGATCCGACACTAGGCTAAAGCTAGGATTATTTGAGATAAATTTTTGAACTTGGTCTTGATTTTCTTCTTTTAAAACAGAACAGGTCGCATAGAGCATCCGCCCACCTGGCTTCAACATTTTAGAATAGTCTTGAAGAATATCTTCTTGAACCTGAAGAGCTTCATTATAACTTTCTAAATTCCATTTGTACTTAATATCTGGCTTTCTTCTGAGCACACCCAGACCTGAACATGGCACATCTAACAACAGTGCATCTGCGCTCCCCGCCAATCTTTTGATCGTCTTACTACTTTCAATGACTCTGATTTCTATATTAGAAAGCCCCTGCCTTTTAGATCTTTTTTTAAGCTCCTCAAGTTTTCTCTCGCCAATGTCTAAAGCAATCAACTGCCCCTTGTTTTCCATGAGTGTGGCCAGGTGCAAACTCTTTCCACCAGCTCCGGCACAGGCATCAATCACACGTTCGCCAGCTTTGGGGTTTAAAACTAAAGCTACTCTTTGAGAGTTTAAATCTTGAATTTCAAAATAACCTTTTTTAAAACTCGTTGTTAAGAAAACATTTTTTCGTTCCATTAATTCAAGTGTCTCTTGAGACCTCACAACACTGCCTACGCCTTCTTCTTGAAGTTCGGATTGGAGTTTTTTGGCATGGGTTCTCAGGGTATTTAATCTTAAAAAGACAGGGGCTTGGCCTTGGCTTTGAACTAAAAACTCTTCTAGCTTTTCCGAAGGAAGATTCTTTTTTAAGAGTTGGATCAGGTTTTCAGGAAAAGAATATTCCGTCCCCAGGTCCTCAGATTTCGTGTTCCAAATCTTAAAAGCCTCTTCTCCCAGATTTGGCTCTAAGGATTTAGGCCAAGGCCCTATAAGGTTTAAACTTAACCACATCCTTAAGACTGAATGTGAGTCTTGGGGTAAATTCATTTTTTTTAAACAATCCATGATTTTAATTTGCCATTTTACAATATCGTAAAAAACCTGAGCAAAAACTTTACGATCTCTCGAGCCCCATTTTTTGTTTTTTTTGAATTGAGATTCGATAACTTTTGAACCATGTCTTTGATCATCAAAAACAAGGCTATAAGCCTCATCAAAACCAAAAACTAGTGGGTTGGGGAACCTTTCTAAAACTGAAAACCTAGGGTCCACCTCATGTAGATATCGCCCTGACTGTGCTTCTTGGTCCATGCAAATGCTCCTCTTCGCCCAATCATTACAGAGAGCTGAATGTCTTTGCTCCCTCCAAAACGATAGGTAGCTCCAAAAGCTTGATCCCAAGGTCTTTGCCAAGACTTGAGTGAGGCTTTGTCATCTGTATAAGACACGCCAAGCCCGCCTTCAAAAAGCGCTAAAATATGGGAGCTAAGTCCTATGGAGTATCTTAACTTTTGAAGGGCAGCAAGTCGAGCTTCTCCCGAAGCGGAGTTCATCAAAGTTCCCAACTCTAACCAGGTAGACCAACCCCCATGTTGAGACAGTCTAAGTCTGAGCTCTAAGTTTAGATCTTCTGGTATCACGTGCTGAGAATGGATAAAACCACCCAGGCTTAAAGAGGTTTCAAAAAAACGCTTAGGGGCTTTAATTCCAGGTATACGAATTTCATTTGAAAACTTTATAGGATCAGAATCAAGAGCAGGAGCTGCCATGGTGTTGTTTTTTTTTGGTGTAAATTTCAGCGCTTTCGAAACTGGCAATTTGTCACGATCTTGGAAGTACTTCAAAGCCTCTTGATAAGAGAACTTATCTGATCCTTGGGAAGAATTTAAAAACACAAAGCTACAGAGAAAAATAAAAATTGTTTTCATATCTAATATTATCAAAAATAGCTTCCTGTTTAGCTTTTTATCTTTAGATTCAATTCAAAGGTCAGAGCCAATTTGGCCCTTGATAGAGTTCATTCTGGACCAATGGTCTTGCTCCTTTTAAATAATTGTCAACAAAGAGGCATGCTACACCGTTGAATGCCCCCCTGGTTCAATTTCCTTATATTCTATGATTCGAATTATGGAGGATTACTAGACGTGAAATGCCCTTATTGCAGCCATCCCCAAACCCGTGTCCTTGAGACAAGGAGCCTCCCACATATAGGTGGCATCAAACGACGAAGGGAATGCCTCTCCTGCAAAGCTCGCATTAATACCCAGGAAACCTATATTCTAGATTATCCCATGCTCATTAAAAAAGATGGACGCCGAGAGCCCTTTCAAAAATCGAAATTACTTGTTGGCATTCAGGCGGCCTGTCAAAAAAGAGCCATTAGTCAGTCTGAAATAGATAGCACAGTAGAGCGAATTTCTGATAAAATCAGAAATCGCGGTGAAAAAGAAGTCACTTCAGAACTGATAGGGCGTTTTGTCATGTCAGAACTTAAAAAATTAGATGAAGTGGCCTATGTGCGCTTTGCCAGTGTTT
>CALGWV010000017.1 GCA_937936325.1 uncultured Bdellovibrionales bacterium | reverse complement strand
TTATTGTAGTTTTTCCAGTTAATCTTTTTCAATTGCTGCCTCTTTGATGTCTATCTTTACTTTTGTTGTCGTAAACAAAAAATATAGACTGCTGAGGCAGCAATTTTTAGGCCCTAAGCGTCTTCATGTGCAACAACGCCGAATTGTAATATTAGATAGTTGCCACTCTGGTATTGCTGGCGATCCACCCACTGCATTAGGCCCTGCAGTTCTCTCGGAAGGAGTCACTATATTAACTGCTTCAACAAAACACCAATACGCTAGCGAGGAAAATGGGAGCGGTGTTTTTACAAACCTTCTAGTAGACGCTCTCCAGGGCAGTGCTGCCAACTTAACAGGAGACATAACTCCTGGGAGTGTATATGCGCATATTGATCAATCACTAGGAGCCTGGGAGCAAAGGCCTGTCTTTAAAACAAATGTTAAACAATTTGTTTCTCTTCGAAAGATTACTCCCCCGATTGACCTTGAGGATTTAAGAAAAATTTCTCACTTTTTTCCACAGCCAGGTTTTGAATTTTCTTTAGACCCCACTTTTGAGCCTGAACTCAAAGGACGTTCAGAAGAAATGCCCGCTCCTATTGAAGAGAACACTGAAATTTTTAGTACACTTCAAAAATACAACCGTCTCAACTTATTAGTTCCCTTAGGAGCTAAACATATGTGGAATGCTGCGATGGAAAGTAGGGCCTGTAAATTAACGGCACTCGGCGAGCACTATCGAAATCTAGCCGCTAAAAACCAACTTTAACTTCCTGACTGACCCCTATATGGTTCAACATTATCTAGTTGAAACCCGTCTTTCAACTGGTTAATATACTGTCATGATCAATTACATTATTAAATTGAAACTTATTCTAATTCTAACCACGCTCACCAGCAGCGCTGGAAAACCTGGTGGAGAAAATTACGACACGGATATTTCTTCAAAGAGCTTCTCTGAATGAATATACTTAAATTACTCCTTCCAATTTTCCTGATGTTTTTATCTTTGACTTCAAATGCAGAAAACAATCTTCTAATTAAATCGGGTACAGTAATAGATGGCGTCAAGAATCAACCTTGGATTGCCGATATAGAAATCATAAACGGTAAAATAAATCGCATTGGCCTAAACTTAAAAAGCTCTGTCGAAAAAGTTATTGATGCCAGAGGCTCTTTTGTGATGCCTGGACTTATTGATTGCCACACACACCTTAACTCAATCCCTGGAGACTACTTTAGAAAAAGTAGCATCGAAGACAGAGAAAAACAGTTTGATCAGCAGCTCAAAGCTTATCTGGCAGCGGGTGTCACAACTCTGCTAGATGCTGCGGCTCCAAAATCACTTCTGCCAAAACTTGAGAGAAGATTTAAACCAAATGAAATACCTAGAGTTAAAATTCTAGCTCCATTTCTAACACCAAAAGGGGGTTACTTTGCAGGTAAACATGCTCGAGGTGATGCATATAAAGACCTTTGGGAACCTGTAGGTTCAGCGGAAATGATCAGAAAACACTTTCAGAATGAAAGCCTGAGTAAAAGCACAGGTGTTAAAGTGACCTTTGAAGAAGGGTTCGGACCTGTTAGCATTTGGCCAACATTTAGAAAAGAATTATTAGAAGTTATAAAAGAAGAGGCTGCTAAAAGTAACCTACCTATATTTGCTCATGCAATTTCAAAAAGTGAATACAAAAAAGCTTTAAAGTTTAAACCTTACGCTTTTGTCCATGCAGGCTTCAATGAAGAGGCTCCCAGTGATGAAATTCTTACTGAGATTCAAGACTCAGAAGCACATATTGTTACAACATTAGCCGTATTAAAAATGGCACTTTTTATGTGGGATGAAGAGGCTCTAAACGATCCTTGGCTAAAACGTCTTGTACCTAAAGAGCAACTCAAAACTGCTCGTAATAAAAAAATAAGAGCAGAGTCCATTAAAGAAATTGTTCGTAGCAATGCTCCGAGATGGGTTCCTTCATGGGTGGTTACCCCTTTCGCAGGATGGTTTTTTAACAAATCTTTTATTCAAAAGAGTTTAAATAAATCCATGCTAACTGTAAAAAAAATGTCTGAAAAAGAAATCCCCATAGTAATGGGAGCTGATGCAGGCAACTGGCCTGTGTGGACAACATTATTTCACGGAGCCGGATCTGTTATAGAAATGGAGACTCTTCAAGAAGCTGGAGTGGATAATTCAGAAATTATTAGAGCTGCCACATCTAGGGCTGCGAAAATGCTAAAGATTGAACGTGAGGTCGGGTCTATTGAGATAGGAAAAATTGCCGACCTCATTTTACTTGAAAAAAATCCTCTTAAAAACATGAGTGCATTGAGAACTTTAAAATATACAATAAAATCAGGTATAGCCAAAACGCCAGATGAGTGGATTAAATAAAATGCACTATTTATTTTTCTCAGCTTTCTTTTTTATCAGCATTTTTCTTGTATTAGTGACTCTGCTGCTCTTTCTTTTTAAAAAGAAAATTTTAAAATCTAAATTATCTCTTCTTTTGCCACTGTGGTTTGTTACCTATTTTATATTCATCATCTTCTTCACTGGCCCAAAAAATCTAAGCCTGTATCCCGATCCAACGTCGTCGCCTTATAAGCTTCCATGGAAAGAAGGAGTCGCTCGTTTTGTGGCTCAGGGTAATAATAGCTTTACAAGCCATAGAAATTTGCACCTCCATGCATGGGACTTTATAATGGCCAACGGAACTCCAGTACTTGCGGCAAGAGGAGGAGAAGTTGATGAAGTCGTTCAAAATTTTGACGGCATTGGTTTTGATTCAAATTACATCCATATTAGGCATGACGATGGTTCTGTAGGTGGATACGCTCATATCAAAAAAGACAGCTCATTTGTAAAAGTTGGTGAAAAAATTTATCAAGGTCAACCTATCGCTTTGAGTGGCATGGTCGGCCAAACTATAATGCCCCACTTACATTTCTACGTTCTGGATGAAGAAAAGACAGCTTCATTACCTATATCGTTTATAGATGTCCCAGAAGGCGTTCCTTTAGCTGGTCGATTTTATACCTCTAACAATTTTGACATGAGTCCTGTTGAGACTCGACTGTGGCCAGGTGCCTCAAACAGACCACCCTTAAATAAGAAAAGACTAGCTGCTCAGTTTGGAGCTGTTTCACAAGGATACGAAGCGACATCATTTTCTTTTGAGCCAGAAATTCAATGCACAGTTATTGAGATTGAAGAGAATACTAAAATTTTTGGGATAGACATAAAGCAATTCGATTCTATCAGCAACGACGCCACTCAATCAAAGCTTGCGATCGCTAATCAATTGATCAATAAAAAGCCAAAGCTAATCAAGAAGTCTAAAGAAACTGAAGAAATTGAAATTTTTGATGATAGCCAGAAGATTATACTTAAAATTCATGGTGAGCCCATCTCAAGAAATGGAACGCTGGAACTTAATGGGGAACAAATTGCTAAAATCACTTGCCACTAAAGCCGTTCTTTTACTGATAACTATACCAATTGTTTCATGCGACACCATGCGAGGAGTTATGTCTTATAGCGATGATGGTTTTCCAAGACTCTCTTCAAAAAAGTGCGTTGAAAATGCTATCAAGAATGTCTCTGCAGTTGAGCTTTTAAAAATAGAAAAAAACAATTCTAGTGCGCAAACAATCGGTTTAAAAAAAATCACTTATTATACATATACATTCTTTTACAAAATCAGAGATAAAAGAATCAACCATAAAAGGCCATGGAGCCCTTATATATCAATTGAAGAAATGAGAAGTGAAAGCTCGCACCCAGATCACAACAGAGTGTCCTATCGAAATAATTATGCCAGTATTGCTGGACCTGTTTTATCAAGTGAGGAAAAAGAAATCACAAGGCCTATTATAAAGGAACTTAATGATAATATATGGCAAAAATGCCAATTAAAAATCAAACAACCAGCAGTGGAATAGCCTTTCCATGAAGCTATATGATAAGTTATTTTGCCAAAAAAAGTCTGAAATTCACTTTTAGCTCTTTAGAAATTTTCTTCGCCTGCTTTTCAGAAATTACTCTCTCTCCATTTTCATACTTAGAAATCGTTGTCACAGGAATTCCCGTCTTCTTACTCAACTCTCCCTGAGACATATTCGCTTTTGCGCGGGCACCACGAAGGCAAGTGGCCCACTCAGGCATCTCACCGTAGTTCTCTTTATAAACGTCCTCAAAGGCAACTGAGCCTTCTAGGGCATGAGCTTTCTGTACACTCTTCACAAGGGACAAAACAGCTTTGGCTTCCTTTGTAGGAATAGAAAACTCTTCATCTCCAATGGCTACCTTAGTAAGGCGCTTTTTCGTGTGTACCGACATAATAGACCTCCACAATCTTTATCTGTTTGTCCTCAACTCGCCAGCATATTACATATGTTGGCTTTCCTTTCTTTAAATGACAGTGAAACTCTCCTTTACCCAGTTTTGAGTAATTAGGCCAATTTCCTCTACCTGAACCCTCTAATTTGATCTCACCGAGTAACAATACTGCTCTGTCTTTAACTTTCTGTGGCAGCTTTTTAAACTGCTTTTGGGCCTTAGACGTAAATCTAATTTGCCACATTTTCACCTCACTTTATCAGATTATGACAATATTGTCAATTTAATATTGTCATAATAATTTGAGCCTGTTTCTGGATGGAGTCAGTGGCCACCTTCGGGAACAGGCTCAAATGTTATTTTTCAATCAGACTCTCTGTAAATTTCGTTGTTGACCCAAGACCCCGCTCAATGTTCTGAACAGCTCCTTTTCTAAAAAACTCATGCACATCTGCAAATGCAAAATATGTGAATGACCAAAATACAATGGCCGTGATAGTATCAATAATTGTCCGAATCATATGATTCTCCTTTTGCTAAACGTTGTTTTTTTGTTCTTTGAGAATTTATGAGTTTTTGTAACAAGATTTGTAACAAAACTTAGGTTGCTTTGACGGTGCTTCAACCACAGTTAGACTACGTCTAAAAGTTCAGCCAAAAATCCACCTAGAAGCAGTTTTTGGAATTCATCTTGTTTTTTAAATGGCATAGATTAATCTCTTTAGAAAAGGCACCGACAAAAAGCAATCTTGTTACAAAACGGCCCTGTAACAAGAAATCCGTGTAACAAAATCGTAACAAACGCTTGGTGCTTTTAACGTATTTTAAAGGGTTTCCAGACGTAGCTTTAACGTCTGTCCACAAGGGTGTTCAAAAACTTTAATGAAAGACTTAGTTTTTCAAAGTTTAACATTTTCAATACTTTATCTTTCATTTTCGTTTTCTCGACTAGAGTTTTTGGCTTTTGATACACAAGGATTCAAAATCCTTTGCCTTTAAAAGCGTGCGAGTTCGAGTCTCGCCGTCGGTACCATTCGTCTCTTTAATAAAAGCAGGCTCAAGTAAAAACTAACAACAATAGGCGTTTAGCCACACCATGTAAGAAAGAGCTTTTCTTTATTTGAGCCTGTAATTTAAATTGTGTA
>CALGWV010000016.1 GCA_937936325.1 uncultured Bdellovibrionales bacterium | reverse complement strand
AGAATTGCACTTTTACTCTTATAAGTAAGGGGAAGTGGAATGAGAGTTTCAATAATATTAAGTCTTTTTTTAATGGTGTCATGTGGATCTAATGAAGAGAAAAAAGCTGTAGTCACATCTTATGACCAGCCAAGAGCCACGGGGAGCTATACACTTCCTAAATCTAACAATACGACCACTACAATAAAAACTGGAGACACCACAGGAGTCATTGAGCTCAATGGTTATATTAATGGACCTGAACTATTTGCTTTTAATCAGGATATACGTTCTTTACTCCAGCCTGAGCTGAATCATCAAGACTCCATAGTAAGGGACAATCTGGGAGCTGTGACTCCTTTAGCTTCAAATAGTAATGGGATTTTAAGAGGACTGTTTTTCCGTGGACTTATGAAAAGTGTTGTTTTTGATACACAAACTGGAAGATTCACACCAAACCCTGGAGCGGCTTCAGAAAATTATTTTTTCTTAAGAGTTTATCACGACAATGTAGGGCGTGAAGTTCAAGGTCGTACTGAAAAAATGTTTCCTATAGATTTGATTTACGGAACAAAGTATAGAGCTGCCTCTGAAATTGTAGACATATCAGGCAACACTGGTGTTGGTTTTTTAATGTTAGATAAAAACCTAGATACGGCAATAGCTATCTATGCTGATTTTAGAAACCCTGATTTTGTGGCTCGACTACAACAAGGTGTATTTTCAGGTGGTGTGCACCTTTATAATAAACAAAGCAAACAATACAAGTTTATGGGGCAGTTTGCCGTCACACTTTGTGACTTTTTTACGTGTACTCAAGGAGCTCAAATCCCTAATCCCTAAAAATAATGTTTATTAAACTTTAGCAAGGTGCCTGGCACCAAAGTGTTGGGGCCGGGATTATTCTTTGAACCCCCAATTTTAAAGAGAACCTTGAGCGGGCTTTAAATCTAAAGTATCTCACAAATATTAAGCCCAAATATCCCCCTCCCTTGCCCCATTCTGTAGCCTTGTTAAAATCAAGAAATGCCTCAATTTCAAAATATTCCTAAATCTGTTTTTGAAACCATCTTGGGTGAAGAGTCCTTGCTTGAAATCACCCATTTTCAATTAAAAAATCGTAGTGAAGCTTTAAACTTTATAATGACCTATGGATTTGACCTGTCTAAAGCCTCTGATCTGGAAAAGGTCTGGTCTTACCACCGTGTGGCCGTAGAGTACTTTGAGTCTGAAATTCTGCCTTCAGGCTCAAAGGTTCCAGGACCTATTCGAAACCGAGAAGAGCTGGGTGAGATCGTCAATTTATTCGATCTGGAGGAACAACCTGATCTTATAGAAAAAAGCTTAAGGAAGTGGTCCTGCGCTCTTTTAAAAGTCATGCATATTCTTGTGCATTTAGATCATGATTTGTTTTCGTCATTCAAAGATGAAATTCAATACCAAATATTAAGACCTCTGCAGGAGCATGTCCACGAAACTGAAGAGGGCTTGTTTTTAGGAGAGGGACAAGAACGTGTAGAGTTGGTTGAGTTCCAGGTTAAGCCTATTAAACACACATACTCTGCAGTTACAAAACTACTCTCAAAAAAACAAGCTATTGCTATGACACTTTTGGACCGTGTGGGGGTTCGTTTTGTGACGCCTTGGGTGTCTCAAATCTTTCAGGTGATTTCGTATATGGTGAATCACCATATGCTGAGTTTTCCCCATGTGATTCAGCACGGGGGGAAAAATAGTATTTGCCCTACTGAAGTTTTTTTTAAAGCTATTAAAAAATATAAAAACAAATGGGACACCCATGAGTTTTGTGAATACCTTAATGAGCAAATTCAGGATACGGAGACTCGAACCTATGCTCTATCTGAGAACCCATTTTCACATCAGGATTTTAAATTTTTGAAATTTATAAATAGACAGCTGTTAAACGTGAGACAGAAAAATGGGGATCCCTACTTTAAGTTTTTCTATCCTTTTGAAGTTCAAGTCTTAGATGAAAAAACTTATAAAAGTAATTTAATAGGACCTGCTGAGCATGACTCTTATAAGGAGAGACAAAGGGAAGAGGCCCTAAGGCGATTGTTCGGAAAAGGTTTTAATATATGGGAGCCTTAAGATACTTAAGAGCCGTTATTGTCACTCTAGTTATTATTCTATGGACCCTAATTATGGGGCTCATCTTTATTCCTTTAACTTATTTTTTTCCAGTTTCAAAAGTTTATTTTATTGTGAAGTGTTGGGCCTTTGGTTTTTTAAAAATCTGTGGTCTGAAAATTGAAAAAATTAAAGAGATTAAGGATAGCTTTCAAACCCAAGGGCAAATATTCCTATTTAATCATCAGAGCTTTATTGATATCCCCGCTTTAGTTTGGGCGTTACCAGGTGTTATTCAATTTGTCTCTAAAGAAGAGATCTTAAAGCTTCCCATAGTAGGGGCTACAATGAAGCGGGTCGGAACGCTGGCCTTGCCAAGAAGAAACCTCCAAAGATGTATCGAACTTTATAAAAAAGCAGAACTAAGGATTTCAGCCGGCGAATCTTTTATCATTGCACCTGAAGGGACCCGTGGGGATGGCGCTAAAATTTTAGATTTTAAGTCAGGCCCTTTTATTTTAGCCCTTAATGCTAAAGCGCATATCACCCCTGTCATTATAAAATCAACAGCTGTTTACTGGCCTAAAAAGCATCTCATCCCTTGTGTTGAGAACTGGGGCGGAGAGTTGAAGCTTAGTTTAAGCGAACCTATATCTACCCATTCTTGGACAGAGGAAAATCGTAAGTCTCAAATGGAGACGCTCAAACTAGACTTTCAGCGAACCTATAACCGTCTTTGATCGAGTTCTTGTTTCATATTGAGCCTAATTGAACTTTCTTTAAAAGCTTGAGTGCAGAGATGTGCTAAAATTAGGTAAGGCTTTTTATCTTCTAAAAAAGAGAGAAGAGTCTTAATAAAAAAAGGGAGGGGGACAGATGAAGTTTAAAGCTTTATTTTACTTTGTTATTTTTACCCTGGGGTTTGTGCACTTTTCATTTTCTAAATCTAGCACAGATATAGATGCGCAGATAAAGGAACAAAATCAATATTCTGAAGAAATTCGAGTGCAGGAAGAGCTGGTAGAGCAGCTCCGCGAAAACGCTAAAAGTGCTAAGATAGAAAAAAAGCAAGAGGTATTCAAAGACTACGCCGAGGCACAAACTCGATTAAAAGAAATGAAGTTCAAAGTGCCTCAAAATTAGAAAAATCACCTAAATATTTAAGCCTAGTTGCAAACTGAGTTATCTGGGATCAAGTTCACTGTATCGTTGTACATTGTAGGCAGATTATTGTTTCCGATCGGTCATATCTTAAAGGTTATGGAGAGTTTTTATCTTGAAAGTTTGAACCTTCTTAATAAAGACCTAAAGTATATTCCTACAGTTGAATTTCCAGCTTTAAAAAAAGATACAACGGGAATCCCTTTTTCCTATTTATATGCAGCTCTGAAAGCTTATATCGACACTTTTATAACTCAAAAAGCATTTGAAGAAAAAATGCGTGAACTCATTCCAAATTGTCCCTCTGCAGACTGAAGTAATTAATTTCTGAACTTTTTTGTGGACATGGAAAAATATTATGAATTGGTACGGATAATATTCATAACTCAATGAAATTCTTAAATATTCAGTTGCTTCGAGCCCACTTCTATCATAATTATCATTGTTAATGATGATTCTAGTTTATTTATTTTTTTCTGTTCAATGGGTGAATGCACAAGATGTGCATGAAATTATCGAACTTCATTTTCAAAAAGATCTCACACGCCAAGAGATTGAAAACCAGAAACAACTTTTGATGCTTGAGTCTCAAGATGTTCAGCTTTCCCCATGGGGTGGAGAGTTGGAATCTCGGTTTATGTTCAAACGTTTTATTGAAGACATCAATACCTCAATTCTCACTTCAAATAGTTCTAGTTTAGATTTTCGGCTGTCCCAAAAGACTCCCTATGGTTTAAAGTTTACGGCCAGTTTAGATCGTATTTTGACACCTCCAGAGACAAAGAACTTTATACAAACTCAAAACCTAAATTTGGGTTTAGAAATGTCTCTTTATCAGGATTTTTTAGGCCGCAATACAAAGCTTCTCCAAAACTCACAGGCTAACCCAAATCAAATTCATTTTGCACTTTCTGAGTTTTATGTGAATCGCTGTTATGAAATCAAACAGACCTATTCAGACTTTTGGCTGAGTTCTGTGCTTAACGAGATTTACCAAGAAAGCCACACTCAAAATCAAAAGCTTTTGGGGCAAATTCGTAGAGCTAAAAATAGAGGGTCTATTGAGAGTTTAGACTATATGAGTTTTGTCCATGAAAATCTAAACTCAGAGTTGAAGTTAAACTCCAGTGCCTCTGATCTTTTAGAGCAGCGAAGACAGTTTAGGTCCTATGAGTTGGATCTCACTGGTGTGACACCAATGAGTTTTCTCAATGCTAATTGGCAGCCAGATTCAAGTTTGCTCAGCCAAAGCCTAGGTGTTTATGATGAAAAAATGAGACGTATAAATAACAGCATTCATGGGGCTCAGCTTAGACGCAACCAAGATGTGTTTTTATTTGTGAATTATAAAGGAACTGATTTTAGGCAGCAATCTTTGGGGCAATCTGATGGGCATCAAGACTCACTCAATGTGGGGCTTGGGTTTAAGATGAGCTGGGGGCAGTCCAGTTTAGATCAGAGCTTGAAGCTTAACCAAGCCAAGCTAGCTCAGCTACAGTCAGAAAAGCAAAGAGCTGAGGTCAAACTTAAGAGGTTCAAGCAGGAAGCCAATTTAGGGTTTAAATCTAGTGTGTCCCTTTTTCTAACTCAGAAAAAACAACTGGTCAGCCACAAAAATTATTCTGAAAAAGTGAGAAGATTGTTTTTAAAGGGTTCTGCCACTTATCAACAATTTTTAGCTGCACGACAAAGCTGGGTGTCTCAAAAAATTAGCCTGGCCCAGTCTGAAAGAAAAATTTTAAAAGAACAAATTAAACTACAATTTGAGCTTAAGGACGTAAAAGCCCTTTGTGGGTTCGAGCCTCAGAAGCAGGTTCAAATATGATGAAGGCTTGGATTAAAAAAACAGATGTTATCAACCTGATCGCTTTTTTTACTTTCGTCATTGGGGTGTTTTGTTTTTTTACATTTAATAAAACGCTGATCCCAGAGCTGAGCTTTAAGTCTATTGAAGTGAAGGTCAATTATCCTGAGGCTGCATTGGGAGATTTAGAGCGTTATATCGTTTTTCCCCTTGAGAAAGAGTTCTTAGAGATTTCACACATGAGGACTGTCTCATCTACAATCCGTAAAGGTGAGGTCAAATTTAATTTGCAGTTCTATGACTCAGTCTCGGATATGGGACGTTCTTTAATTGATGTTCAAAAAATTATTGCGCAGTATAGGCTTCGATTACCGCAGGGGATTCGAGATATTTCTGCTGAGATTCATGAAAAAAAATCTTCTTTTCTTATGTCTTATTATGTTAAAGGTTTTGATCCGCTGAATCCAAAACATCAAAGCTTTCTCGCCAGTGTTGAAGAAAAAATAAAATCTGTGAGCGGGATTGTTTCGACCAATTTTAATGCTCCGAGGCCTGAAGTACTGATAGAGGTAAAAAAATCAAAGCTAACACAGCTTAGGTTGAGTCTAAAAAACCTTCTCCAAAACTTAAAATCTCAATTAGCCTATAGCCCACTGGGGAGTGATGAAAATCTAGGTGTGAAGACATTCTATGAGTATAAGCCCAATCTTGATGAAGACCACTTAATGGATTTAAAGAATATACCCATTAAAACAAATCGTTTGGGTTACAGTACCGAGCTTGGAGATGTCGCTGATATCAAGTACGGACACGCGACTAAACGCTGGGGACGAAACTTTATTGATAACAAAGAAGCCTATTGGATGGGTATATTTAAAAATATAGACTCAGACATCGTAGAGTTGGATGCTCGTTTAAATACTGCAGTAAAAGAAATTTTTTCTAATGATCTGGGTATTGAGTTTCAAGCTTCAACCACAGGGAAATCTTTTTTAGTCAGACAGCTTGATGTCATTCGGTCGAACGGTCTTATTGGCCTGTTCTTGATTTTCTTAATTGTACTGTTGTTTATTAATTTCAAGGCTTCACTTTGTGTTCTTTTAGGTCTGCCTGTGGCTTATGCAGGAACAGCCATTTTTATGATGCTTTTTGGAGTTGAGCTAGATCTGCTCACAGTTGTAGGTTTAATTATAGTGTCGGGAATGCTGGTTGATGATGCTCTTATCGTAACAGAAAAGTATATGAATCTCCTTGAACAAGGGCTGTCTCCGTTAGAATCAGCTCATCAGAGTATAAAGACTCTATTCTGGCCTGTGTTTGGAACAGTGATGACTACTATCGTGGCTTTTTCACCCTTAATTTTGATTCCAAGCTCTCTAGGAGAGCTTTTAAAACCTATCCCATTAGTGGTCATTGCAGCTCTTATAGTCAGCCTTATTGAGTCGTTTC
>CALGWV010000015.1 GCA_937936325.1 uncultured Bdellovibrionales bacterium | reverse complement strand
CTCATAGGGGGGAAGCCTTTATATATTTGAAAGCTGGATGCCAGCGCAAGGCCAAAGGTCACGGCAAAAACAGCAAGAATGGGTTTATAGGTTTTCTTGTTTTTATCTTTAGGCGGGATTCCTAAGTAGGCGCAGAGATCTGTATAACCCCCAATTCGTTTGTCATCTATAAAAATTTGAGGAGTGGTTTTGACCTCAAACTTAGTTTTAAAATCATCAGTCTGCTGACGTGTTTCTAAATGATGGTCTTCAACCTTAAAGCCTTTTCTTTTAAGCAAGTCTAAGGCTTTTAGACCAAAAGGGCAGATTTTTTGAGTTGATTTCATTCGATATAAAACTGCTTTCTGGCTCATTTTATTTTCCTAAAAATGGGGTTTGTTTTACTCCAGAGCTTTTGATGAATTTGCTCAGAGCATTTTGAGTATAGTACATATCAGGTGCCATGCTAAGTCTATAAATTATAGAAAAATTTCTCATCCCCTAGTATATTTAACTTTATCTGTTCCTTTGTTTTAATAGTGTCTAAAATCTAAAAAAGTAGGGCACAGTCTAGAGGAGAAGTATTATGAATAAACTCATCACGCAAAAAGTTACCTGCGAGAGTTTAAAGTCGTGCATAAGTTTTCTGGAACAATACCAAGAATCCTGTTTGTTCTTGTTGGGAAATTTGGACTCCTATGGGTATAAGCTGACAGATCATCTGAATTCTGGAAACTACTTCAGTATCGAAAAAGATAATAAAGTTGTAGCTGTATTTTGTTTAACTCGCCGAGGGAACCTGTTGATCCAAACAGATGGCGGCTTAGACTATTCTGAGTACATTTATGCAAGTGTGAGGCAAGAGCCCCTCCAAGTAAAAGGACTGCTGGGTCCCTGGCAAGCCATTCATGATTTCTGCGAGTATTTAAAACGTGCAAATCTAAAATTTACTGTGGGTTTTACTTCTAAAGAAATACTCTATGTTAAGTCTGTTGAAAAGATAGAATATAAAGAAAAAGGTAGAGAGAGTGTGAGGCTAGTAAACGAGTCTGATTTTGAGAGCTGGGATGAGTGTATGACACTTTTTCAAACTGAGTCAGGACTCCCGATCCAAGGTGATGTGACTCAAAGACGAAAACTCTTTAAGGAGAAACAAGCACGTAAGCATTGTTGGGGATATTTTGTGGGCAATAGATTGGTTTCGACCACTGTTCTTAATGCTTCTTACAAAAAAATGTGCCAAGTGGGTGGAGTTTTTACACTCAAGGAGTGGAGGCGTAAGGGTTTCTCAAGAATTTGTCTTCAGAAGCAAATCCAAGATGTAAAAGATATTCATGGATTTACCAAAATAATTTTGTTTAGAGATATTGAAAACTATGGAGCTCAAAAACTCTATGAAGCTCTGGGGTTTAAAAAGATAGGTTGGTTTGGAATCATTTTTGGTGATTATTCTTAGCTGTAGTATTGGGGCTGTGAGAGATTCAAATTAATTTTATAAGCTTCAGAGAACTTGAGCTGTGACTGCGCCAAATTCTTATCGAAGGCCACTCCTCTGGAAAGATGAGTCTGTGCTCTGCCGGGTTTCAGTTGAATCAAATGCTTCTAAAACAACTTGAATTTTTCACAGTCCCTAAAGTTTTGTTTGATTTGGTTTTTTTATAATGACTTTATGGATTTGTCTGCTTAAGTCATCAAGGAATATGAACTCCAGCTTTTAGAATTTGTTCATTTTTCGATGAGCCGTCCACTTAATAAAAGGCTTGTGGGGTGTGGCTTTGTCAAATTCTAGAAATTTCCCTTTGTCAGTAAAATGATAGACTGCAAGAATCCTAACCGGCTTGGTTCTTTTTTCAATAACCTTAAAATTCAATGGATTTATTTCATGTTTTCCTCTGACTTTGAAGGCCACTTTGACTCGGTATTTTTTAGATTTTTTTTGAATTTTTACAATTTTGTAATTTGTTATACTGTAAGCTTCAGTATCAGTTTCATCGTTAAAACCAAGAAACGGACTTTGACCTTCAGTCATAGATTTTATAAAAAGCTTAATTTTTGAGATATTGCTGTCTGTTTTTGTTTTGGTATATCCTATTTGCAAGAATAAAATACAAATAGTCATGGCTAAGATATTAGGTACGTATTTCATTCTTTGATCCTAAAAATAGTAATAAGTGGTTTGTGTTTGCGTGAAATTTGAAATTTTTGACAAGAATCATCCTCGGGATAGACATCTCTTTTAAAAAGCCCAAGGCTACGTTGGTTTCTCCCAATTGCTTCCAAAGTGATTAAGTTGCCCTCTGAATCATATCCGTGAAAAATGGCGACATGTCCATTCACGGCGATTATATCCATAGGTTTGAGTTGATTCTCACAGGTAAAACTAAATGAATCAAAGTGTTCATTTAAAAACTTACGAGTTTTGAGCTCCATTTCTTTACGCTTTGTTTTTTTGTATGCAGTCTTTATATGTTTGATATTTGCCATCGACTTACTCAGTAGTTTTACGCCCTCGGCTCCGGTTACTTCTGCTGCTATTAGGCAGCTTTGTACAAATAAAGTGCAGTCAGTTCCAGTGGACCCATGCACTCCCTCAAGATGAGGGCGACGGCTGCCCAGAAAATAGCCATTATGAAAAGCAAAGCGATCATGCCCTTGAAGTGGCCCAGAATTATTTAATTTCACTGTTTCGTCCAATTCTACAATTTCTTGGTTCAAGTTCATTTTTAATTTTAAAGACTCTGCCAAGGGCAAGAAGGCCTCTGCACCTTCGCTCCTAAAAATTTCTAATAAAAAAAGTTTAGCTACAGTCGGTGTGATAGCTTGTGAACTTTCGTCATATTTTATTGTTCTCTGCCCTTTTTGTTGGGCTCGCTTCAATAAAAAGTTGATTAAAGCCTGGCCATTTTTACCACTGAGTTCCTCCATACCACTTACTGAATGATATGTGTCTTTAACTCCAGCTTTTAGGACACCTCCATCTAATGAGATCCTCATTGCAGAAGTTGAACCATTAAATTCAAGCCATGCCATAGCGGATATATTTATATGTGGTTTTAACTTTTCAACTCTTTGATCCACATATTGTGAGAGTTTATCAGGTGTAATTTCTTTGAATTTAGCTTTATGGCTTGCAAATGCAGCTTCAATTTTTTTAAGATCTTCTTGAATCACTTTGTTATGTTTTTCGGCTGTATCTCGTAAGCAGGCGTAAAAGCTTTGGCTTTTTGATACTGATTGAACAGACCTACTTGGAGTCGCATGAGATGGTTTAAGCTCAGTGACATTAAAATCGACGTTCTTC
>CALGWV010000014.1 GCA_937936325.1 uncultured Bdellovibrionales bacterium | reverse complement strand
AAACTGATAAAGAGAGAAGGCGATATTACTTCATAGCACTGGGGTCGCTTAAGAGAAGTATATTGTTTATGAGAGTGAGATAATTTTGAAACTTTAATCTCAGATACTGATCAGCTGGGTGCCAGTCTCTATAAACTGACTTAAGTCTACCAGCCCCTGAAGCCGGGGGGCCTTGGGGCCTGGATTATTCCTTGAACCCCCAGTTTTAGAAGAGAACCTAAGCAATTCTCGCCCTCAGAAATTTGTGAGTAGCTATGGCTACAAAAAAATTTCTTCCGTCTGCGCTTACTTACTTTGAATACGACTTGAATTTTGCAGCACCATGTCGAATTCGGGACACGCCCTAGAACCACTCGACATGTCGAATTCGAGGCACACTCTAATAATGAGGGATGAAATTGGGTGCCCAATAGTTGTATGGGCTCAAGGGTACAAATGGTTGTGGTTGCTCTTGCTGTAGACATGTATGATGGGTAGGTGTCTCATATACTTGTGGGCCAACAAAATAATTATTTTCAATTAAAAACTTATTTAATGGTGAGTTCAAATCAAGTTCAAGTCCATAAATTATCATTTCAGAATTTGGAATAATTTCATAAAAGTTATAAGAAGGGCAATTTTTTTTTAAGTACTTTCTTAGTTTTCTGCATTGATCAATATCACAGTATATTTTAAAATGAGAAGAAAAAGCAGAGGCGGAAAGTGACATCTCAATGTTTAATGCAAAGCTAAAAATAAGAACTTTCAAGGTTAGTAATGTGGATTTTTTAATCATAATTCGAAACAAGCAATAAAGAGGCCAACTTATTTTTTAACTAAAAGTTCAAGGGCAAGTTGCAACTCGATATCATTTAAGATCTCGTGTTCTGAGTTTTTGAACTTATGGATTTGGGTAGTAGGGCTGTTTTTAAAAAGCTTTAATGTGGCTTCAGGATCACATATTTTATCTTCTGTGGAGAGCCAGAGCTCAATGGGTAAAGGAATTTCATCTATAGTTTTGGGTGAAAGTTGGGCCATATAAAAACTAAGTTCTTTGTAAAGTCTAGCCGAAACCTTAGAGTGTCTCAGCTCATCGTTTCTCAATCTTTCTTGAATGATAGGAATTGAAGATAAATGTTCAAAATTTATTTTTTGAGGCAAGCTCATTTTGGGTAAGGTCTGTGCCAAAATATCACCAATACTTTTTTTCCAGCCCGGCACATGGAGTTTCTCTTTTACAAGTGGGTTAGATAGAGTCAGGCTCTTGAAAAAACCATCAGGATTCTTAAATTGTGACAGCCCAGTCATGGCAATAAGGCCACCCATGGAATGGGCTAGAACATGTGAATTTTTAAAGTTTCTATGTTTTTTTAGTGCATGTAAGGCTTCAACCTGTGAAATCCAAAAAGCATTGAGGTGAGGGACATAACCTCGAGCCCCGGAGCTTAAGCCATGTCCTAGTAGGTCCAAACAATGCACCTCATAGCGTAGTTCTACGAGTTTAGTCGCCATAGCCTCATAACTTAGTCCATGCTCGCCGAAACCATGAATGATTAAAAATGAATCCAAAGCCGGCTCATCAGGCTTCCAGTGACGATGGTGGAGAGGGCCAAAAGAGGTGTCGACTAAAGAAGTGAGCTGCATGGTTCATCCTCAATATTTACAAACTGTATAAGTTGGTTTTTTCTAATAACACTGACAAGAGCTTGATCCCATTTGTTCGGAAAGTCAGTTCTAAAATGACAACCACGACTTTCTGTTCTTGCCAGGCCGGTTTCTAGTAACAAAGAAGCAAGGTGAACCAAGCTTGTTGTTTCGAGTAAAAATTTATGGGGCTGATATTCTTTTGTGATGTGATCCAGGGTCTCTTTAAAATGACCCATTTGTTTTAGTGCCCGCTGCATTTTTAACGAATTTCTGACAAGGCTAAAATCATTCCACATGATTTGTCGAGTTTGGTTCCAAAGAGAATTCAGTTCCATAAAAATTTCATCGTTGAGAGGTTTTTGAGGAGGCTCTTGGAAGTCCGGAAACACCTTCTTTTTTACAAGCTTTTTATCCTTAAAATTTTGATAAATAGTTTCAGATGAAGTGAGGCACTCCAATAAAGAGTTTGAAGCCAAGCGGTTGGCGCCGTGGAGTCCGGTATAAGCTGTTTCACCTAAGGCAAAAAGATTTCGAATTTCTGTCTCACCAAGTTCATTTACTTTAACACCACCGCATTGATAATGAGCAGCTGGTACAACGGGAATATCATCTTCAAATGGCTCGATCCCTAGGCTGCGGCATTTTTTAAAAATATGAGTGAAATGAGATTCTAGCTCACCTTTGTTTAAGGATTTTAAATCCAAAAAAACACATTCTTTACCCTGGGTCTTCATTTGATGATCAATAGCACGAGCCACAATGTCTCTGGGGGCCAACTCTAAACGCTTATCGTAGACGGACATAAAATATTCGCCTTTATGGTTTTTAAGGCGGGCTCCTTCGCCTCTTAAGGCTTCAGAGATCAAAAAATTTCTAGCTTGAGGATGGTAAAGGCAAGTAGGGTGAAATTGAACAAATTCCATATTGCATAAAGACGCTCCAGCCTGATGGGCTAAGTGAAACCCATCTCCAGTGGCGCCTTCCCAATTTGATGTAAACAAGAAAGTCTTACCCATACCTCCGGTGGCCAAATGAGTGGCCTCACTATTAATTTGGAGGACCTCTTGATCTAAGCTCAAGGCCTGAGCCCCATGGCAAATGCCATCAGCCACATTGAGTGAAGTGACAAGGGTGTTTTCCCAAACCTGGATCTGAGGATGAGCGAGCACCTGCCCGGTGAGGCTTTGGTGAACAAACTTACCTGTAGCGTCATCAATATGTAAAATTCGACGCTGGCTATGCCCGCCTTCTTGGCCAAGGTCTAGAAGTTCCTGGTCATTTTTGTCGAATTCAACCCCCCAGTTCATTAAATCCTTAATTCTTTCGGGGGCTTGTGAGATAATTTTAATGACTGAGTTTTTGTTGCAAAGCTCATCACCAGCAATCAGAGTGTCTTGGATATGATTTTCTAAGCTATCTGAGGGGTGGGTGACTGCAGCGATACCCCCTTGAGCCTTCCAAGTGTTGGATTGGTCCAAGGGGCCTTTGCTGACGAGCAAAACAGGGCTAAGTTTCGAGAGTCTCAGTGCTAAGCTGAGCCCGGCAAGGCCGCCGCCAATGATGAGGTGAGGTGTATAAATTCGTTTTGCCATGAATGACCTATAATGACCCACTTCAAGAAGTGAGTCTATAATGGGGGGAGACACCCCAAGGACAAATGAGGACCTATGAAAATATTTAAAAAATGGTTATTTATGATTCCTTTTTTGGGCTTCGGAATTTGGGTTTTAGGAGTCCAGCAATATTTTGGCTCTTCTGAGAAGGTTTCAGAGCACTACTTCCAAGACCATAAATACAATACTCAACTCTTACTCACTGTTTGGGGGCAAGATTTAGATTATAAAATTTGGCAATGGGTCGACTATTTAAAGACTCATACAAAGCTGGAAGAGGAAGTCCCTTTCATGGCACTGGTTTACGGGGATGAAGATGAGTATAAAACACTTTATTTAGACGAATTATCTGACAAAGAAGACCTCACAAAAAGTGTCGACTCCAAACAGACCTGGTTCTCAGGCGTCACCTTAGACGGACAAGCTTGGGTGGCCAAAAAAGTTCCTGTTGCTGATACTGATAAACACTACCTTGCTTATTTGAGTGCAGAGTCTTTTTTGGTTCCTCAAATTTCAAATCAAGTGAATTTATTTACTAATGATGGTCGGTACTTACTAAGTCATCAGAAAGACTATATTGGGCGCAGTGTTCCCACCCCTTGGACGTCTACAGTCTATGCTGATCAAAAAGAAGCTTGGCTAGATCAGGTGGCTATTGCACCATTGTATCCGAAAAGTGATCTCTTTCTCGCTTTAGATATGAGTTATGTGACTCAAGCCCGTGCTAATGATTTCTATTTATATCTTTTAGGGTTTTTTGTCTTTGCTTTTTTGACTTATCTTTTAGCTAAGCAAGAGCAAATCTCAGATCAGCAAAAACTTGTTGAAGAGTTTTTTGAACCCCAAGTCGACTCTAAAGAGCAAGACCAAGCTCAGGTGAAAGTTCTTGAATCAGAATTTAATGATTTACACCAAGACATATTATTTGCGGAGCTGGAGCCGGTGGTAGATTCAAAACCTCAAGTTCAAAAAATAAACTCTTCAGTTAAAGCTCAAGAACCAGTGGAATCTGGGATAGCTAAGGAAATTGTAGAACCAGCTCCTCAATCGAAAAAACCCGACGAATGGAAAAGCCTGATCTCAGAGTTGAGTGCCGAATTAGATGAAATAGAAATTCGAAATGAGTTGGAAACAAAAGATCCAAACCTAGAGTCTCAAGCTCCAAAACGACAAGGTGATGAAAGTAAATCAGAAGTCAGTAAAGAAAATTTAGGTGTGGCCTTTCAAAGTTTTGCAAAAAACAAAAAACGCAGGCCTAAAAAATCGAAGAAACCCAAAAATTTAAAAGTGCGTTCCCCTAGAGTTGAGATATGATTATAAAATTAGATGATTATAGAAAGACTTTAAATGTGGCTATTGTTTCTGCTGAAAATTCTCTTCTGCAATCTTTAAAGAAACAACTGTCGCTGGCTGGGTATAACGTTCAGGGGTTTTCTTCGTTTTCAGATTTAGAGCTCAAGTTTTCTGAGTTTCCCCCTCATTTGCTTTTAGTTCAAGATCAGCATTTGTCACAAGTCGGCCTTAAAAAATCTGAAAAAACATTTAAGTCATTGCCTGAGAGTTTGGTTTATATATATGGCTCTCGAGTTGAGTTTGATGAGTTGATGTTATCTATTCCCAATTGTCATGGGGTTATCCCTTTGATTAAAAATTCAAATGCTCACGTGGTTAAAGCACTAGATCAGGGTGCCGAAAAAATTCTTATGAGTTATATGATTGAGGATTTGCAGTCTGTATCTCAAGATGATTTTGTAGACGTAGATGAGGACTCCTTTAATTCAGTCTCTAATTCTAACAATAGTAAAGTGGAAATTTTTAATTATGAGTTTTTTACAGACTGGGTTTTAAGAAACGAAAAAATTGAGAACACAACTGAACTCATTAAAAGCTTCTGTGATCAAATAAAAGAGACTTATCATTTTGAGCAGCTGATTTATTTTAAATATATTCCTTCATATTCCTCTTTAGTCACCGCTTATAGTGCCGGGGACTCATTTGAGAAAATTAGGGGTTTGGGACTCAGCTTTGTTGATGAGCCTCAGTTTAACCCTGTTTCTGAGTTTAAGTGGCTTAAAGCCAAGCCTAAGTTTCAAGATCTCATGTCTAAGGTCTCAAAAGATAAAAATTTTTTGGTTTGGCCTTTGGAAAGCTTAGGGGCCTCAGAGGGAGTGATTGTGGCCGTTGGAGACCCTGCGGTAGCATTGACTGATTCTTGGAAAAGTTTAATGATTAAATCTTTAGAGCAGCTTCTTGCTAAATTCAAACTCAAAACTAAAGTTCATAAATATCAAAAACAAGATGATGTGACTGGTTGTTTTACCTTGGATTATTTAAGAGAGCAGCTTCAGAAAGAGGTGGGACGCTCCAGGAGAATTCTATTGCCGCTGAGTTTTATGACGATTGCTATTAACGATCAAGAGGCTTTAAAAAAACAACTCAATGAAGATCGATTTAATACTTTACTTAAAATGATCGCAGAGGTTTTAAAAAAATCTATTCGTCCAACAGATACCTTGGCTAGAACAGAAAGTGCTGAGTTCGGAGTTTTGTTTCCACATATGGTTTTAGAAGATGCCGTTAAAAAAGCAAATAGACTTCAGAAAGTGATCAGAACCACACAATTTTTTAAAGATTTAAAGAAACCTCTTAAAGTCTCATGTTCGTTTTCAGTTTCAGAGTATCCTTCAACAGCTTATGATGGGGAAGACCTTATTTTGTCTTGTCAGCAAAAGAGCTTTTTAAATGAAACAGATAAATCAAAAGTCCATATAGTTAAAAAATCAGAAACATTTGAGCCCGACTTTAAGGCAGAACCCGTTCGTGGTTTGATTCACTCAGAATTATAAATTTTATGAAAAGCCATGAGTCATATATCAAAATTGAATTAGATCGCCTCAAATTCAATTTCAAAAAGCTAAAAGCACTTTGTGGCAGTACTTATTTTTGTGCAGTCGTTAAAGCTAATGCTTATGGCCACGGTCTTGTTGATGTGGCAAAAGCTTTAAAAGAATTTTCAGTTGAGAACTTTGCCGTTGCCCGCTTGTCCGAAGCTCAAACTCTAAGAGATGAACTGGGATTTGGTTTTGAAATATTATTATTTTCAACTTGGGGGCATGAAGACATTAAGGCCTTAAATCAACTGCAAATTTCACCAGTAGTCAGCACTTCGAACCAGCTCCAGCTATTGAAAAAAGATACATTTTTTAAACCAGTTCATTTGGAGTATGACACCGGAATGCATCGTTTAGGTTTGCAGTCTAAAACTAACAGCACAAATCTAGATTATTATTTTACTCACTTTTTAGAGGCTTCCGATGAGAACACTAGCAAAGCCCAGCTTGAAAGGTTTGAGCCTTTAACATCTGATATGGCTTTGCCCTCCCACGCTTATAGCACATCTGCTTTGGCCCACAGAGAGGAGAGCTCAAAACTGGGATGTCGTCTGGGTTTAGGGCTTTATGGTTATGGTTTAGAAGCTTTGCAACCCGTGTTGTCTTGGCATGCACCAGTTGTCGAAATTAAAAGTGTAAAAAAAGATGAGACAGTGTCCTACGGAGGTATATGGACCGCTTCTAAAGATTCAAAAATTGCGATACTCCCTGTGGGTTATGCTGATGGGTACCGACGAGAGCTCATGAATAATTTTTTTGTCCTTTCTCAAAATAAAGAGAAGCTCCCGGTCGTTGGTGCCATTTGCATGGATTATTTAATGGTTGACGTGACAGAGTCTTCTTCTGTAAAGATTGGAGAAGAAGTCACTTTATTAGATGAAGGTGTTTTAAGCGCTGAAGTCTGGGCCGAAAAATTAAATACAATTTCATATGAAATCTTGTGTGGAATCTCAACAAGAGTAAATAGGATCTATTTATAATGGGCTTAGACCTTTTTATTCGATCACAGTTTTTGAAGTTTTTTAATTTAGTAGAACAAACTGGGGAGTATTTTTTATTTTTTTGGAATTCTTTGCTAAAGATTTTTAAGGCTCCGTTTCGCTTTGAAGAGATTCTCAAGCACGTTGAGTTTATTGGGATTCGGTCTCTCGGAATTATCATTCTCACTGGTGGGTTTACAGGGCTTGCTTTGACCCTACAGATTTGGTTGGGCTTTAGTCTTGTTGGGGCTCCTAATCTTGTGGGGCCCACTGTAGCCCTTGGAATTTTTAGAGAGCTGGGCCCTGTGCTGACAGGTTTGATCGTATCTGCCCGTGCAGGAGGGGCTATGGCCGCAAGGCTTGGGACAATGAAAGTGACTGAACAGATTGAAGCTTTAAAAGTCATGGGGGTGAATCCTATACAATACCTAGTGGCGCCTAGAGTTTTAGCTTCAGTTTTAGTCGCTCCAATCCTTTGTGGTGTTTTTGATTTTATGGCAATGGGAAGTAGCTATTTTTTAAGTGTGAGTGTTCTGGATATGGATGGAGCAATCTTTCTTGATAAGATTTTCAGGTGGATTAAACCTAGTGACATCTATGAGGGCCTCATCAAAGCCTCTGTGTTTGGTTTAATTTTTTCAACGATTTGCACTTATAAGGGCTATCATACAAAAGGTGGGGCTAAGGGTGTAGGTGAAGCCACGAATAGTGGTGTGGTTTTGAGTATGGTTTTTATTATTATCTTTGATTATGTTTTAACAAATGTCATTCGAGTATATTTTTGGTTTGTGTCTTAAGTTGCTGGTGGAGGACTCGTGGATCAATTTAGTTCAGCGGTGAGTATTAAAAACTTAAGAAAAACCTTTGATTCTAAAGAATACGTCTTTGATGACTTAAACTTGGAAATCCCCAGAAACTCTATAGCCATGATCATAGGTTTTAGTGGAACTGGAAAGAGTGTACTCATGAAACATATTTTAAAACTGATGAAGCCCACATCTGGAAGTGTTGAAGTACTGGGAAAAAACATTTGGGAGATGAGTGAAGAAAAATGGATGGACTATCAAAAAAATATGGGTGTGATGTTTCAGTACTCTGCACTTTTTGATGATATGACTGTTCTTGAGAATGCCATGTTTCCTCTCAAAGAGCACAAGAAAGATAAAGGTCACGACTTTTGGGAAGCGACAGCTAGAAAAAAATTGGCTCAGTCCGGACTTGATGAAAAGCATTTTAAAAAACTCCCTGCAGAACTTAGTGGTGGGATGAGAAAACGTGTGGCTTTAGCAAGAGCCCTAGCCTTAAATCCTAAAATCATGCTCTATGACGAGCCAACGACAGGTCTAGATCCCATTTTAACTGAAATGGTGGATTATTTAATTAAGTCCACTCATGAGATACAAGAAGACGGAACCTCAATTGTCGTCTCCCATGACCTACACGCTGCTTTGAACGTGGGGGACTTTATCGCCATGCTCCATGAGGGGAAGGTGATCATGCAAGGGACGCCGGAAGAGTTTATGGAAACAGACCACAAAATTGTTCGCAAGTTTGTGTCAAAAGGAATTCGGAGAACATAATGTTTCAAAATTTAAAATTTAAAGTGGGACTTTTTACTCTAGTCGGGATTGTCATTGTGAGCTGGATGTCTGTGATGTTGTCGAAAAGTCCTCATGTGTTGGGAGGCTCCAATCGTTATGTTTTTAAACTGAATGATGCCAGTGGTCTGATTAAGAACGGGGCCGTCAAAATGTCTGGTGTGAGCGTTGGAAACATAGAGAGTATTCAACTTCAAGGTGGTTTAGCAGAAGTTTGGATTTTGGTCAGTTCTCAACTCAAGCTTTATGAAGGGACAAGGGTTGAAATTAAATCTAGTGGGATACTGGGGGATCGCTTTGTTTCTTTAAATAACGGGCTTTCTTCTGGTGCTTTACTGCCTAATTCAGCAGAGCTCTTAACCAATGAGTCTGGAGGTATGGAAGCGGCATTTGCCCAAGCTGGAGACATTACCACTGCTTTAAAAGATGTGGCCGAAGCACTGAGAGGGGCTTCAATTCATGGAGATCAAAGCACGAGTATTGGCCGAATTATGGGAAATCTTGAAAACATCACTGCAGACATGAGTCAGGTGACGGGTCACAATATGCAGAAGTTTGAAGCCATTATGGGACGCCTCGACAGAATGTCAGCTCTTATGGAAGATTCTTTAAGTGCTGATGGCGGGGGGGCCTTTAAAAATACACTTTCTAAAGCCTATGATTCTGTAGATCGTCTGGATCGCTCAATGGCCAACATTGAAGATGTCACTAAAAAAATCCAAACGGGTGAAGGAACTTTAGGGCAGCTCATTAATGACTCTCAAACTATTGATAAATTGAACTCTACTTTAAACCAAGTGAACGACCTCTTGGGTGGGAGTAAATCTATAATTACGAGTGTGGACTTTCATTCAGAATATCTTACTAGTGATTCTGATTTTAAAACATTTGTAGGGTTAAAAATTCAGCCCTCACTAACACGTCATTATGAGTTTCAGGTCATTCAAGATCCACTAGGGGTGAGTGAAAAAACTCATACTCTCACGGAAACAAAGACAACAACTGCTGGTGTGACAACTGTAACTCAAGAAGAAGTGGCTGAAACTGAAACTCAAAAAAGTAAACTCAAACTCACAGCTCTTTTTGCTAAAAGATATTTTGACCTCACTTTTAAGGGCGGATTAATACAAAGTCGTGGTGGGGTAGGAGTCGATTACCATCTATTTGATGATCGTTTAAGCCTCAGTGCAGAGGTCTTTGATTTTGAAGACACTCATCTAAGATTATTTGCGAAATGGAATGTCCTAGATGGAGTATATTTGGTAGGTGGAGGAGATTCTATTTTGGACTCTGGTCCTGGCTTTAATCCGTTTATCGGAGCTGGGCTATCTGTTGAAACTGATGATTTAGGAGTACTAGCCACAGGTTTACTCCGTTAAATAGAGATTTTTTTGAGTTGCAGCTTGTCCTCTTAGCCAGCTCCAGACACAATTGGCTCGACTTCAAAGGAGATCCATTGTGGACATAAAGCGTGCATTAGTAAGTGTGGCCAATAAATCTAATCTTGAGACTTTAGCTCAGTTTTTAATTCAGAAAAAAGTAGAGACCGTTTCTACTGGCGGTACGGCTGTAGCTTTAAAAAAATTAGGTGTTGAAGTCAAAGATGTAAGTGAAGTCACCGGTTTTCCAGAAATTATGGGTGGGCGTGTGAAAAGCCTCCATCCTAAAGTTCATATGGCTTTGCTGGCGCGCAAAAATCATGCAGAGGATAAAGCCACTTTAGAAGAGTTTTCCACACAAGCTTTTGATCTTGTTGTTGGCAACCTTTACCCCTTCGAAGAGGGGCTTAAAAACTCTAAAACTGAGAAAGATCAAATTGAACTGATTGATATTGGTGGACCTTCATTTTTAAGGTCTGCCTCTAAATCCTTTGAAAGGATCGTGGTGATTAGTGATCCTAAAGATTATCCCATTTTGACTGAAAATAAAATTGATTTACAGATGAGAAAAAAACTAGCCGTTAAGGTTTTTAAAATGACCTCAAAATATGATCAAATGATTGCCGGGTGGTTGGAGGGTGGAGAGGCCGGGTTAGAGCTTAAAGCAAAAAAACATATGGATTTACGTTATGGCGAAAATCCTGATCAAAAAGCGAGTTGGTATGTTTCTGAAACTAAGGGGCTTCATGAAGCTCAAATTTTGCACGGTAAAGCCTTGTCGTATAATAATCTTTTGGATCTTGAAGCTTTAGCTCAAAGTTTAAAAACTTTAGGTCCCACTGGAGCTGTTGCAGTAAAGCACAATAATCCCTGTGGTTTGGCTGAGTTTTCAAACCCACACCAGTCGTTTATAGGGGCCCTTAAGGGAGATCCTTTGAGTGTATTTGGAGGTTTGGTAGGCGTAAACTTTAAAATGGAAATCGCACAAGCACAGGAACTTTCAAAGATGTTTGTAGAATGTGTTTTAGCTCCAGAATATTCTGCCGAGGCTTTGGAGTGCTTAAAGTCTAAAAAAAATATCCGATTGCTGGCTTGGCCCGAAATCGTCACCCATAAAACGTCTAAATCTCAAAAAGTAAAATCGATTTGGGGTGGTTACCTTTTGCAAGATCAAGATAAAGTGCAAGACTGGCCTGAAAGCTGGAAAGTCTTAGGACGTCCTATAGACGAGAGTTTAAAGAGAAGTCTGAGCCTGGCTTGGAAAAGTGCCAGCTTACTCAAGAGTAATGCCATTGCGATTATTTCCGGAAGCCAGTCAGTAGGTTTCGGAATGGGGCAAGTTTCTAGGGTGGATGCTGTTGAGCAGGCTCTAGCAAGGCAAAAAAAATTCCATCCTGAAGCCAAGAATTTAATTCTGGCTAGTGATGCTTTTTTTCCTTTTAAGGACTCTATAGAGCTTGCGGCCTCTCATGGTGTAGAGTGGGTCATACAGCCTGGAGGCTCTATCAGAGATGAAGAGGTCATAGAAACAGCTCAATCTCTAGGAATGGGAATGGTACTCACTGGAAGGCGACACTTTTTTCATTAACCAGACCTTTCAATGTCAACTGAAGTTTTTAAGTCTATAATTTTTATTGATGGATAAGTTATGGATTGTGAGAAGTCACTCAGAAATTATAGGCCCAATTTCTAAGGATGAAGTACAAGAACACTTGGTTCTTAATAATATTTCAAGTCAGGATGAAATATGCTCCTCATTAGGAGAGTGGGTGTTTATTCGAGATGAAGAGACCTTCGCTCAGTTTCTAAAGAGCAAAGAGTTCTTAAGAGGAACTAAGAACGAATTTGAGCATACTCAACATACCTATACAGATATTTTGACTGCTGAAAATACTTTTGAAGTCTCTAACAGACATTATGTACCCACAGCTTCTCCGGCTCAAAAATTGGAATCAACTCCTGCTCGAAATTTTATTCCATTTTATCTTTTGGGTGCGCTGGTTATTGTTGTTTCAGGCGGAGTATTTTTTTTGAAAAACACGAAAGTTATGATGCCAAATTTAAATTTTAATATTGAGGATGTAAATCAAAAACTCACTTCCTATGATTATTCGTCTGCTTATAAAATGCTCAGTTCAATGAGTGCTGAACGTCGGCAGGAGTTAGGTATAGGAAGTTTGTATCAAACATTATTGCTGAGTTTGAGTGAAAATAAAGAGTTAATTTTAAAAGAAATATCACCTGAGCAAGCCCAAGAGAAGTTTGTCTTAGGTCATTATCTTTTGAAAACAGGACAATTTAAAGAGGCCATAAATTTTTATAAGCAAAAAATGAGTGACGACAAATATAATTTGGAAGCCTGGGCTCAAATGGGGCAAGTCTATTATGAAATGGACGATGCACAAAAGGCTTTAGATTTTTATATGGAAGCCTATTCCAGGGGATACAAAAAGTCGTGGCTTCTGCTCCGAATTTTTGATGCTCACAGTAAGGTTTTTGCTATAGATAAAGATTTTGAAAAGTTTTCTTATATAAAAGAAATTTTTATTCAAAAGCTGTCCCTTTCTAATATTTTTTCTACAGAGTTACTAAAGAGGCTTTTTTCAATCTGGCCTCATTTGGAAGATGCAGATAAAAGACAAATTGAAGGTTTTGCCTATGATCAAGACTTTTTCATCTCAGATGAAAGGGTGGTCACTTTAGATCTGGACCATAGATTCGAGCAACTTTCCTCGCAAGTTTGTGAAAATAATAAAGTACAATTAGAAGAGTCTCAAATTTATTTTCTATGTTTATCTTTGTTTGACGAGTTTGAAAAAGCAATTGCTGTTGGGGCTCGCTCTGAAAGGCTGAAGCAGAACCAGGACTCAAAGCTTCAAAGTCTTATGGCCTATAACTACTATAAAGCAGGTTTAAGAAGTCAGTTTATCATTAGCTTAGCCAAAGCTCAGGAAAGTGGGTTTATGGACTCAAGTCTTTTTTCTCATATTTTACAGGCGAGGTTTTGTGAAAATGAAAAGGATTTAAAGTGTTCTTTAAAGCACTGGAGCCAAGTTTTAAACAGACAACCTCACTCGATAGTAGCCAAAATCAAAGTCTCAAAAATCAACGATGAAATGGGTAAAGAGTCAGAGGCCAGTCACAGCTTAAAAAAAGCAGCAGAGTTTGTAGAAGATGCCGAATTCCACCGCGATTTCTTAAAGCTTCAAAAAAAATATATCAAGTCAGTCTAATCTTTGGGATGAAAAGAAGTTTTTTGTAAAAGTGTAGCCGATTGGTATTCTGCAGAACATAGTTTAAGCTTAAATCATGCTGACATTACTCCGCGCTTATAAAAAAAAAGATCCTAGTGCAAAATCCCTATTAGAAATATTTTTTCTTTACCCTGGGCCTAAAGCCATTTTTTTTCATCGTATCTCCCATGTTTTATACAAAATTAAACTCACATTTTTAGCAAGATTGATTTCAGAGTTTAGTCGGCTGATTACGGCTATAGAGATTCATCCAGGGGCTGTCATTGGTAAAAACCTCGTCATTGATCATGGCCATGGTGTGGTGATAGGGGAAACAGCTATAGTGGGAGACAATGTGATTATTTATCATGGTTCTACGCTGGGCGGGACAAGTTTGAATTTGGCGAAAAGGCACCCCACGCTCGACGACAATGTTCTGATCGGTGCAGGCGCTAAAGTATTGGGTCCTGTCACGCTAGGTAAAAATGTCAAAATCGGAGCAAACTCTGTCGTGACTAAAGACTGCCCCGCAGACTCTGTTTTTGTCGGCATTCCTGCCAGGCGTATAAAGTAAACTCTTCTAAAAAAAGTTTTCTTTTACTTATGAATTTTTTAGCTTAATTTTTGAAACTTCCACAGCCCCTAGAGTTTAAGATATTCTACTTTATTTTGAGGGTTATTCAGGTCGGCAACGTATAGTATACTGAACATACTTAGGTTTTCCCTGTTTCTGTGGAGCGCTTTTTTGTTAAAATTAATTTGATCGCCTTCAAAATAGCTATGGCTAGTCTTTCAGGCTCACGTATCAAATCTAACTAAAAAATCACTTCCACAGAAAAAGGGAAAACCTAAGTGTGCCCAGTATAAATGAGTATGTTTCTCTGCCGCACCTTTGCTAAATGTAAGATTCTGTCATCATAATCTTTGTAATTTAAATGATTATAGAAGTTAAATTCAAGATTGTGTTTTTTTTTAAAATTTTAATGAAATTTGAGGAAATTCCACTATTCTGTATACTCGAATTTTAATTATTAATTTAAGTGAGGTCCAAATGAAGCTTTTGAAGTTAACTTTTGTTCTAAGTTGTTTCTTTTCATTCATATCTTCTGTATTTGCAGACGAATACTGTAAGGGTTTTGGGCCCCAAACTCCAAGAGATATCACTCAAAAGAAAGGCTTGAATGCCAATTTATTTTCTATAGCGCCGAAGTATAAAAAATTAAATTTGTGTAATATTCACTATCACACAGGGGCCGAGCATAAAGGAAAAGCCTTCAGCCAGCTTAAAAATAATGACCCGACTCAGGGGTATCAGTGTGCTTCAAAACATAAACATAAAATAGCTAAAGTTGTCCCAACAGGGTTTAAGAATGCCTGCCAAGGTGTCACAGTCGGAGATACTGTTGAGTTTCATTGGGTGCATACCAGCTGTGATGTCGATCCTGGCCCGGGCTTAGGGGCTTGTCTTTCAGACCAGTGCGCAAATCCACAGCTTAGAGTGGAAACTCAGGTTTATTTGGTTACTGCAGGTGAGGGAAATTCTGATAGAAGATTTAAAAAAGCCACTACTCTTGTTCAAAAAAAAGGAAAGCACCAGGCTAAAAAGCTACCTTCTCGAAGAGGGGCTAAAGAATTCTTGGGGTCTACAACAGGTCCAAAGTATTCTCAAACAAAGTGCTCACCTCTGCAGGTCACATGGTCAGTGCCGGACAATTGTAAAACTCTAAGTCTTAAAGCCTTGAGTCGATGGTGTAAATCAAATGTGTTTAATGAATCTAAAGCTCATGGGGTACGTCCTTTAGTGACTCATCCGGCCCTTTTATCCAAGTTTTAAAATTAACTCTTAAAAAAATTCTTAAGCCTTTTAAAGGCTCAAGAATTTGATGAGTGGAGTGTAGTCTTTAAGATCAGCTTCACGTAAGGCCTTAATGTAGGTCTCTCGTCTTTGCTTCTGGGGTAATGGAGCTCCCCATTTTGGGCGATGAATATTATTTTTAAAACAAAGATAATTTGTCATTATTCTAGAAAAACGCCCGTTTCCGTTAGCAAAAGGATGAATGTAAACTAATTTATGATGAAAGCGAGCCATAAGCTCGATCCAAGAATAGCTTTCATTTTTAATCCAATACTCAGCATCGTCGCAAAGTTTTAGCACTTCTGTAGGCACTTTCCAATACTCTATGCCTATATTTTTGGCTGAGGTTCTATACTGTCCAGCCCAAGACCAAACTTCTCCAAATAATTTTTTATGTAATTCCCTAAAAAAGCTATCGGTGAGATATTCTTTTTTTTTGTTTAAACTGAGCCATATTAAACCCGACTCAATATTTCGATGTTCAAGCTCATCTACTTCTGAGAGTGTCGTGACATGCTTAAATCTTAAACCTCTGCGCTCTTCTTCTGTAAGTAAAGTTTGCCCTTGACGGTCATTAAAGTAGATTTCTTTCATAATGTCTCATCTTCCCAAAGGGCTTTTGAGTGTTTAAGTTTGTCTTTGAGTTCTCTCAACCGTCGCTCAAAAGCCTTGTCGGAAATATCTTGATCCTCAATCTGCATATGAAGTCGAGTTTCTTTGAGTATAGTATAGGCTTTTTGTGTGGCTTGATCATCAATAAGACTTTCTAATTTTTTTCTCGGAATGATGGCATAAATAAAATAACTATCCATAGCCTCTGCTGCTTTTTTCAATGTTTTAAGGCTGAGCTGATCCAAGGCTTCATTGGACTCAAACTTATAGATAGCCACAGGCTTGAGCTTCATGCGCTGAGCAAGTTGAGCGGCACTCATCCCCAGGGACTGGCGTATGTACTTGATCCAGGACTTTACCCCTTTGATGGGCCCAATGGCAGGGCGAATCGCTTCAATTTTGTCTGAGATTTGCTGTGTTACAATATCATTCATATAATATATACTATAATAAATAAACTATAAATTCTACTAAAAACAATAATAAATAAAAATATAATTCTACCAAATAGTATAATTAATGGCTCGTGTGCAGCCTGGAGATAATAGAGGTGAATGACCAAGAAGGACTCGAACTTATCCCGTATTAGATTGAGATAAAGCTCTTCAAGAAGCAAGCAGGTGGCGTGGCTCTAGAGTCCTAACTTCTGAGATGAAGCTTCCACAACCACTAGAGCGAATTCGGGACAGGTCCTAGTAAATACTTTTTTTGAGCGAGCCTTTGAAATAGAATTTGAAGTTTATCTGTAAAGAAGGAAGCATTTGAACGTCGTGGCGATGCGTATCGTGGGGTGTGATGTGTACTCATAGCAATTCGAGGAGACGCGTTGCGGCCGAAAGTGGGCTTACTTCTTTACAGATAAACTTCAAATTCTATTTCAAAGGCTCGCTCAAAAAAAACGCATAATCATCTAATTCAATTTTAAAGTCAAAAAAGCTTTAACTCTTCTTGAAGCTCCCAGCCACAAGTATCTTTTCTTAAAACTCAAAGTCATACTCTTGGACATGAAAGAAAAAAAAATACTGGCTCTCAGTCTAATAGTAATACCCTTATTTATTTATTTTTTTCCCAGGTGGGTGATTCAAACATTTGGAGCTGCCAGCCCATGGGCAAGCTATCTCTATCAGTATGGTCTGGGGGGTGTCGTTTTTTTTGTGGGGATCTACATCGTTTTAAAAAGTGAAGCTTGCCAGTTGAGCTATCACAAGCATAGAAAGTGGTTTTATTTTTTAATAGGCGGATTTTTTTATTTTGCAATCGCACATTGGGTTTGGATTTATCTAGCACTGAACACAGCAACCTACAGCACCGGGGTGAACTAAGATGGAGAGTTGGAGTTTAAATTTAAGCGATACATCAGTCTTAGTTGTGATTGGTGTGGTGATAGCCTATGTGTCTGTCATCACTTTGTTTGGGGGGTATTTTGCGCGATTTAATAAAAATATCAATGACTTCTTTTATAGCGGGCAAAGGTTCTCTTGGTGGCTACCGGCTGCCAGTATGGTCGCCACAGGAATTGGGTCTTATAGTTTTTTAAAATATTCAGAGCAAGGCTACAACACTGGAATGAGCAGTACAATGAGCTACACCAATGATTGGTTTGTGCTGCCGTTTTTTCTTTTTGGTTGGTTGCCCATTATTTACTACGCACGTATTAAATCTATTCCTGAGTATTTTCATCGCCGTTTTAATTCCACGGCAAGATATTTGTCATTGGTTATTTTACTGGCTTATATGCTGTTTTATATTGGTTATAATCTTTTTTCTATTGGTGTGGCCACGGAAGGTTTATTTGGTATTCCTCAAATTTGGAGTATGCCTATCTTGGCAGCCTTCTTAGGTTTTTATGTGACCTACGGTGGACAAACTGCTGTTGTTTTTACAGATTTATTTCAAGGGTTCATGCTTTACATAGCAGGCTTTATCGCTTTGTTTGCAGGTGTCTACGCCCTTGGCGGATTAGATCAATTTTGGGGTTGGTTACCTACCACTCATAGGCTGCCTTTTGTACATCTGACAGAAAATTATAAATTTAATACTGTTGGATTGTTTTGGGGTGAGGCTCTTGCGGGAAGTGTGGCTTTTGCTTTTATGAATCAAGGGTTTATCATGAGATACCTGACCATTAAATCTGTTGATGATGGTCGTAAAGCCGCTGTTTTTAATATTTTAGTGACCATGCCTACTTCAGCTTTGATTGTTGGAGGAGTGGGATGGATCGGAAAATCTCTAGTGGAAAGACAATTCGGTATGGGGCCCATACCTGGTTATATGCCCATTGATATTGCCAATACGTTTCATACATTTTTAGTCGTATGTTGGTCCACACTAAAGCAAAATCCTTGGGTTTTTGGTTTTGTGATTGCTTCATTAATGGCAGCTCTTATGTCTACCATTGATACTTTAATTAACGCCTGTGCCGCGGTTTTGATTTACGATATTTACAAACCCCTTATTAGCCCAAAAGCCAATGACAAGCAGCTTTTGTATGCTGCGAGGTGGGCTTCCATGATCTCCACTTTTGTGGGCCTCCTCTTAGTGATTTGGTTCAACAAGCAAAAAGGGGGGAGTCTCATGGAAATTCATTACAAGGGCATAATGGTGATCATCCCAGCGATGGTGACAGTTTTGTTCTTGGGAGTATTTTGGAAGCGTTTTAACTCTTATGGGGCCTGTGCCGCCATGATTTTTGGAAGTATGCTGGCTGTGGCTACAGTTTGGTTTCCAGGATGGATTGAGCCTTTGAGTGAGTTTGTATCAGGTCCTATTAACGGGAAGTATATTTATATGCGTGCCTTATTTGGAATTTGTGCTTCTGCGGTGATTGGTATCACTGTGAGTTTACTCACTCCAGCACAAGATGAGAATCACCATAGTGGCCTTACAGTTTGGTCCATCACAGATGCCATGCGAGCCTACAAAGGGGGAGGCGAGCCTAACTTTAAAAAGGGTGAGAAGCTAAGAGGGATCACTGCTGTATATGACAATAATTTACCTGAAGGTGTTATTTGTGTTTCTAAAAACACAAAAGCAAAACTTGGGGCTGATATAGGTGACATCATTTATGTGAGTGATCAGCGTGAAATCTTAGGGGGTTTAAGGTCTGATCATTTGAAAATTACGACACTTGTAAACCAGAACTTGAAAGACGATGAAGTATTGATACATAAGACCACTTTCAAGGAAGCCTACTTGCTTGAAGGTCGACCTCTTTCTTTAGAGAAAATGATTTAATACTATCTCCATTAAGCTCTATTTTAATGGGGAGAGTCTACTGAACGCACTTAGAGGTTTAACTATGACCATAGATGAATTATCAAAAACTAAAGACTGTGTTTTTGTTTTTGATATTGACTCCACCTTGTATAACGTATCTCCAAGGTCACAAATCATTTATGAACATTTTTTAAAAGAGCATTCAAAGTTTTTATTGAAAATGAGTCCGGAGTTAGTGCTAGAATTGAAACAACTTAATCTGGGGCCTTTAGACTGGGGTGTCACCAAAAAAGCGCACTCTATTTTAAAAAAACATAGTCAAGTGGATGAATCATTTTTAAAAGCTCTTCATGGATATTGGGTGCTTTATTTTTTTCATCATAAATTTCTTTGGAAAGATCAGCTCTACGTTGGAATAAAGGACTGTGTTCTAGAGCTTTCCAGAAATAACCTTATTTATTATTGTACGGGGCGGGACCAAAGCAGGATGAGGGCAGGCACAGAGAAGCAGCTGAAGTCCTCCGGGCTCACATTAAACTCACTTGAACATCTCTATTGTAAAAAGCACAAAAAGCATGATGATAAAAGCTACAAGCTTGAAGTCTTAAGGAAAATCCAATCGAAAAATAAAAATAAAAAATTAATATTTATAGATAACGAAGTGGCCTTGGTGAATTACATAAACAAAGAATCTGAAAGCTTTAAAATTTTATGTGCTGAAACAGTCCATTCTGGTGCTGAGGAATTAGATTTAGGTATAGCCAAACTGGCTTATAGTTTAAACTAAGGGCCATTCAATTTCATAAAGTGTGATCTTAAAGTTCGCTTTATCTCAAAGTTAGACATAATTACTTTGATTAGAGCTCTATTTCAAAAATTTATACCAAGGCTTCTTTGAGAAAAAGCCATGTCAACCGATAGAAATCATGTGGCTGATTTTGATAAACTTATTTTTCATGTGCTAATACAAAATGAAGGCTTTGGCCCTTTTAGCTATTATGAGATTTGGAATTTGATTAAAGAGAAGAAAATCTCTTCCTTTGATTATATTCGACAGAGCCATGAGTCTAGCTGGCAGCCTTTATGTGATTTAGAGATGTTTTCAAAATCACAGTATGAAATTCTATCCACCCAAAAATATTCTAAAAAATCAATACTCAGCGAAAGAAGAAGGTTTGAGAGAAAGTCCTTAAAAACAATGGTGCATCTCACACATCAAGACAAAATGAGTTTATTGAGTGCTGTTGAAATTGGCCAGGGTGGGATGGCCGTTTTTACCGAGGATGTAGGATTTATTCCAAATGAGCCTATTAAGCTACAGTTAAAGCTCGGCTCTAAAATGTTTAGAGCTCGGGGCAAGGTGATCAGTTATGTCAAAAACTCTCATGTTCTCAACATACAGTTTTTAGGATTTGCAGGACAGTCTGAGGAAATCTTAATTCAATATCTCAAAAAACTAAGTATACAGAAAGCGGCCTAAGCGTGCTTTGTGAGTGTATTCGGGTTTTATTTCAATAAAAGATAGGCTTCAAGGTGTATGAGTTGACCCTCATTTGTGTTCAGTTCAGTGAAGTGAATTTGGTGTTTTTTTTCATTATCGAAAAGTAGATTAAAGTTTTTAAAATCTGAATTTTTCTTAATCTTTAAAAGTTCACTAATATTGAATCTAATTTTGGTCTGAGCTTGTTGTAATAACTCGACGACAATAATTTCGTTCTGGCCTTTCGAGAACTCAATGCTCAGTTCTTTCTTGTCATTATTGGTAATGTTAATTTTTTTACCATATTTCCTATTGTTGTGAAAACTAAACTTATAAAGTTTTATATTTTTGAATTCAATTTTTTGAGTTCCACGTTCTGTACTTAAGTAAATACGATTGTCTGTATGTCTATAAGTTTTTAACTTTAATATACCGAATAAAGAACTGAGCTTAGATTCTGAAAAAAACATGCTAGTATTTTCTAGTTTCAAGGCTTCAGTTTTTTCTTTGGAAATTGTGGGATTGAGACTATCTAATCCATGGTGCCTGGCTAGATATCGAATAATATTCACTGCGGATTCATTTTCTGCCGGAGTGAGCTTTTGAAATTTATTTGCTGTTTCAGGATTTAGAGAACCTTGATGTTTAATCATCAATTTTTCTAGCTTCTTTTGTTGGCTCCATCTCGAGTTTTGATAGATGTTAAGAGGAAAGATAAAACCCAAAACTGAAACAAAAAGAAGAGTTTTGGGTATAACATCAATACTTGTTCTATTCGTCTTTAAAAAATAAATAGAGATTAATAATAATGTGAGCCCAAGGTACAGTAAAATGAGTCGAGGTTCGGTTAATCCAAATTCTGAAATTCTTTGATAAAGGCTCCAAAATAACATTCCAAGTAGGGGAATCAGGCTCATGTAGAAAAATTTTTTATATTTGGTGATCCAAGTCTCATTGGGGTCTCTTTCTAAAGGAGAGACTAGAAGCAAGTTAAAGACCCCTAAGATGGAAACCCCAGAGATCAGCCAAGCGACATAAGTTTTAGTCCAATCCCCTGTGACAATAATCTTACCTAAGTAAATGTATAAAATAAGGACATATAATGTGGTTAAAGGTATTAATAAATATTTCACAAAAACCAAAAGAGAATATGGATATTTTTTTGATGTGAGAGTATCAAGAGTCGGGCTGCCCGCAAGAAAATGAACTGTTAGAAAAGATGTAAATATAAATACAAAACTCTGAGCATAGATATTTTTAGGAAGATTTATTCCTAAGAGTAAATTTATGGCTGCATAAAAGATACACAGACCAATAAATAAAACCAAAGAGTAAAAGAAGGAGAGTAAAGCTCTAAGGAAAAAGTCTCTATTGAAATTCCAAAATTCTAGTTCATTACTGGGCTTTGGGCCGCCTAATGAGACTAATAAGTGAACAATCAAGGCTAAGTGAAAAAACTGAAGAAAAAACATCCTATCACTCAGTCCATAGTATAAATATATAAAAAATAGAGTGAGTATCGAAATGCCTATAACCAAGCGTCCTAGTGTAGATTTTAAAGAGACATAGCCCCATTTTTGAAAATTAAAAGTCAAAAATACGAAAACAGGCAAACCCATAAATTGAGTTAAAAGTAAGACTAAATAGAAACGATCTGGGCTATCCACTTGTATTAAATAACTAGAGTAAAGTCCCAATAAAAAGGATAAGGCCACGCATTCAGGAAAGCGGATAAAAGTTTTCTTCAACTGATCCAAGAAGTATTTGAGGGTCGAGATCATAAATAAAGCTCCAGAGAAAATTTAACGTTGTTTACTCTAAAATCACATAACGTCTAGTGTTTGGTCAATTAAACTCAAATATATGAAACAAAGACCATGCTTGATACACTTTTTAGAGTGAGCTGCCAACTTGAGAAATATATTAAAATCTAGGCTAGTTAAGGAAACTCGATGAAAGTCTCTGTTCAATAGTTTTATAAATATACCGAAATAAAACTAAAGAAACTGGAGGGTTTTAATGAATGCATTTTTAAAAATAATTACGGACTTCTATTTGGCTGAATTTTTTATTTTAGGCTTAGGATTTATTGGTCTTATGATCGCAATCGAAAGGATAAAGAGTCTGTTCTTTGATCAAAGTATTAAAGTGGATCAGTTTGCAAGCCAGGTTCGTGGACTCGTACTTTCAGACCAAATTGAAGAGGCTATCACTTATTGTGATGCTAATCGACACTCGCCAGTGGCTCATATTATTAAATCAGTTGTGGAACGTGCAGATAGAGATGAAGAATCCATGAGAAAAAGCTTGGAAATTTCATTCTCAGAGGTCTTGCCAAAACTCACAAAACGTCTGGGGTACTTAGCAATGATCGCCAATGTATCCACATTGATAGGACTTCTAGGAACAATTATTGGTTTGATTATGTCTTTCCAAGCTGTTGCCTTTGCAGAGGCTGCAGAAAAATCCGTGCTTTTATCTCAGGGTATTTCTACGGCCATGAATACCACAGCTTTGGGTCTGACCGTGGCTATACCTATTATGATTCTTTACGCCATATTACATGCGAAGCAAAATGCAATTTTGAATCAATGTTCTGAGTACTCATCTAAAATTCTAGATTTGCTTTCAAGTCGTGTTTATCGCTTATCTGAAAACAAAAAAAATCAGGCGGCATAAACCATGTTGAACGTCGACGAGATCATTGATGATATTAAAAATCAGAGCAATCAGTTTGAAATTGATTTAGCTCCACTATTGGCCTTGATGGTCACGCTAATTCCAATACTATTACTATCTGTGACCTTCGTAAGGGTCGTTATGATTGAAACTCCTCTTCCGGTTGTGGTTGCAGAGGCTGCAAAACGTGCAGAGAAAAAACTTCAAAAACAAGTGGATATCAAACTTTTCATCGCTGACGACAAAAAAATGGAGCTCCAAGCTTTTGAAAATCAAAAAATTTCTTGGAAAAAAGAAATTGTATCTCAAGAAAATATCTTAGACGTAGATAGATTAAGAGAGTCTGTTTTAGCGCTTAAAGCTAAGTATCCCTATAAGTTTTCTTTAAAGATAAACCCTTCAAGTAAAATTAAATATAAAGAGATTATGGAGGTTATGGACACATTAAGGGCGGAAGTCTCAAAAGATAAGGCCTTTTCATTTGTGGACCCTAAAACTAAAGAAAGTATTGTTTCTGCATCTGTTTTTCCAAATGTATCTTTTGGTAATGTCATAGAGGAATAAAATGAACTTAACTAAAAAAATGATCAAGCACTCTATGAAAGAAAGCACTTTTGCTCTTCAACTAACATCCATGGTGGATATGTTCACTATTTTGATTGTTTTTTTGTTGAAATCGTATTCGACGTCGACAGTTCAAATACCTCCAGGTGAGAGTGTCCAGTTGCCAGTTTCGTATACAGCTCAAGAGCCAGAAGAAGCCTTATTAGTTGTAGTGTCGAAAGACAGAATCAGTTTAGGAGAACATCATGTGGCCGATCTTAAAGATGGTAAAATAAATCAAAAAAATATAGATAAAAATGATCCCTACTTTATAAAAAGCCTTTATGAAAAACTGGAGCTTGAAGCTAAGAAGAATAGAGATATCGCCACTATTAATAAGTCTATAAAGTTTAAAGGTCAAATTTTCATGCAATCTGACTCTGATATTGAATACGATTTAATTCAAAAAATAATGTATACATCCACGATGGCAGGTTATGGAGACTTTCGCATCGCTGCGATCTCTGGGGATTAAAAATGAATAAACTTATTCTCATCTTTATTCTTTTTGCCTATGGCACAGCCTCAGCGAAAGATGTCATACAAGATTTAAAGAGTAAAAATGCGAATACGGCTCAAGGTGATATTAATACGATCAACTCTGAGCTTTTAGTGGGGACATCAGAAGCTCAGGCAATCAGTCAGGTAAGTAAACTGATTCAGAAGTATAAGAATACAAGTACAGAAGCTAGCTTACAGTTTAGGTTGGCAGAGCTCTACATGAGACGTACAAAATCCACTCAATTTTTTGAATTTGTAAAACAAGATCAAGAAGCTATACAGTTTTTACCTCAACGTGTAAAATCTTTGAGTACAAAAAAATTCATTGAAAAAGCAATAAAGATTTATGCCTATATAGAAGAGAAGTTTCCAAAATTCGAGCAACTGGACTCTGTCATTTTCAACAAAGCATACGCTAAATTGCAAATTGACCAAGCTGAATCTGCAGAAAAGGATTTATTAAAAATTCTAAAATCTCCTGTATTGAGAAAGTCTAAACTTTTTCCAGATACACTTCTAGCCATCGGCGAAATTAATTTCGATAAAAGAAATTTTAAAAATGCTATTGGGTACTATGAAAAAATAAAAGCTTTTAAAAAGTCTAGAGTGTACCCCTATGGTTTGTATAAACTCTCTTGGACTGAATTTAATTTGAAAAGAACTGAAAAATCCATGAAGACAATGGAAAGTGTGATTCAGTTTGGGCATTATGTGCAAAGAATGAACTTAGATTCAAAATTAGATCTTCGTAAAGAGGCGCTCAAAGATATGGCTTTGTTCTATCATGAGCAACGAAAGCCGGAGAAGTCTTATGTGTACTTTAAAGGAATATCTAAAAATCTATCTCCTGTGGGTCCACTCGAGCGTTTAGCAAATATATATGCCGGACTCGCAAAGTATAAAAGTGAAGCCAGTGTTTTAAGTCAATTGATACAGTATGAAAAGAAAAGTATTCGTCGTCCCTTCTTTCATAAGAAATTAGCTATAAATTTAAATGAACAAGAAAAGTATAAAACCTCGTCAGAACAACTTGTATTTTTTGATCAAACTTGTCGACAGGTATTGAAATATAAGAGTTCATTTAAAGACCCTGAGGTTAAAGATTGCTTGTCTTCTGTAAGGGTGACTTCTTTGAGCCTTGGTAAGGCTTGGCTGAGAATTTGGAAGAAGTCACAGAGCAAAGACTTAAATGTGGCTCAGTTTTCTGAGAAAGCCTATCGGATTCACCTCAGAGAAGTCGCGCCGAATGTTGAAAACAGTATCTCGAGATATACATTTTCAGAGCTTCTTTTTAACCTGAAGAAATATTTTGAAGCCTCTCGAGAGTATGAGAAAACAGCTGCAACTATTCAAGATGTTGAGGTTGCTAAGAGTTCAGCCTATTCCGCCATTGTAAGCTTAGAGAAAGCAACCGGTGAAGTTTGGAATAAAAAAACATTTTTGAATTTAAAAAGCTTAATTTCTAAGTATGTTCAGCGTTTTCCAAATGAAGAAAATGTATTGGATGTCCGTTTTAAAGTTGCCTTGATTGACTATAAAAAAAAGAGGTATGACGCCTCTGTAACGGAATTCTTAGCATTAGGTAAGAAGTACTCTAAAAGAGAAAAAGGAGTTAAATCTCAAGATTTGTTTTTGGATATTCTGAATCTTAAAAAAGACTTTAAAAATTTACAGCTTAGGGCTCAAGAATTTAAAAAGTACACTAAAGACCCTGTTAGAGTGGCTAGCTTAAATAAAATTTTTGAAGAATCCTATTTTGCTGAAACACAAAAATACGTAGACCTTAAGAACTTTAAATTGGCCCTACAAAGATATAATAACTTCTATATGAGTTATCCTAAATCTGAGCTTGCTGATGAAGCAGCTTGGAACCGCATTGATCTTTTTTTTAAAATGAATCAAGTTCTCAAAGCAGCAGAGAGCTATTATGATTTTTCTCAAAAATTTCCAAACCATGAAAAATCTTTGGATGCTTTAAAAAAATCTGCAACTCTGTTTGAGAGTTTAGCGTATATAGATAAAGCTGCAATGTCAGTTAAGGGTCTAGCAACTAAAGATAAAAAAAATCAAGATATTTGGAAGTCTGTCTATGGTGACTACTTAGCTGTTTCACAGTCACCTCAAGCCTCTTTGAAATATTTTAAATCCATTTTAAGTTCTCCTGGGATATCGAAAACACTTCAAAAAAGTGCTGGTTCTAGCTTCTTTGCTCTTGTAGATCGCCATAATAAAGAAAGTTTTTCCGCTCAGGAATTGAACTCTTTAGCGAATTCCAGTTCAGCCCTAAGAGCGATAGCGTCTCAAAAGCTGACTCAACTTTACGAACAAAATGATCTTCTTCCGCAAGCCTTAAGGTCTATACAGACTTCTGGAGATCAAACTTCTGGTGCATCACAGATGGTCCTAGGAAGAGAGGCCTTAAGAAGGTTGAAGGGTTTAAAATTAAGAAATCAAATTAATGTTGTTGTCAGTGATATTGAGAAGAAAACTGAAACCCTAGATCAAGCTCAAGGCTATTTGCAAGGAGCTGCTCAAAAGTTAGAGACCGAGGATGCTATTAGAGCTCTAAATTATTTGGGACAAGCTTATGATGGCTATGTGAAAGATTTAGAGGCTCTTAAGCCAGACTCCTCGCTCAGCGGCGAAGAATCTGAGAGCTTTAAAGCTCAAATAGAAGAAATTATTATCGCCTTTGAGGAGAAAGCAGCTGAAAGCTTGGAGCAAGCTGAATCTTTGGCTAAAAAGAGTCAAATTCGAAATGGAGTGCTCGGCTCTATCCGTACTCAGTTAAATAAAGTGAATGGCGTAAAGACGGAGGCTGTTCGTATGCCTAAGTATCAAGACATTCTAGTTTTACCTTCCAAGTCTATGGTTTCTGCGTCTGTTTACAATAACTGGAAAACAAGTAAAAAATGCAGTTTAGCTTCTACCCAAAAAATGTCTTTAGTGGAATCAATGAGCTATTGGCGAGCCTGCGCTAAGGAAAAAAATTGGACTGTAATGACTCAATGGGCTCGAAAAACTTTGGACAAGTATCCAGATAGTCCTTGGGGGTTTTACCTCAACTCTATTGCCTACGGGGAAGCTGGCCAACTGGAAAAAGCATTTTGGTTTGTAGAACAAGCTAAATTAAAAGCGGGTGGGCAAAAAAATCCATTCTTGTTCTATCAAAGCCATAGACTTAAAAAAATAATGGGCCTTGATTCAGAATCTTTTAAAGACTTGGAGCTTGCGCTTAAATATTATCCCACTTTTTATGAAGCCAACTTACAAATGGCCAAGTTATATTTCAATGACCTTGATTATAAAATGTCAGAAAAAATTTACAGAAGGCTTCTTCGTAAAAAACCTAACAGTCTAGAGTTAAACCTTGGGCTAGCTGAATCGCTGGCTCAACAAAATAATTATAAACCTTCAATTTCGTACTTTGTGAAAAGTTTTAATGTTGGAAAATCAAGATCTGATATTGCTCTTAGAATAGCTAATATTTATGAGTTTAAACTAAAAAATGATAAAGAAGCCTACCGGTATTTGTCTTACTATACAAAATCAAGATCTAAAAGAGGCCTTGCAAGTGTGGGTGTGAATTCAAAAAATATTCAAGAGCGTCTGGTTGAAATTCAAAAAAGATTATCGCCTAAGAAGAAAGTCGTTAAAAAAAGAGGAGCTTAATATGAAGAGTATAGTGTTTATCATTTTAATTTCTTTTTTAGCTCTTAATACGGTGTCAGCAAAAGTGATAAAAAAGAAAGTAGTAAAATACAGAGACAAGCAAAATATCAGTTTTGATGGTTTAGACTTAGAAGGTGAAGCAAGGTCCCCTGATGGACAGTATTTGCTTCAAAAAAGTGGTGTGGACTTTGTCCCTCTTTATAAAGTTAAGAATTCGTTGAAAAGTGAAATTTCTGAAATGATTTATTTATTACAGTAGGGAAAAGATGGAAAAAAATAAAAAGCATATTTTAATTTCACATGCAGATCAAGATGGTGTGAAGAATAATTATGTGGTTAAAAATATAAATAAAATTTACACAATTGGCTCATCTCAGTTTGCTGATTTTATGGTTTTAGACAAAGACATCGAACCTATCCACGCAGGAATAGAATATCGTGAGGACTTGGGGTGGGCTATAGTTGATTTTTCTTCTAAAAATGGAGTTTGGGTCAATGGGGAGTCTTTTCTTGAGAAGTCTATTAGTAATTCTGATGTTATACATATAGGTCAAGAAAAGCTCAGTTGTAATCTTGTTGAGCTGGATCATTACGGAATCTTTGAACAAAATAATAACTATAACTTTAAGGCAGAGTCTAAAAAATCATTCACTCAGTTTGCCGTATTTAAAAATGAGACCCTTATTGAGTCCAGAGTGATTGATAGTCAAAAATCACACAAGTTTAAATATGGTTCACAGTGGGTGAATATTACACCTGCTGAGAGTGAAGATTGGGCAGAGTCACAGGTAGGTGACATTTTAGTCAAGAAAAGAAGAGTGTTGGTTCCGTTTCATCAAGAAAAACAAAATCTATTTGCAGATATTTTCAATAAGGAGATGAGAGGTCCGTTTGGAGTTACTTCTGCTATTTTTGCCTTTCTGATTTTTAGCTTGTGGGTATTGCCCACTTTTATACTTAAATCCAATGTGGCCAAGTTTGAGCGTAATAAATACACTCAGATTATTTTAGATGAAAATTTTATAAAGAAAACTAAGGAAAAAGCCCAGAAAATATCAAAGGATATTAAAAAAACAAAACCTAAAGTTGAACCCAAAAAAGCAAATTTAGCAGCTAAAAAAACAGTGGCGCAAAAAAAGTCTAGCCCTCAGAAAGGAACTCAAGCTTCCACGCGGAAAGTAGGGAGTATCAAACCTCAGGCTGTTAAATCTTATCCTGGTGCAGGTGACAAAAGTCGAGTGGTGACGGCATTTAAGTCAGGAGCTCTAAGCCAACTGGTCGGAAAGGTTTCAAAAAGAGCTGCAGCCAATGCAAATATTATACGTAGTCGTGGTGTGACTGCGGATCAGAAAGGAAGCGGTAGAGCCGTGGCCTCTGTAGGTAAACTCTTGAAGTCAGGTGGTAAAGCCGGTGGTTCAGGTGGAGGTAATACAGCTGGATCTTTTAAAGTGTCTGGTGTTGGAACCCAAGGAGTTGGAGGAGGGGGAAAGCTTCCTGGACGATTGGGGGGGCTTTCAGCCAAGGGAATTGGAACTGGGGCCATAGTTGATACCATTGAAGAAGAGACCATCGTGAAAGGGGGGCTTGATCCCGCTGTGATTGCCAAAATTGTAAAAAGAAACTCGGGGGCTATTAAATACTGCTATGAAAGACAGCTTGCCGCCAACCCTAATTTGTATGGAAAGGTCAATTTGGATTTTAAAATTGGAGCATCAGGAAGTGTGATAGCTCAAGCTATTAAGGGGTCCACTTTAAATAACAGTAGTGTTGAGGGATGCATACTAAGACGAGTCAAAAGATGGCAGTTTCCAAAACCAGAGGGTGGGACTGAAGTGGCTGTTGTCTATCCATTTTATTTTAAATCAAATAAGTAAGAAGAATGAGAATTATTACAAGGAGCATAAGCATGAAGAAAATTAACATTGGGCTTGTTATATTGAGTTTAACTTTTATAGGGCATCAGGCCCAAGCTAGAACAAAAAAAGTAGATGTCAAAAAATTAGAAAAAAGATATTGGACACCAAAAGATAAAAAGTTTTCCGTGATTCAAAAAAGAAGATACAGCAAATCTGGAAAGCTGGGGCTATCTTTACAAGGTGGTATAGCATTGCTGGAACCATGGAGTGAAGGATATACCCTGGATGCAGGTTTAGCTTATTATTTTAATGAGCGACTGGGTTTAGAATTGCAATATACAGAAGCTTTTTTAGAGGATAATGAAACGGTAAAAGCATTGGCTGGTATTTCTTCAGGGGCAGCCGCCAACCACGGAAAAAACAAAAGATTTATTGGGTTATACGGTAGGTGGGTTCCATTCTATGCCAAAATGAGTTTTTTGAAATCTAGTATTATATATTTTGATATGTCACTTGGCCTTGGGGTTGGTTATACAACTTATGAACAACAGTTTGAAAAATTATCTCCTGTTAGTAAGGGTACTGTAGCTGCTGGTTTTGATATTTCTCAGAACTTCTATCTTTCGAGAAGTTTTTCAATAAGAGTGGATTGGAAAACTAGATATCATTTTCAAGAGGTGAGATCTTTCGCGACGACGATTAATCCGTCTGCAACAGAAGGCCAGTTGATTGATGATTCCAAGCTAGTTTCAAATAGCTCAATAAGTATTGGTGGGACTTTTTATTTTCCATGAAAAAAATAATGCTTAACCTTTTTTTTAACCTATTTCAAAGCTTTCCTTTAAAAAGAGAGCTTCGAAAAACTTTGTTTTATAAAAAAAGTTTAAAACCTAGTTTTAAGACTTTTTTTATGGGTCAAAATAAATTTATAATTCCAATTCAGTTGCTGATAGTGACCTTGTTCCTCTTTCTTGAATCCGGGCTTTGTGTTAAAACTCTTTATGCTTTAGAGATTAGGGAGATCCCTAGCTATCCTCTGCAGTATAAGAGTATAAAGTCAGGCCAACCTCTTCCCAAACTCACAGAATTACTCTTCCAAAAAGAAAAATCAATTGGGGTTCAAAAATTTAATTATTCTGCCCACCCGATAGAGGCGATTAGTATCCAAGCACAAAAATTAAAAACCGCCCCTGTTTATAAAGCCAATGTTACTTCTCGCAGACCAGCTTCTCTAGTGGAAACTCAGTTTTATAAATTTGACACCAAAAATCAAGGTTTATACTCTCCCAAAGCTCTTGTTAAAGCTCAGCAGTTTTCTATTCAGCCTGATTTTAAAGTCTTAGCTCAGAATGTTTCAGTTATGAGTGATGAAGAAAGAGACTTTTATACCTTGTCTGGTTTATTTCAGAATAAAAAAGCCTGTGATGAAGTGGTTCCTCTGGCCCATTCATTACTTAAAAGAAAATATAACCGACCAGAAGTCTATTATTTTCTGGGGTCTTGTCAGCATGATCAAAAATTATTTTCAGAAAGTGTTCCCTTCTTGGCTGAAGTGATTGAAAAAGCTCCTGCATTTTATGTCTATAAAGCTGTTGAAAAACTCTTAAATGACTTTCCTCCTGGTTATGAAAAAATAATTTCAAAAAGCTTTGCTCCTAAAAGCGTTTATCTTAAGTTAAGTCCTCTTCAAAGAAGTCAGTATAACTATATAGTCTCCAAGGGGCGTTTTCAGCAAGGAAAGATTAAAGAAACTCTGGCCTTAGCAAGAAAGGTGTCCAGCCAAAGCCCTTATTTCATTGATGCCGTTATGCTCACATCAATTGTTCATCATCACTTGGGGGGCTTAGGTGCGAGTCTGGCCAACTTAAAGAGGTTAGACTCAAAGCTTGGAAGCATGAGCTCTCTTCAAAAAGGAACTCTCAATTTGTTGAGAGGTCGAATTTACTTTGAACAGGGAAAGTACCAACAAGCTATAGCCCATTTTGATAAAATAGATAATGATCACCCTTCTTGGTTTGAAGCCTTAAAAGAAAAAGGTTGGGCTCAAATTAAAAGTGGGCTTTACCCTCAAGCTGTTGGAAATATGTTTACTTTACAAGGTCCTTTTTTTAGTAATGTCTATAAGCCAGAAACTTATGCGATTAGAACAATCGGTTATATTAATATGTGTCAGTTTGCAGATGCCAGTGACACCCTAAATTACTTAGAAAAAGTCTATCCTTTATGGAGCCGGTCTGTAAAAAATTATCTAAAAATATCTAGTTCCCGGGCGTATAGCACTTTGCTTAAATATATTCAGAACCCAGATTCAAAGATGCAAGTGATTGATGGTTTACCAGTCTCAATCGTTAAGGAAATGGGGCGATCTAGAGAATATATTGAAATTCAAAAAAAACTCAACGGGATTTCTGACGAGTCATCTGGTTATAATCGTCTTCTTAGAGGAATTATTGCTAAAAGGAAATACCTCAAAGACCAAAAAGTATTGCTCAAGAAAAATATTGCAGGATTAAGATCTCAGATTCTAAATAGCGACCAAGAAAAAGATTTTAAAAAGTCCAAAGAGCTTGAGCAAGCCTTATCAAAAGCAAAAGATGGTCTGATCGTGACTAGCTATAGGCTTTCATCAATGGATAAAGGGCTTGTCGCTTACAAAAAACATAATGGAAACTCCCTCAGGAGGATTCAAAGTCTTACTGAAGAGTTTAAAAAACAGATCAACAAATCACTTATAAAAAGTTTGGCAAAGATTGATGTTGAAATTGATCAAGTTTTATCGAATAACGAACTTTTAAGGTACGAAATTTATGCAAATTCTGGAAAAAATATTCGTTACCGCGTAGCAGGTGGAAAAGTAAAAGATAGAAGTGCGGCCAGTTTGACCGAGAGAGAAGATCGTTATGGTTTTAGTTTCAAAGGTGAGCATTGGCAAGATGAAATTGGTAAATTTGTATCAAACATACCCAATTTGTGTCCGAAGAAATAAGAAACGAGGAAAAAATGAAAAATTCAAATATTTACAATAAGCTCATTTGTATTTCAAATCTGTGTTTGATTTTGTACTCACAGAGCTCTTTAGCGAATGTGAATATTCAAAATAAAATCCAGCAAGTAAAAAGTAATATTTCAGTTTCTGAAAAAAACAAAAGACAGTATGAGCAAAGTTATAAAACAACACTGGCTAACCTGAATACTATTCAGAAGTCTTTAGAGAATCTAGAAAAAGTCCAAGGATTAGCTTTGAAAGACAAGAAAATCATTGAGGCTAACAAGCAAAAGTACAATCAGCTCATGGCTGAGTACAAAAAATTCTCGTCTGAAGAAGAGGCCTATCTGCAGCAAGAAGAAAAGCTAGCCGAATCTCTTAAGAGTCAACTCAAGCAAGTTTACTTGAATATTCAAAAAAGAAAAATGAATATCAAGGCTTATAATAAAGTTGTTGCAGAAGCAGATCAAAGATCAAAATCTTGGCAAAAAAAATCTAGAGATATCGCTTCAGTGGTGAATCAAGCCGAAAGCTCGAAGAAAAGACTTTTAAATGAAGGCAACGATTGGACTAAAAAACAAAAAATATATAAATCTGAAATGCAAAAGTGGGACAAGCAGAAAAAAACCTCTGAGGTAAACCTTAAGCTCATTCAGGCTTTGTAGGCTCTCTCTCTTCTTTTTGAAATTATTGATTGATTTCTGAAAGGGGCTTTATACCCAGGGCCGTGGATCTGGTTAGAATGGCTAGTGATTTAAGCTGTACATCTTCGTCTGTTTTTATAACAGATCTGAATTGTGTAGATGAAAACAATGAAAAAAAATTTGAGATGAGTAGGAACTCACATCAACTAGCGAGCCCGGCTGCTCAGGTGACGTTTTCTAAAACAGACGCAAGTTTTTTTAGCACATTTGACTACTACTCTTGCAATTTTAAATTTAAAAACAAACGGCGTTGTTGCACACAGGCCCTCCTAACTTAATATCATAAATTCTAGAGAACCGCCGGACATTTGAAGAGGTTTAAAATTTTAGTTTTTATGATGGCCTCTTGGGCTTGAGCCTCAAAATTCCTTGAGCTTAACCGATCT
>CALGWV010000013.1 GCA_937936325.1 uncultured Bdellovibrionales bacterium | reverse complement strand
AAGTCCTACAAAAAAGAAGAGGCTAAAGAGGAGGTCGAGTATCGAACCTGTGATCGGGCACTTGAAAAGCGATCACCGGATGAATTTGAACAGACTTTCAGGAAAAGATGGAGATGAGATTAACCCGATCTTATCTGCAGCTGCGTTTAACCTTAAAAAGCTCATGAGAGCTTTTTGGGGCCTGGATATTTTCGAGTTTTTAAAACAATTTCGAATGAATTTGGACTTTGTGTTTTTTAGAGTACTTTAAAAAACATCATAGTTCAGGTTCGACTACCTATTAAGAAATATTTTAATAACGATCGTAGAATTCTTTGTGACGGGCTCTTTTTCTTAAATGAGAAAAGATACAGAAGATAGAGCCCCTGAAGTAACTATTCGAATTGCCATTTCTGAAGTTTATTTCTACACACTCCCTTCTATTTAAGAAGCCAGATTTAAGTAGTGATTACAAATTACACTTGAGGCCCAATTCTAAGCTCTGAGAGCTGATCGAGATTCATATATTTTTGAATATAAGCTTTAAGGCTTTCCGTGGTGACACTGTTGATTTCTTGGATCACATCTTCTGGAGTTTTATAGACTCCAAAGACCTGCTCATTGATGCCTAAAGAGTTCATACGGTTGTCTAAATCGTCGGCTCCCATAAGGATTTGTCCTTCCACTTGAGACTTATAGAAATTAAGATCTTCTTGGGAAACAAAATTTGTTTTCAATTGCTCAAGCTCTTGCAGCATGAGCCTCTTCACTTCATCAAAACTCTCGGGACTCATGCCGGCATAAATTAACAGGGACCCTGAATCCACAAAACTATGAAGTACCGTGTAAACATTATAAGCCAGGCCGTGGTCCTCACGTAGCTTTTGGTAAAGCTTTGAGGTCATCCCCCCACCGAGATAAGAGTTGAGGATGTAAGCTTCAAAACGCCCCTCTCCCCCAAAAGGCACTGCAGGCAAACTCCACAGAGCATGGATTTGCTCGCTGTTTTTAAGGAGGCTCTCTTTAAAAACTTGAGGCTGAATATATTGAGTTGGCTCGGCTTCAGAAGGCCTCTTTAATTTTTTGAATTTGTGCTTTTTAAAAAAAGCTTCAAACCAATTCTTTATTTTATCGTGATCTACAGGTCCTGTGACGGACAGGACCATTTGATCCGGTGAATAGGTTTTTTTGTAGTATTTTTTTAAAGCATGAGGTGTCATGGCCACCAATGATTCGGCACTGCCTAATATGGGCATGCCCAACTTATGAGCTTGGTATGCTTTTTCAAAATAAAGGTCAAAAATCCACTCTTCGAGCAAATCCATAGACATCAAAAGTTCATTGAGTATGACTTTTTGTTCGGTTTCAAAATCTGACTCTCTGAACTCGGCAAAAAAGCAAAGGTCCGTCAGAGATTTTAAAGCTCTCTCAATGTCTTTTTCTAAAATTTGGACTGTGTAGCAGGTGTACTCTCTTGTGGTATGGGCGTTGATATCCCCGCCTACAGACTCAATGGATTTTAAAAGCTCCTGGGCTGTTTGGTCTTTTGTTCCTTTGAACACCATATGCTCTATGAAATGAGCGCCGCCACTGAGCTCTGTGGGCTCGTGGCGCGTACCTGTTTTAACGAATAGACCTAAGTGACAGGACTTAGCCCAAGGATGTTGCTCCGTAACTAAACTGAGCCCCTCGGCTAAGACTGATTTTTTAAACATACTGAGTGGCTGTGAAAGACTCATATTAATTTAATATACCTTATCTTTAAAGAACTTGAACTGGGTCAAAGAGGCTATGACCACTCCTCGAGGGTAATATCTGCTCTCAGTTCAATTTGAATTTGAATTCCAATTCAACCTCTGGCCTTTATAACCAATATGAGTCGCATAGTATCTAGGTTAGTTTAATAAAACTTTACGAGATAATCGAATGCGCCCAGACCTATCGACCTCAACGACTTTCACTTTAACCTCTTCTCCTTCAGATAAGACGTCAGTGACATTTCGTACTCTCTCATTAGCGATTTCAGAGATATGAAGTAATCCAGACACATTAGGAAGCACTTCGACTAAAGCTCCAAAATCCATGATTTTTACGACTTTACCTTCATAGACTTGGCCCACTTCAGCTTCTGCACATATGCCCATGATGATGTCTTTGGCTTTTTGAGCCATTTTTGGATCTGTCGAAGCTATGTGAACTTTGCCGCCATCTTCGATATCTAATTTTACTCCAGTTTGCTCAATGATAGATTTAATCACTTTTCCGCCTGGTCCAATGATGTCTCTCACTTTGTCTGGCTTGATTAAAATAGTTTCTATACGAGGGGCAAATTCAGAAATACTGCCTTTAGGGGCTGCAATGACTTTTTCCATGCAATCTAAAATGTGATTACGTCCCACATGAGCCTGCTTCAAAGCTTGCTCCATCACATCAAAACTAATGGAATCAATTTTAATATCCATTTGCAGTGCAGTGATTCCCTCTTTAGTTCCGGCCACTTTAAAATCCATGTCTCCAAGGTGATCTTCGTCTCCTAAAATATCTGTAAGAACGGCAACCTTGTCCCCTTCTTTAATCAAACCCATAGCAATTCCAGCTACGTTGGCTTTGATAGGCACACCGGCATCCAGTAAGGCCATAGTTCCAGAGCACACAGTACCCATTGAGCTTGATCCGTTAGATTCTAAAACCTCACTCACGATACGAACGGTGTAGGGGAAGTCTTTTTGGTCAGGAATAATATTTTTCAACGCCATTTCAGCTAAAGACCCATGTCCAATCTCTCTCCGGCTTTGGCCGCCCATTCGACCGACCTCACCGACACAGTAAGGAGGAAAGTTATAATGAAGTAAAAATCTCTTCTTAATAGTTCCAGACAAAGTCTCAATAGAAAGCTCATCATCTCCTGTTCCGAGGGTGACAGTTCCTAGAACCTGAGTCTCTCCTCGAGTAAATAAACCTGAACCATGGGTACGTGGCAACAGATCCACTTCACACTCGATAGAGCGCACTTCATCTAACTTACGCCCATCAATTCTTTCAGAGTTTTCAATAACGTTATTTCTGGCTAATTCATATTTTATTTTTTCTGCTGCGATTTTCACATCTTTTTTAACTTGAGCGGCTTCATCTTCAGTCTTGCCTTCAGTGAAATGGGCTACAGCTTGATCTTTAATTTCAGATAACTTTTTATATCTTTCTAATTTATCTCTGACTGCTAAAGCCGAAACCGTATGAGGCTTCAAATACTCTTTGTAGCTTTGAAGCAAAGTTTCATCAGGAGTATAAACACTAAAAGGCATTTTTTCTTTACCGAGCTCTTTTTTCATTTGAAGCTGTAATTCGAAAAGAGGTTTCATTTGCTCATGGGCAAACTTTAACGCCGCCAAAACTTCAGACTCAGGGATAAAATGAGCTTCACCTTCCACCATCAAAATCCCGTTAGGTGTACCGGCTACTAAAAACTCGGCGTCCGATTTTTCAAGATCAGCAGGAGAAGGATTCACCGCCCATTTCGAGTTCACTCGGCCCACAACTAAAGTCACAGTGGGTCCACCGAATGGGATATCACTGATACTTAATGCCGCCGAAGCTCCGAGACTGGCTAAAGACTCAACAGGATAAGTTCCGTCGTGACTTAAAATCGTAGCCACAACTTGTGTTTCATTTTGGTAACCTTCAGGAAATGAGGGACGAAGAGGACGATCAATAAGTCGAGCATTTAGCGTCGCCAAAGTTGTGGGGCGACCTTCACGCTTGAAATATCCACCAGGAATACGTCCAGCAGAATATGATTTTTCAGAGTACTCAATAGTTAAAGGAAAAAACCCCATATCTGATGGTTCTTTTCTAGCCGTAGCTGTTACAAGAACCGTGTTGCTTCCACAGGTCACAAGAACGGATCCATTGGCCTGTTTGGCTAAACGTCCTGTTTCAATGGAAATCTTACGACCGGCTAAATCTGTGGTGTAAACTTTTTTGTTATTTAACATATTGATGATCTCGCTTTTTTAAAGATATTAATGATTTTTTAAATGGAAGAATGAGTTTTTGGAAAAAATCTGAGAATGCCTTGTCTATAGAAGCCTTTTTTTATTAGAAGTGAACATTCCTAGTTAAATCCAAAAAAAAGCGGGCATTTGCCCGCTTATCTTGTAGTCTGAAAAAATAGTTTATTTTCTGAGACCTAACTCTTTAATAAGAGTTTCATAGTCTTTTTGACTTTTTCTTTTGAGATAGTCTAAAAGCTTACGTCTTTGGCTTACCAATTTTATTAAGCCCAAACGAGAATGATGATCCTGTTTGTTGAGCTTAAAATGTTCAGTGAGTACTTGGATACGTGCTGTAATCAAAGCCACTTGCACTTGAGAACTCCCTGTATCTAAATCTTTAGTTTTAAATTGCGCTACAATCTTTTCTTTTTCAGACTGTGTTAGACCCATGTTTACTCCTCAAAGCAGTGATTTAAACAAGAAAAATCCCATGCCCTGGGTTTAAAGTCAATACGGTCTCATATATAAGTCTCAAAGAAACTTAATGACTTTAATGAACTTGAATTTCATCTCTGCCTTAGGCTTATCATTTGACTTTCATCAAGGAAGTGCTCATTTTGTGTAGCATTACCCAACTCAATAAGGAGTTCAAATGAAACTATCCCGTCGCTCACTCATTGGAATCGGAACAGCAGCTGCTACCTCAAGTCTTTTATCTTCTTGTGGTCAGAAAGCTCCTGCCCCAAAAAACACTCCACCTGCGGCCAACCCCGCTTCAAAGGCTGTTGAGTCTAAGGTTTATCCATTTATCCCCACTACTGACTCTAGTGCTCAAAATATTAACTATGTAGAAGCTTCTAAAGCTGACCCAAAGGCACGCGTAAAACGTGGTGAGACTGAAGGCAAAGATCAATTTTGTAAAAACTGTCAATTCTACGTGGAGAACAAAGCCCTATCCGAAGCCGGTGGATCTTGCCAACTGCTTCCAAACTGGAGCGTGAAAGCGGATTACTGGTGTTCTTCGTGGGTGCTTAAAGCTTAAGAAGCTGACCTTGTTCACCCAAGCGTATAGTGAAAGCTTAAAAGCCAAAAAATTTTGAGTTGTACTTAAAATTACAAACTTTCAAAGTCGGAGTCGTTGGGTGAATGATCAACGTAGCTTAAACTCACGACACCGATTTGTTTTTAAAACAGATGAGCTATCCAACTGACTGTTTTTCATTTAGTTTTAATGCATGTCTTTGCATCAAAATTTTTATTCTGACCTCAAAATTTTTGCCTCTCAATTCAAAGCTCTCACTTGGGGTTTTCTTTACTTTGCGTTTGTAGCTCCACAGTATATTAATGATCTGTTTTTTGAAGCCTCTGATATGGACATGTTCTTAAACCCGTCATCCAACATTATGAGCTCCCTAAGTTCACTTCTGATGTTTGAGGCCGTAAACCAAATTATTTTTCTTTTAATTTATTTTTACTTCTTTTACAATATGGGTCGACTCTCAGATTTCATTAAACCAAAACTTCATTTCCTTGAATTTACTAGAACTCATATTCTAGAGTTTTTTATTTTAAGTCTCCAAGTTTTTTCAAAAACACTTTTATATGCCATTGCTTTAATTTTACCTGGTCTGATATATTCTTTTAGAGCCAGCCTTATTTACCCCTATTTATTTTTTGATTCAGCTATGGAAGACGAAAATTTTGAGCCTATTCAAAAATCTTTAAGCTTAATTCCTATTAAAAGTTGGACTTGGGGTTATTCCTTTTTAATCTTTGCAATCTCAACTTTATTTTATATTTATGCCTATTATTTTTTGAGTTTTAAAACGGAGCCCATATTAAAATTTTTAATTCTAGGCCTCAATCTCTTCTCCTATTTTGCTTATACTGCTTTTCAAGTCAGTCTTTATAAGACGGTGAAACTCAATGAACTCTGAGCCCGGAATTGCTCTTTTTGACTCAGGCCTTGGGGGAGTCTCTGTATTTAATTCACTCGCCAAAGCTTTCCCTCATGAAAAATTTTACTATCTTGGAGATACGGCTCGACTCCCCTATGGAACAAAATCTCCCCAAACTCTCACTCGTTACGTGCAAAAAAATATAGAGTTTTTAAAACAATTTCCTATCAAGTTATTGATTGTGGCCTGCAACTCAGCATCAAGTGTTTTAGATTCAATGCCCATAGAAACTGATTTCCCGGTTTGGAGTGTGATCCCCATGGGAGCAGCCCAGGCTTTGGAAAAGTCAAAAACAAAAAATATGGTTTTATGGGCGACGAAAACTACAATTGCTCAAGATAAATATAATTTATTTATAAACTCTATCGACTCTCAAGTGACTTTACTCCATCAAGCCTGCCCTATGCTGGTGCCACTTGTAGAAGAAAATCATATTGATCATCCTGCCACGGAACTCTTTATTGATGAATATTTAAAAAGTTTTCCAAAAGAAGCAGACACTCTTATACTTGGATGCACTCACTACCCGTTTTTAATCAATCTTCTGAAAAGAAAACTTCCTTCTCATGTTCATATTATTGAATCCGGTGAGTTTTGCATAAAGACCTTAAGCCAAAGTTTTGAACACGGCGATGTTAAGAAGAATAATAATAGCTCAGCTCCTATCCATGAGTTCTACCTCACCGACAACTCCGTTCACTTTCAGAAAATTTGTAAAAATTGGATAGCCCCTACTTTAAAGATCCACTTTCATTCGGTGGATCTTTAGTGGTTAATAGAGAGAGAAAAAAATCTACTCTATAATTCGCCTGGCCCAGGCAAAATTACTTTTATAAAAACCTTTGAACTCACGAACAGAAACTCCGGATGCTCTGGTGTCTAATACTTCTGTCTCACTTAAATATATTGCCGAATGTGAAATCCAACTGCGGTCTTTACTTCAAAAATAGAGCAAGTCGCCCTTTCTCTTTTTCTCAGAAACTGCGAGCTTTCTACCAGCGATATAGGCTTGTTTTCTAATGTTAGATGTAAAAGAGATTCCCAAACCAAAGTTATAGACCCATGAAGTTAAATTAGAACAGTCTAAGCCGCCGGCTTCAGGAATGTGTTTATGCATATAGGGTAGACCTATATATTTTTTAGCTACAGCAATCACTCTATCTCTTAACCAAGTCAATTTATCATATTGAACTGGAGCTACAGCCAAGGGGTAAACGAAAGGCCATGGCCCATATTTACCGCAACAGGTTTTCCAATCTGCTTTTGGTATTTCAGTTTTAGGAAGTTTGTCTCTAAATTCAAAATCTGAAATTAATGATTTCTGATATACAAGACCATGAATATGCGAGTTTGAGAAATAAACTTTTACAGCCTCTACATGAAAAGCTAAAAGAAAAACAACAAGAGATAAACTTAATTTGTACAATAAACACCTCAGTTATATTGAGTTAAAGAAACAGCTCGGCGACTTTCCAAACTCGACATGCTGCTAGGAGCTGTGGAAGGTTTATTTGTCTAAACGAGAAAAACAGCCCACTCTACTTTCGACTATAAATGTTTTTTATAGCGGACAAACAAATCTTCCACAACCCCTCATCGACCATTTTTTGACTATCACTGATTCGCATTTGGCTACAATTGCGTATGTTTTTTTATGCACATCTATTCAAAGATAGACTTTTTTTTACAATGTAAATTATTGTGTCTTTTTTACTCACTTCCTAGCTCCTGGGGCTGTTTCAAACACAATCTTATGGAGGGAGGACTTTTCTACAACACTCAAAGTTGCAGTGTATCTAGAGTTTATATTTTTCTTTTTTTTCTTTCAATCGATAATCCCTTCGGACTTGGGCAGCGGCTTGGCGTTGTCTATTTTTTTCACCTTCAACCCAAAGGCCTGGTACTTTTTGAGGTTTGCCCTCTTCGTTTATGGAGACAAAAGTCAGGTAAGCCGAAGCGGTATGAAAGACTTCCCCTGTTCTCGGGTTTTCAGCGTCCACACGAACCCCCACCTCCATTGAGGTTCGAGCTACAAAATTCACCTGAGACTTTAAATTCACCACCCAACCTACATAAACTGGGGCAATAAAATCCAGGGCATCAATACTTGCTGTAACAACGGCCCCACGGCAATGACGTTGGGCTGCAATAGCTGCAGAGATGTCGATCCATGACATTATGACCCCACCAAAAATACTGTTTAAAGCATTGGTGTGAGAGGGTAAGACCAAATGAGTGTTAATGACACTCGAATCTGTTTGTTTGTATTGCTGATCGGCCACTAAAAGTCTCCCGCTACTGTTTGGTTTTAAAAAATTTCAGTTAGGGGCTGTGGAAGATGTGTTTGTCCACTACAAAAAACATCTCAAGTCGAAACTAGAGTGGGCACTGATAAAATTAAACTCAGACCTGAGTCACAACTAGAGCCTTCATTTAATTTCCTCAGTGCCCAATCTACTTTCTCGTGAACTGCTCTTCTCGTTTGGACAAACACACCTTCCACAACCCCTCATATTCTATATTAAACTTTTTTTATCTCATGAATAACCAAAAAAAAAGGATCCTCGATGGATCCTTTATACTTATCATTAACATTTAGAAGGCAATTTCTTTTTATCAGAACTTATATTCTATTTTATTAGCCTGACCAGGGATGATTTGTGGTGGTTCTGCTGCTTTTGCAGGTCCAGAATTATGTCCCCCATTATGTGATCCATGATTTGAATTTTGAGATGTTGCACTATCTCCAGATCTTTCCACAAAACTCATGTTAGGCAAACACCAAACGATAAGCTGCGCTCTAGATTTTACATTCATTTTTTTATAAATATTTGTGAGATGAAATTTTACTGTTTTCTCTGTCACAAACAATCTACTGGCTACTTCTTTGTTAGATAGACCTTGTGTCACTAACTCAGCCACTTCAGATTCTCTGTTTGAGAGCCCTTCTCTTATCAATACGTCTTTTAGCATCCTTGCCTCCCTCCAAAACCCATTCCATGGGTCATAGATTAAAGTCTGACAAGAAGTCCCTAAAAACTCAAGGCTCATGCAATTTGTTTGAAAGAAACTAGACTGAAAGCAGTGAAATAGTCCATTTTTACCCTAAAAAGAAGGAAAGTTCATAGACACTAAGCGTTAACACCTCTCAATTAGAATCTATAAAAAATTCTATTTTAGCTTTTTTTAATACCAAAAACATCTTCAACAAGCTCACCCCAGGTGTTCACTTTGGCCCAAGTGATGCTATAACCTCTGTTGTAAACATCATTTATTGCCTCAAGCAAAATGCCTTTGTGATTTTTCCCTCTATAGACGAGAACTTCTTCTCCGTTATAGCTTTTCTTTTTTATACTTTTAAATTTATATACTGAAGGAGGAGCTGGTGACACTCTATTTATATCTAAAAACTTTATTCTGCTTTTTACCGATTTTATATCTGCATTCTCTGAGAGTTTAAACCAGTTCAAAACAAAGGACTCTTCGTTTTTTCGAAATAAACTCTGTATTATGGCCTCATCAATATCAAAACCCAGACTATAAAGGGCTTCCACTTGTTTCTTTAAAATGTACTTTTCATCATATGGCAAATACCAGCACAACCACACTCTTGAGTTGTGCTCATAAACCTTGAGCTTCTCTTTGGTTTCAGTTTGAATCCGCTCCACTAATTTTTCATAGTCAGAGTCTGGAATGGGGTAGCTATCTAGCTGACTATCCTGTGACGTCAAAACCTCATAAGTATGAGCTATGCTACGAGCTTTCCACTGGTTCCATGCTTGTGGCTGGGTTCCAAAGATATCTAAAGCTGTAAAGAGGGCCAAGTCTGTAAGACTTTCTCTATCCAGCCCCTCTGGCAGGATAACACTCTGGTCGACCTGAGCTCTAAAACTATAATGAGACAACCAAAGATGATGTTTCACTAACGAGCTCACCTTCTTAAATTTTTCTTCTGAAATTTCTCTCTGATACTTTTTTAAAATTTGAGCCCCGAATACAGAATGATCTGTCTTTCGCCCCTTCCCTAAATCATGGAACAGTGCTGTTAAAAATAAACTAGACCAAAGCTCATCACCTCTTTGTTTGATTAAGCTTTCTAATGAGTAAAACAAACTGGGATCAGCTTTAAATTTTTTTACGGCCTGTAGGGTTTTAAGAATATGCCGGCTCGCTGTATACTTGTGATAATGATCAGGTTGAACTAATCCCAAAAGTGGTTTGATTTCAGGAATAATTTTCACTATAGATTGGGATTCGAATAGAAACCTTGTGTACTCGGGCAGAACACCAAATTCTAATTGTGAAAAAAAATCTTTTTTTAAAGATAAATAATCTGAATCACTCCACTGAGAGAGCCCCAAAGTGTATTCCACTGAGGTTCTAATTTGAGGGCCTTGAATAAATTGCTTCACACTCTGTGACTCAGGCGTTTTTTTAGAGTTTTCCTTAAACCACTCACTGGCCTGAGTAAAAACGGCTTCAGTGAGCAAGGAGGCTTCACTCATCAGGATTTGCAAACTCTTTGAAAAATCCTTAGTTTTTACTTTTAAAATTTGAGTTGCTATTTCATGTTGGACTTCAAAACTAAATACTTCTTGATTATAAAATAGAGCAGCTATAAATCGGTACTGATTTAGCTTTTTCTTTATCTGCTCTAAGCGTTTAAAAATGAGGTCTTTCTTTGGAATAGAATCAAAAAAGTAAAATTCTAGAAGACCCAGGCTTTGAGAGATGTCTCTCAAGCCCCCTTTAGAGAATTTTAGATTAGGTTGCATTAAGCCTGAGCTTAAACCGTATCTTTTATGCCTCTGCTCTTGTTCTAGCAAAAGCTGAGAGTAAAACTCTCCCAGTTCCGAAGCACCCAAAGCCCTAATCTTATTTTTTTGTTCCACTAAAAGTGCAGTTGCACTCCTCGAATTTTGGGAAGCATTTAAAATAGATAAAATTCCAAAAATATCCGTGTCCAATGACCAATGCTTTAAATCTCCTGGAACTCTTATTTTTAATGGGAGTTGAAGAGTTTTAAACTTCAGAGACCATGCCTCAGCCTCAACTTCACTTCCCACAAAGAGTATATCTATATCCGACAAAGGGCATAATGAGTTTGTACCTAAGGATCCTAAGAAATAAAAACTCGAATTTGGGTTTAATTCATTTATTAAATTTTTATAAAATTTTGAAAAACGAATTTGCGCCTCTTGAATCTCCCCAACGAGAACAGCCTCTTTAGCATCAAGAATAGGCTCTTCTAAATTTAAGTGCTTTTTTGCCATTGAAAGAGCCTTTCCAAGGCTTGTCTCGGTGTGATCTCGTCAAGCTTTAAGTTTTGAATTTCGCTCCACAAAATAGACTCTTTTGAAGTTTCTTCTTGGAAAACAACTTCCTTTCTTTGAGCCCAGTTAAATAAATCTAAAGTAGGCTGCTTTTGTGTTTCGTACTCATCGAGATAGACCTTAGCTTTTTCAACAACAGCACGTGGAACACCAGCTAAAGCCGCCACCTCCACACCATATGATTTTTGACTAGGGCCTTCGCAAAGCTGATAGGTAAATTTGAGCTTACCATCATTCATTTGTGCACTCATATGAGCTTGTTTCACTGATTCTAATTTAAGCTCAGTCAGTTCATGATAATGAGTCGAAAACAAACTATGGCCTTTAATTTTTACACACAAAAATTCAAGTATAGACCTCGCTAAACTTAGGCCATCATAGGTGCTCGTGCCTCTGCCTATTTCATCTAAAACAAATAAAGAGGACTCCGTTCCCTGGGACAACATTTCAGCAGCCTCTATCATTTCCACCATAAATGTAGATTGACCACTTGATAAGTCATCATGAGCCCCGATTCGAGTCCACAAAGAAGTATAAATAGGCAAGAGTGCTTGCGTAGCAGGAACATAAGAACCCATTTGAGCCAAAATTACTGTTAAAGCCACCTGCCTCATCACAGTTGATTTTCCAGCCATGTTGGGCCCTGTAATCAAAAGACAGTCCCCTGCTTTCATTTGTATGCTATTGGGCTGATAGTTCGATTTTAAAACCTGTTCGATAACAGGATGTCTGGACAACTTCAGATCTAAAGTTCTATCTGTTGAAAACACGGGTAAACAATATTTATTTTCTATGGCTAGCCAAGCTAAAGAACTTACAACATCTAAGAAGTTAGACCTTTGTGCACAGGTCAAAAGAAGTGCCGAGTCCTGTCGAATACGTCCATGAATGTCGTCAAAAATCTTAGACTCGATTTCTGTAACTTGGAATTGGGCTCTTTGTATTTTTTCTTCGAGCAATTCCAGATCAGGATGAGTATAACGTTCTGCATTGACAAGACTCTGTTTTCGCCGGTAGATCTCTGGCACCTTTGAACTCTGAGTTTTACTAACTTCAATATAATACCCAAAAATATTATTGTGCTTTACTTTTAGATTTCCAATAGAGGTGAGCTCTCTTTGTTCTTTTTGAAACTCTTCAATTTGAACTTGAATCTGACTCAAAAAACTCGAGAGCTCATCAAATTCAGAATCAAAGGCTTGTCGAACAAAGCTTTCCTCTTTAATTAAACTTTCATCATTAAGGGCAGACTCTAAATATATTTTAAGCTCTTCCAATTGCAAAGATTCGACATTTGATAGATCCAAACATTCTTTTAAATCCAAAAGAGCCATCACACTTTCTTTTAAGCGGTAAAAGTCTTTAGGCTTAATATAATCACTTGAAAAACGGACCACACGCCTTTGCACATCTCCTAGTCGAGATAGTATTTGCCTTAATGACGGAAGCTCATCTGATTTCTCTATCCAATGAGTCACTGAGCTTTGCCTTGAAAGAATCTCTTTCTCGCGACTCAGAGGACGTGCCACCCAGTCTTGTATCAACCTGTGTCCACCAGGAGTTTGGGTACGGTTTATCGATGAAAAAAAACTAAATTTTGATTTTGACTTAGACGAACCAAATATCTCTAAACTCTCAAAGCTAGAGTCTGAAATAAATAAAAATTCGTCCTTGGGTATTTTTTCAAACTGTACAGATGTAGGGTCAAATGTTTTTGAGTCTAAATTTTTAAGATGTTGCCTTATCAATTCCGAAGGACTAAATGAGCCCTCTTCATTCATAATAGTTAAGGGCCACTGATCTAAAATATCAGAAGGGAGTTCCCGAACTTGCTCTGGTTTGACTAAAAGTTCTACTACTTGGAACTTCTTAAGCTGAGCCAAAAAATCAGGAGCTTTTAAGTGTATTTCCCCTCGACGTGTTGAAGCTTCATAAATAACTAAATCGGTTTTATCAAAAGCTCCCATAAAATTAGGCTCGGCATGGGCTTCGGTGTTTAAAGGGACAGAAGGTGAAAATCTCCGGGTGACGGCTCTTTTAACTAAACCTTTTGCAAGCTTCGCGTCTTCCATTTGCTCACAAATAGCGACGCGTAGGCCTTCTTCAACCAATTTATTAACATAGGCTTCATAACTATGATGGGGGAACCCACACATTGGTGTGTGATCTCCAGATTTTTTGTTTCGGGCTGTGAGTGCGATACCAAGTATTGGAGCTGCATGTTTTGCGTCGTCAGCAAAGAGTTCGTAAAAGTCGCCCATACGAAATAAGACGAGCTCATCAGGGTGCTGGGACTTAATATCCCAGTATTGTTTCATTAAAGGAGTCATATTCACATTTTATGTAAATTGGCCCCTAAGTCACGTTTTAGTGTGTTTGATTCTTGAGTTGCTGAGCCTGAGACATCCAGTCGTCTCTAAGAATACGCCCAGGAAAAAACTGAATGGCATCTGTCACTAAATCCACATCTTCATGGGTTAAAGCGGCCACCTGCTTAAAAGTCGTGATTCCCAATGCATTCACTTTTTCCTCAATAAATGGACCAATGCCCTTAATCAGCTTCAAATCATCTTTTTCATGGCTTTGAACCCTGATGTTACGAATAGACAATTTGTCGACTATAGGTTCAGTGGGAACTCCACGAGAATCCATAGCAATGGGAGCTGCTTTTTTAACTGGAGCTGGAGCTGCCACTGGTTTTGAGTTCTTCTCTTTAAGGGCCAGTTTTAATGCTGAAATTTCATCATCTTGATCTTTGTTTTCTTTTTTAAGCTGATTTAAGTTTTCTGTTAAAGACTGCAACTGTGTTTCTAGTTTTTTTACTTGTTCAAATTGAACCTTGTCTAATTTCTCAGTCTCTAGGGACTGAACTTTAGATGTCATTTGATTGATCTGTGGAGACCAATCTTTAATTTTACTTTCTGTGCCTGTTAATTTAGACATCCAGTTTTTCTCAGTCTCTCCAATAAATCCCTTCACCTCAGCTTGAGTTAAAGAGCTAGGAATGTCTGATTTTTTAGCAAACTCACCCAATGAGCTCATTTTTATGAAGTCTTTAATATCGTCAGATTTTACAGCTGATTTTATTTTTTCGTCTAGTTGGGCCTCTTTTTTCTCTCTTTCAGAGTTTAAGCTCGTCATTTTAGTTTTTAGAGCCTCTAAATTTTGAGCCTGAGACTTCAAGCCCGTCTCAAAAGGTGTAAAACTAGATTTCATACCCGCTAATTCTGAAGTGGCATCAGTGAGCTGTGTTGTGAGGCTTGTAAACTTTAAGGTTTGATTCTTTTTTAACTCTCCAAAATCTAAATCTATTTTTTTATGAGCTTCATTTTGAGCTGTTTCAAAATTTTCTTGCTGAGACTCTAAAGTCTGAAATCTTTCTTCAAATTTTGGCCACTGAGTCTCTAAAGATTTTACTTTCTTATCTACCCCATTGAGTCTTGAGTCAAAACCTGAAAACTGGTTTCTTAAAAGCTCAAACTTTGCGTGCAGACCTCTACGGGAAAGCAAGTAATGAAGTATATACCCCATAATCCCTGCAAAAAGTAAGAAAAATAAAGCTGTAGCTATGCTTCCAAAGCTCGAAAAAATATCAATTAACATTTAGAGACCTCCATATCTTTTTTATTAAAAATTCATACTGTAAATTGTAAAATGAGACATTAAAATTTAATTTCTACCCTTCGGTTCAAACGTCTTTCATCAGGGGTAGAGTTCGTGTTTAAGGGCCTTTCTTGTCCATAACCTATGGCTCTGATTTTATTCTTCGGAACCTTATTAGAGATAAACAAATCGGCAATAGCTTGTGCTCTTTTTTGAGACAAGTCCTTGTTGAACATAGGATCACCGACATTATCTGTATGCCCCGAAACTTCAAGAACGGATCCCTCACTGGAAGCTTTTAAAAACTTTTCAGAAAGTTCTTTCACATAATTTACGATGATCATGGAAGCCTGAGGTGACGTGGCCCCTGTCTTAAATAAGATTTTTTGATCGACTATCTCAAAAGATTCGTCTTCCAGCACCTCAGCCTTTTCAACTTCCTCAACTATGGGTGCTGGATCCGGCTCAACTTGTACTGGAGCTGCTCTAACAACAGGCTGTGGCGTCACACATTCTTTTTTGACATAACAGACATACCAATCTGTTGCATAGTAAGACCAAGCCGCAAATATAACTAAAAGAATTGGAACCAAAAAACGAGACACCGCGCCCCCTAATATTAAAATTATCAATAGAAAGTATTAAGAACAGTTAAAATGTTAAGGGAAACAAAACTTGTTGTCATGATGCACAATGGGAGTATTCCTAAAATACTTCCAAATCCTTTGTAGATAGGCTTTTTACGCCTAACCTATAGGCGCAAAATTCAATCTTGGTGTTGATCTTCTTTTACTTGCAAGCCTGCAATCAAGGTGGCTTTTCTTTTTTCTAATACACTGATTTTGTTTAGAGTAGGAACATCTTCTGGGAGGGCTTTTTGCTGCTCATATAGAGACTTGAGTTTTTCTTCAATTTTTAAAACAATCTCTTTCAGCCTCTCTTTGCTTCCAGCCACTTCGGCTTTATCAAAGATGAGTTCTTCTATGGGTTTTTCATCTATGACCTCTTCTACAAACTGCTTACGGGGAATAAAATTTTCACTTGGATCGTACACCCTTTGGCTCATAAAACTGGGGGATACAATCTCAATTTTATTTTCATGCAAAACATCTAACATGTGTCCTCGAAGCTTTGACCTATGCGTGACAAGATATTTCACATCAGCTAAAAATCCAGAAACTCTATAAGTCACAGAAAAATCCCCTAACTCAATAACCAGCACAAAAGGGTCTGTAAGGCCTGACAATTCTCCAGCTTCTATTAAGTACTTATTCACTTGGCTTCGCGGGACATCATAACCTAATGAAACATGGGCCGAAACCATGGTCCCCGACCCTCGTACAATCGTAACCGGGGTTGTGACAAGATATAAATTAGGCAAAGTAGTGAGGTTGCGCTCTTCAGTTTGAATCTCGGTGTGAAGCAAGCCTTGCTCCGAAACTCGACCTGAGTGCTTACCAACATTTAAAAAATCCCCGGGCTTAATGCCATCTATGGTTTTTAACATAAGCCCAGCCATTGTGTTCCCCACAAATGTCGTCGAAGACAATGCAATTGTGGCTGTGATAGCAATCCCCATCAGGTTTAAAAGCTGTCCCTTCATTGTCTCAGTGACCGGTATCACCAATACGAACGTAATAAGAGATACTAAAAAGAAGAAGCTCGTCAACAACTGCCTTTTCCATCGCTTACCAGACACGTCCAGAGTTGAATTTTTGTAAATAAAATTTTGGATAAACCAATAAACTCCAAAACTTGCAAAAAGAACACAGACAGCAGGCATCCAACCTAGGATAAAGCTCACTATAAAATCAATCATTCACATATGCTTTCATAAAACTTAACTTTTGTCTCTTTTCGACCAAAAAAGACAAAATTATGCCGATAACTCAGGGTCACATGAAACAGATTAATGGCCTCTGCGTTGACAAGCCTTAAGGCTTTACCTTTAAATACCCCATGAAACAAACAAAAGGATGAAACATGTTAAAAAAATTATTGAGTCTTCTGCTCTTGGTTCTCATAGTCGTTTTTGCTTATTACTTTCTTAGAAGCTGCAGCTCTTCTGGTGTAGGTCAAAATGCACTTTCTAAAACTGGTAACTTAATTGGTGATGTGGCCAAAGGAACTGTTGGTGCTGTAGGCGATGCTGCTAAAGGCACTGCCGGTTTAGTTGGAGATGCTGCCAAGGGAACTGTTAATGCTGTTGGCGATGTAGCAAGCGGAACTGCTGATCTTGTGGGTGATGCCGCTAAAGGGACTGTTAATGCTGTTGGTGATGTTGCCAGCGGAACGGCAAACCTTGTGGGTGATGCTGCAAAAGGAACGGCAGGGCTTGTTGAAGGCGCTGCGAACAAGGTTTTCTCTGGTGTGATTAAAGGAGCTAAAGTTTTAAACGATGCCACAAAAGATATTGTGGGTGACCCAAAAGCTAAGAGCGAAGTTTTTTATTCTCAGGCTATTAAGTTTGCTGTTGGATCTGCAGCTTTGAACGGTGATGCCCATCAGTTACTTGATAAACTTGGGGCTTACTTAAATAAGTCTGGTTTTGAGGAGTTAACTATTGAAGGGCACACAGACTCAACAGGTTCAGCGACGGCAAACGAGACTTTAAGTACAGCCCGGGCTAAAAGCGTTAAAGCTTATTTAGCAAAATCAGCAAAGATGTCTGCTGAAAAATTGAACGGAGTTAAAACTGTAGGAATGGGATCTAAAATGCCTATGGCTTCAAACGAAACCAAAGAAGGTCAAGAAGCCAATAGAAGAGTTGTTTTTAAAATCGCAAGATAAACTCAACGTCTAACATTATAAACAGGAAAGCCTCTTAATTAAATTAAGAGGCTTTTTTTATACAGAATTTACATTTTGTCACTTAGGTAAAATTTATGAATAATACCCCAAAGATAAAACTTAAAAGTAATATATTCATATATACAGCCTTATTATCTCAACTTCCTCAAGACAAAAAGACTTTGTGTTCTTTTGAATTAGATGAGCTTAACAAAATGTCTTCTCATAAAAGAAGAAAAGAGTATTTGTCAGCTCGCACATTACTTAAAAAGCTCATTATCAAACACAAACTCCCACAGTTTAAACCCAATAAAATTATGATCAAAAGAGATCAACATGGGCAGCCCATTTTTACAAACCCTCTTTTGAAGAGTAAATTTTTTTTTAGCCTCTCCCATACCCAAGAAAAGATCTGCATCGCACTCAGTGAACTTGGCCCAATAGGACTTGATCTAGAGTCAATAAATCGTTTCAAAGACCTGAAATCAAATCACAGAAAAAAGTGGCTACATAAAAATGAAGAGAAGAGCATCTTCAAATCACAAAACCCCAATTACTATATCGCTAAGACTTGGACTCTCAAAGAGGCTTTATACAAATGCTCTTCCAACCAGCGACTTGTTAATTTTAGAGACTTAGATTTAAGTTCATTTATGTTTCAAAAGAGTTTTTCACAGACATTCCACAATGAGACTTATGAATTTATAAGTTATAAAAAAAATCACTCTTTAATCAGTCTATGTATCTCAAGCTCTAGCTCGAAGAAGAAAATTAAGTCGAACACGAAACTCATCTGCCTCACTTAGCGCGTGCTCCTCAACCTGGGCGCCTGACGAATTCAACACAACGCTATAAAACCCATCTCATATCTAAGCTCAGTGATGCTCACCCTCACAAATTCGAAAATGGACTCTTGGCTTCATAAAAAAATTTTCGGCCTGTGCTCAACTCATCTAAATAATGAACTGAATACAAATAGTTTGCTCACGGTGAAAGCATAAAAAAAATAAAAATACTTTTACCAGAAAGCAACACTTCCTTACAGATAAACTGTTGTGTTTTAATTCGAAACACTTCTTCCTATTTTTAATAAAGTTGCCTTAAACATTCACAGACCTAAGTCCGAAAAGAACGCATGCCTAAAAAACACTCTCACGTTCTCTTCGTTTTTAGTTCTTGCGTTGCACTTGTTTGCCTTTCAATGGGGCTCAATACTGCTTTTGGTGCCGAATACACTCGTGGTGACTTTATAGTGAAGTATAAGTCGAGTAGCTCACAAACATCAACCGCACACTTTAAGACAAGTCTCACCCAAAAAGAATCTACTCCCTCTATAAGAAAGTTTAAAAAATGGCCGGACCTTGGGTTAGCTCAGATCAAATTTGAGGTTTCAAATGAAACAGACCACGAAGACCTCTTAAGATCTCTCAATGAAGATCCTAATGTTGAGTTTGCCGAACCCAACTATAAAGTTTACAAAATGACCGGTGGAACAAACATGACTCAAGGGCCAATTCAAATTGAAGAGTCTTGGACAGAGGTTTCCGAGACCTCTTCGATCACACCCATAATTGCTATTTTAGATTCTGGAGCTGATATAAATCACCGAGAACTTATAAACCAAAACCGAGTTTGGGAAAATGCCTTAGAAGTTAATGGTGTCACCGGAGTTGATGATGATGGTAACGGTTATATCGATGACAAATGGGGCTGGAACTTTATAGATAATAATGCAAACTTAAGTGATAATTCTGGTCACGGGACACATGTGGCTGGAGTGGCCATTGGCGCAACTGAAGATTTATTTGAACCCAACAACTCCCATATTCGTGCTAAAATCATGGTTTTGAAATTCTTAAGTGATTCAGGCTCAGGTGTTGTTTCCGATGCAATCGATGCTGTCAATTATGCATTAAATAAAGGGGCTCGAGTTTTAAATAATTCTTGGGGGGGCCCTTCTTACAGTCGGTCTCTTCACGAAGTTTTTGTTAAGGCTCACACCTATGGGGCTCTCACAATAGCTGCTGCTGGAAACCAAGGACAAAACACAGCCACAAATCCTATTTATCCTGCAAATTTTGACATCCCCAGTTTGATTTCAGTAGCTTCAACGAGTGACTCTGACGAACTCTCTCAATTTTCTAACTATGGACCTGAAGTTGATTTAGCAGCCCCTGGAGAATATATACTCAGCCTTTTACCTGGAAGTGGTTATGGTTTTGCTTCAGGGACAAGTATGGCGACCCCAATTGTTTCTGGTTTAGCCGCACTGATCTGGCGTGAAGCCCCTCAACTTTCTGCTTATCAAGTAGGTCAACTTTTAATCTCATCAGGCGATGATGTGGCGAGCTTAGGGTCTAAGCTCAAACACGCCAAACGAATTAACATGTTAAGTGCTGTACTCGCAGCTCAACAAAATACTGCCACTAGCCCATTTTCTCCTGACTACACTCCCACCTACCAAGGACAGGGTGGCTTCAGCTCACAGTCTTCTTATGATGGGTCTTATTCCGAAGGTGGAGGTTGTGGACGTGTCACAGCTGTCTATGATGACATGAACCAACAGGTGGGAGGTCATGGAAAACCTGGGAGCTTAAAGTTATTCACCGGCAAAACAAATAGCTCAATGGGATGGGTCTTTTTGCTTTTTCCTTTTCTAGCTGCAATAATTCTTCGCCCTAAAAGAAAAGCCGTATCTTGACCCTAGGCTCAAGCAACTGTTAACTGATTCATCCACACGGAAAGCCTCGGTGGTGGAATTGGTAGACACACTGGATTCAAAATACCGCGTGTCTAAAGGAAGAAAGGAAAGAATAAAGTTTTGATTTTTTTAAGCATAACAACTACTTGTGAGACTCAGACTGCCAAATCTCACTGTTTGAAAAAATCGCCTTGTAACAAAATAGTAAATTGCCGACGTGGTGGAATTGGTAGACACGAAGGATTCAAAAAACCACGCGTCTAAAGGACGAAAGGAAAGAATAAAGTTTTGATTTTTTTAAGCATTATAACTACTTGTGAGACTCAGACTGCCAAATCTCACTGTTTGAAAAAATCGCCTTGTAACAAAATAGTAAATTGCCGACGTGGCGGAATTGGTAGACGCGCGGGATTCAAAATCCCGTATTAGCAATAATGTGCGAGTTCGATTCTCGCCGTCGGTACCATTTTTTACAAGGCTACATGTCATTCTTAAACCGCTCCTTTCCACATTTTATTGTTTATAATCTCGAGAACTTCTCTTCCATCTAGCTCGGGTTCGCCACAGTAACTACTCTCATTCACATCTCGCCCATGACCTAAGAGCATCGCTCGATCATCTAGAGACATTCCTGCTTTCTTTGCTGCTACGTTAAAACCTCGCCGCATATCATGCCTTGTGAAGGGCACTGCCACATCAGTCCTTACCTTATGACCATTTTTATATTTGGCCGTTGAGCGACTGAATGTGAGCTTTGATTCTACCAATCCAGCAGCAATAAAAAGACCACCCCAACTGCCTCGAACCGAATCCACCCTTCGGTAGACCTTTCTTCGACCAGGGCTGCTTAAATTTACATCAATCATTGTGAAAATAAACCTAGCTTCTTGGGGCTTCATCACACCACTAAAATTAGGGGTGTAACCGACCACTTTGTGAAGCTTGGCTCTTTCAACCAATGGTTTGAATAAATCCAGCACGTCTTGAGGTAAAAAAGTAACTCTCGACTTTTTATACTTAGGAAACCAGACATCTCCGTGTTTAACCGGACATTTCTTTTTTCTGATCTCCCAGCGACCTGTTTCCCAATCCACATCATCCACTTCCATATATAAAAGCTCTTGCTTTCTAGCACCCGTTCTAAAAAGTCCATAAACAAATTCTTTTATGGGAAAATTAAAACGATGTTTATAATCGGCAGACATAAGCTTTGGAATAATATCAGGTGTCGGCGTTACTCTTCTTGATCGCTCTTCTTTTGGAACAACTATAGCCTCAACTTCAACCCAAGGGTTTGACGCAATCTTTTTTCTGCGCCTAAGCCACTTATAAAGTCTTTTAAAATTGTTTAACAACTTAAAAGCTGTGACTCGTTTGATTTCCTCACTCTTCACCCGCGCCAACAAACTCTGTCGATACCTGTAGGCATGATCTTCAGTAAGCTTGTGAGCAAAATCAATCCGCTGCACTTCAATAAAGTATCTTGCAGCAGCTTTGAGAGTTGCTTCAAGTCCCTTATAATAATTTGGTGAAGCATCTTCTGACTTAAGATGATCAATAAACTGCTCTATTGCATCATCAAAAGTCAGTACTTGAGAAGAAGTTGTTCTATACTTTTCTGCTTCCCGCTGAGTAAAAAGTCCTTTAGCAAGTTGCCGCTCTTTTAGATTGGCATTTTGCCTTGCAACTTTTTTTGTATTTCCAGGAGCAGGTCCGTAGAACCAAGTGTTGTTTGGAAATTTAAACTTCCAATACCAACCATTCTCTCTTTTATAACAATAAACCTTCGGAGCGTATTCAAAAGAAACTTCTATTTGCACTAATTCATTCATAATTTTTCTCCCTAGCCTTGATAACTTTGCTTGCGCGAACGCATAAGGAAAGAATCAAGGTCTGTTTTGAGAAAAACTAAGCCTTCTTTAGTAAAGTCGCAGAACGTGAGCTTTCTAGTACGAAGTGCATGGTAGCGAATGCTATCCACTCCACATCGACAATAAAAAGCCGCTTCCTTTTCATTAAATACGTGATGATTTAATGCCATCAAAAACTCTATTCTATTTTCAAAGAGCCATTCCCCCTTTAGGGCTGAGGCATTCATACGAGTGCCTCATATGTAAATATACTTTTTTGCTTACTTAAATTCAATGTTTTTAGAGGTAAAAACAGACTCTTAAGCCTAAAAATACAAACGCAATTTTGTATTTTAAAAATCAATTTTGGTCCTCTGATTGAACGCTCACTGAAGCTCTTCTAGCAGCTCTTAAAGAAAGTATTTTTTCCCTCTTACTACCCAGAGACCTACCCTTCTCTATAAGCTCGTCATACTCCTTGTCTGTCTTAGCTCTTTTATCGACACCCTTATTATAACTCCTCTTGTCAAAAATAAGAGCCATAATACGATCTTTATCTCGCTCAAAATAACGATCAGCGTATTCAATCAAGGACTGACTGACAATTTGAGAAGGTGATGCTTTCACACCACCATTCTCCTCATTTAAAATCTTACACATCTGAACCAAAGCTTCTACAGCTTCAGGCTCAAGACTTATCTTCCCAGACTTTACAATCTGAATCACCTAGAGCCTCTTTTTCTTTTTGGACTGGCCAAATTAAATTGAGGATTTCCAATGATAGTCCACGTCTTATGACCCTGGATAAGCTTCCTGCCATCATCTACGGTATGAGTTTCAATATACCCCTCGCGTAACTCTGGTGAAGTGACAAAAGTATTAAACTTTTTTAAGTCCACTCCATCAAAGCCGGTTGAAATTCCATGAGACTCCAAATTAAACAAAGTGTCTCTTCTCACTTTAGTTTCTTTTTTCTCAACTAGTTTGTGAAAAAGGTAACCTGTTAAACCACCAACAAGAGCACCAACTCCAGCTCCACGAAGAGTCACTTGCTGATGATTCTTTGATGCTAATGCCGCAGCAGACATAGCTCCTAAACCAGCACCTGACCCAACCCCCAGCAGCGTCGACTTTCCAACTGTTGAACAACCTAAACTTCCAAATACAAACACACACAATATGATATTTTTAATAAATGTAATTCTACACCTCCATATACATTGACTGACTCAAATACAGTTTACTTCCTAATTCAAGAAAGCCGATTTAATTTAGTTACTTATCTGAAAACGCATATGAAAAACTTCCTAAATGAGTTCGATGCAAATTAGACTCCAATTAGGATCAAATATTTTAAATTATGATAATCATTTAACTCCTCCATCCTGTTTTAATGTTATATTTAAAACGTGACCATCGTGATTCTTAAACTCGAGACACTTGTCTTCATTTTTGAAATCGTTGTAAGTTATTGCAAATATTTTTGGTCTTTGCTCACCTCTAACTTCCTTTTCAAAATTCAATATTGCTGAATACAAACGATTATTTGCAACAACGTAAAGAACAAATGTGACATGATCAGAATCATAATAAGAATTGAACAGCTCAATATACCTAGATTTCATTTTTACTGACTGTTCGAATTCAATCGCACCTGAAAACTCATTGGATCCGATTCGCAATCTAATGAAAGCATCTGAATTTAGACTCTTGAAATCGTTATATTCATAGACTTTCCCATTAATTAAGCCTGACTGTAGTTCATTTTCCATTAGATAATGCTTTAATCCCTCAGCCCTAAGGAATCCTCTTCTTATCTCAATCAATGAAAAATCATGGCTTGGATTTGTTGACTTAAACTCTGATCTTTTAGGTTGAATATCGAAAAATTCACAATCATTTACTGTTTTGTATGTCAGACGATAGCCAAGCATTGAACCATCAAAATGAACAGGGAAACGTTCAATATACCCATACTTCTCAAGCTTGCTAAGCCTATCATGAACCGTCGGAGCAGACCTGCCAGTAAAAATATCCTTATGCACTTGTCGACGAGTGGCTCCTTTAGTCACAAATAAATATTCAAACAAGAGTCGATCTCTATTGTTTAAGCGTAAAGAGTAACGATGGCTTTTGCTCATGTTTTTACGACCTCTGCAAATTTGTCTTCAACTTTTTCTTTCCTTAGCTTCACCTCAGAAACCATTTCTTGGTTGGGTTTTCTTTTTCCCTTATCAAGGTCTTCTTTTAATCTAGCAACTCTCTGCTTAATCTCCTCAGTCGTGATAAATGGAGTTTGAACCTCTTCCTGATCAACACTGACCTTGCTAATAGCTCGGCCAGGTATCTTAGGTAGATCTTTTGCAGCCTTGTTTCCTATTACAAGGGCTGACCCCTGGATTGAAGTCACTTTAAAGCAAACACGCCCTTCAATATTCTCTTGAATATGAGTGCTTACAGTTTCTTTCGTGATCTTCTGCGTTCCCAGAACGAGATGTATCCTCGCCGCCCTTGAAAGCTTTGCAATATTGTCTGTAATTTGCGTAGCTTTTAGAGCACTTTCTTTTTCGCTCTTACCTCTGGCGACTAACGAATAGAGCATTGAACACTCATCAATTAAAACCAAAATAGGATCTCTCTTATGAACTTTCGGATCAATCACATCAGCATCTGTTTCTTCAAGGATTTTAAATCTCTTTTTCATTTCAGATTCAATTTTTTCTAAGATAGTTATGGCGTGAGTGACATCTTTTATAACCCTCACTCTCGGATGAGAGCGAAATGGCTTCATTGAAATTCCCTCTTTAAAATCCAAAGCATAGACCTGAAGATCAGGAGTGTTTTCAAGAAGATTTAAAAGCATTTGCCTTAAAAAATAAGATTTTCCCATACCTGTGCTACCAGCGACTAACATGTGTGGCAGATCAAATAGATTTTGGGTTATGACCTGACCATAATTTTTACCAATTACAAACTGACCCGGCTTTAAAGCATGGGAGCAAACTTCACCGTACGAAACTCTCTTTGGCAGCAGCTTATTGGTTAAATAAAGATCTAAGTACTTCGGCTCATCACCTTCTATAATCGCCTCTACTTGGGAGTTCACACAAGATCTAATGAAATTTTTCTTGCGCTCAAACTCCTCAAGAGGAACACCTTCAGAGTCTATTGATACCTTCTGACGGTACGGTGACAGGTTCACAATATCTGTCGCCCTTGGGCCAATACCACCAGCATTTTTAAGCCCCGCAAGCTTTAGACCTTTCGTCACAGCCTTCATCTTACTTATATTTGACCACCCCAAGAACTTAACAACCAGCAGAAGAGTAAAGCCACTTAAAAGAAGATATTTAACTGGAAGAGAGATCATTCCCATGTTTCTGACAAATTGCTGAGAAAAGAGCATAGGCCACGCCTTATGCATCATCCAGAAGTGAAAATTTGTAACTGAAAGTATATATAACAATACAAAAAGACCTAAGATGTTTATTTTTGAATGAGCTGAAAGAGACGAAAATTTTCGACCAGCATGAATTAAATAGCAGTAGATTGCTTTTAAAAAGCTACATACGTTTTCAATCAATCGTTCAATCCCTGGTTTAGTTTTCTCCTTACCCATTAGTTCTCCCCTCCATTCTTAAATGTTTTGGTTAAAGTGATGATTAACTCTTTTCCTTGATTTAGAGTGACGAAGCCCGTTTCGCTACGAGCCTCTTCTAACTGAAACGCCCCTTCTGTTTTTGCAAACTCTGAAACTCCATTTAAAAGTGCGTTGTTTAAAGTGGCCTTTTTCGATACAAAATGCCCCTGCCCAAGAGCTTCTTTTTCTTGAAGAACTTCACTTGCACCAGCTACAAAAGAAAACCCTAGAGTGGCTCCTGCTCTGCCGGAAAAAGCACTGTTATAATTACCAATAAGACCTGGAGAAAAATCCTTAGCGTCCATCGCAGCCCCTGCTACCTTGATCTCCTCACCGTTTGGCAAGACTCCTGTATGAAAATTGAGATAAACTCTTTTTCCTCGGCTTGGGTATGAGACCTGGCCAAGCAGAACAGTATTTTTAGGAATACCAACTCGATTTTTGAACTTCCCACCATAAGGCAGTAGCACACGCACAAACTTTTCGCTTTGACGTGTATCAACACTAGATAGAAGCTTTCCAATCAGGTTTGTCCCCACGGGCAACGCTCTGTCACCTTGGGAACTTGACCGAACTAAGACCTGCTTTCCAGCATACTTGATTGCAGAGTGAGCCCCTCGCTTTAACTGCCTCGGAGCTGATTCATCGCCTGAAATCCTGTTCTGTTTTCTACTAGATGTACCCTTTAGAGGCCTAATAGGTGTCACAATTTTCACACCATCAACACCTTCGCTTTCTTTACTCTTGGCCTTTATATATGACGTACTATAAGAGCTACTGTCTTCTTCGGGAGACATGAATAGACTTAGTCCAGTCATCAATATTAGAAAAAGCGAAAACCCCCATTTCATAGAAGCTGCTAGATTAATTGTTTTTTTGCCAAAGTACTTCTTGAAGAACTTCTCGTCACAAAATGACTTCACCTCGCCCCAAATTTTTATTGGGGCGAGAACTATATTTTTTATTTGCAAATAGCATCTCTTAAAAATAGGCTTCACTGATACCACCTCTTATAGATGATCACATGGCCCTCTTTTTTTCCTAATTTCGCTCTCAGGGTAAAATCCACTGGTTTAAGAAGTTTTAAAAACATCCGAAACCTGATGTTTCTATAGTTCTTAAATTTTACCTCATCTGAGAAAACAACATCCAATGTCGTTAACGTTTTGCCACCCTTCGTAGTCCAAAAGTCTTTTGCTTTGGGCTTAGCCATGCCCTTTGGTAGAACAAAGCTGCCATCTAAAACATAAACATCATTAAACTTATGATAAAACATGTTTGATGCGTAAACTTTGGTTTTTCCAACATGAAAGGACTGAGATTTGAATTTATTTTTTTTCTTAACAAATCGCTTTGCGGCTTTTTTCTTGGGGTATTTCCAGTAAATTTTGACCAAGTCATCATAGCTCTGACAGTGGCAAACCTTTAAAATGAACCCAAAGCGTCTATGGCCACTGTATATAAACAGATTACTTGAAACTTGTGAAAGAGGCTGAATAGTCACATCATTTCCAGTAAACTCGATATTAAAGTAGTTGCTATTACCGCTTACTATTTTCTTGGGAGAATCTACAAATTGCAAAACTGTAGATCTCCCCAAAGCAAGAGTAATGGTCTTCATTTGACCAGAGTCCATTTCAATGGTCCGCACCTTTGAAAAAGCAGGCTTTGTAAAAAAACACACAATAAGTAGAACCAGAGGTCTTATCACTGTTCAAACTCCGTGATTGAATTTACATAGAGCCCTTTTAGATTCCATTTGTTCGCAGTGTCTTGAATAATTTCCAGATGCACTTCTAAGGGTTGAACGGCCTTAACTTTTTTCCCAACGGATACCACCCTATCAAATTTGACCTCAACATGACTTTCTTTTAACTCAACACTTTGGACAACAATGTCTTGAGAAATCGCATTCTTTTTTACAAAGTCTTTTGATTTTTCAAACTTCTTTGTCATCTTCTTTAGTAATCCATAAGTCACATGCGGTGAAATATTTCTAACTAAAGCTTCAATGCTGTAGTCTTTCCACTGATAGCGGTTAAGAACAAAGTTTTTTGCAGCTTTTTCAACATCTTCTTCATTCACTTCATTCTTTTGTCTCTTGCCTATAAAATAAAGACTGTCTGACTCTGTTAAGGCAACAACCAAGGTATCTTTGTTAAGTAGGTAGATACAGGTTCCCATAAGAATAAAATTTGAAACTAGCAATCCGTGAATCACAAGACGAAGATTTCTCATTAAAAGATTAACCTTTATCCATTGATTTACAGGTTCTAAACGCTTTGATTTAAATGTCATCATTTACGTCGATCTCCTTTGTTAGTATTTGATTTTTTTGGAGTGCGCACACTCTTTGTCTTTGTATTTAAGTCTGAATAATTTGGTCTTTGATTTGAAGCGTCCTTTCTACCTTTAAACCTTTCACCAAAACCTTTAACAGCACGGCCTGTTCCTCTAACTCCACTAAAGGCAAAATTCTTTCCACGTTTTGCAGCAAAACCGCCTGCTTTTTTAAGCTGACTTACAATTAACTTCTTTGAAGCAATGGCCGGGGCTATAGCTAGGGCACCTGAATAAGCTGCAAAATCTCCTGATAAGAATGCTTTCGTTGCAATCGGGACAAAAAGCATGCTGAGGCCAATAAAAACATTAATAACAATTAGCAAAACGGCGTTGTAGTTATCAGCCTCGGTTATTGGAACATTAGTTGTAAACTTTAATAAAATCACCCCGAGTACTGCCCACATCACTTTCCAGGTCATGACTGTACAAAGACTTCTATAAAGCCCTATGGCAATCTTAGCCGTCGATTGAGGAATGTAAGCAAGGATCATCAGTGGCGAGAGGATATACAGAATCGCCCAACAGAAATGAACCAACGCATCTGCTATAAAGGCACCAAGATATGCAAATATAAATGACATGAGACTAAACACCCAAATGATAGTCTCTTTATATTTCAGCCAACTCAGCTCAACACTTTGAACAAACTTCCACACCTCGTCTAAAACCTGATTGATATGAGGCTTAGGGCTAATAGAGAGCACAATACCATCGCCAATAGCTGCAATCGTATGTATAACTTCATCAAAACTCATTAAGAGAATTATTGAAATCGCAGCCCGCTTTATAACTCCCAAAGCATTTGGCTCTCGCTCTGGTAATTTAAAAAATTCTAAAATGATCAACAAAAGAGTCAGGGGAACTATGGACAACCAATAAATCTCAAGTAAATTTCCTCTGATTTCTCGACAAACTTCCGGTAGCCAATCATACATTAAAACTTTGGCGTCCTAAAACTGGCTTCAAAACTCTTAAAACTACTTCCAAGATCTTTAGTCACCTTACTGAAATGGTAATTTGACTCTTTAGCAGTCTTGTTAGTCATAGCCAGGTTTTCACTTTGAAGTTTAAGCATCTGACCGTTCACTCTCAAAAGCTGATTTAGTGTATGTAGAATGGCCGCATTTGTTTGAACATTAACTCTTGCAGCTCCCTTTGGACTGACATGAGCTGCTTGCCTTGCAATTCTATTTGAATTTTTCTCTTGAGACTTAGCGTACTGCTTTAAAGAGTTTGAAATTTTAATCGACTCAGCAACAGTATTGTCGTGTAGCCTCATCAAAAGCTCTTCTTTACCCTTTGGAATAGCACCATAGATCTGTTCTATCTCGTTCATTGCTCGGCGAAATGTCTTTAATTCACCTAAAATATTTTCATCTTCAATAGGTAAACTCTCTAAAAGTCCAATCGCTGCATTAAGGCCATCGTTAATGGACCGAAACATCTCTTTATGATTCTTAGCGTTCTCATAGAGAGTTTTCATTTGATGATACTGCTTAACGGCTTGGGCCAATATTTTTACTAGAAATGGAATCATGGCCGCAGCATCTGCACCAAATAAAGCATGGCTTTTTTTAGGAGTTCCTACGCCAATAATAATTGCACACAATGGGATTACTAAAAATTTCACTTTAGTTGTTTTCTCCTTTTTGTTTTTCAACAATTTTTTCCAACACCTCTATGTATTTTAGGTCTGGATATTTTGTTTTGAATTCGTTTATTACAGTTTTATCTTGAGGGTCAGTTGTGCAAATCCAATATGAAAGAGCATCGGGTTCTATTTTTAAAATAGCCTTTTGCTCATCTTGGATATAAAGATGCTCTGAAAACTTACCCTTTTCTGAACGAAGCGACTTTACAGCTTCAACTTCAGCATCATTAAGAGATAAAATTTCTTGAAACTCTTTCCAATCAACCCCTCTTTGCTTGAGAATGACTCGGCTCGGAGTGTTTTGCATAATTGCTGCTGCAATCTCTGGGTCAAACATAAAGTCTTTTATGGACTGGGTGACACCCCAAATTCCTCCATAAAACTTTCTCATGGTCCTGTAGCACTCAATAATAAACTGGGCAGCACTCTCGTTTTGCAATACCTTCCAAATCTCATCAACAATTAACAAATACCGCTGGCTTGGATTCTTAGAAGCTTCATTCATAATGTGCTCTGTAAGAATTAGCAGTAAAACCCTTTGAAGGTCTGGGTAAATATCTAGCCCCTTAACCTCGATAGACACCAAAGGCTTAGAAAGCTCTATATTGGTTTGTCCATCAAGAAGTTTTCCGTAGGCCGTCTTTCCTGTCCATGAGTACAAGATGTCTGCATACTTTCTCATTTCCTCTAAACGGTGATTCTCTAGAGTGTTTTTAAAGTCACTCATTGTTGGCGACTTATCCCGACAAACTTCATAGGTGTCAGCAATTGCTTGCTCTAAAAGAGCCTTCTCTCTTTTTGGCAAACCATGTGAATCATCCTCTTTACAAATGGACTCAATAACTCCTAAAAGAAGTTTTTTCTTTGTAGGGGAAACCTGACTCTCACCCTCATCGAGTTGAAAGGCATTGAGCACAAGGCCACTTTCAAGACTTAGATCAATAAATTGACCATCTAATGACTCAACCATTCCCTGAGACGAAGCGCCATTGTCTATCCACACCACTTTTGACTTTGAAACGTCATTTTGAAGATCACTTTTCACTGTTGATCTCCTATAAACATCAAAATCATTTGGTTTATGGTGAAAGACTTTCCACTGCCTGATGAGCCCACAATAAATCCATTCCAGTTTGGTAGCTCTGGAGCAAATGGGTCTATTGAAACCAGGACATTGTCTCTATTTGGAAGCAAGCAGCTTGGTTTATTATTACCTCTCCAATATGAAAATGCTGGGATCAAATGCGAAAGATTTGATGACTTCATCTTCTTTGCTCTGTTAATGAGACAAAGACCGGGGGCTGCTTTGATAAACGAGTCAAAAGCTGCATAAGTTTCAACTAAAGCTTCTGAATGGTTGAGTTTTTTAAAAGTCCTAAGAACCTCGTCACACTTTTCTTCAAGTTCTCTTTCTGTCTCACCCCAAACGATGACATTTAGATCCACCTCAACAACTTTTTCTGAACTGTCAATCAGCTCGCCTAAAAGCCCTTCAATTTGACCAAGCTTAGACTCACTCTCCATATCACTTACATTACTATTTCCACAGGCCATAGAATGAGCGACACGCCTTTTGAGTTGTAAAGAATTATATTCTTTAGATTGATTGCAGACCTTAGCAACCTGGCTGATCCAACAGTGAAAGCTCATACCCAATAGGCCATTAATTAAACCTGAATAAGTTTCATCTGGAAGAGTCTTTAAACTTACAGTTCTAAATTTGTATTTTCCAACCTCTAGATAGTTTTTACTAAGCGAAATATCACTTAACAGCATTTGATTTAGCAAAGAACTCGGTGAAAATACCCTTGGACCTTTAAGTTTTGGTGCCTCATGTGCCTCTGACCTATCAAGATTGAAATGCTCATATAAAAGTGCAAACCAGTCTTCTTTTGCTAAGCGGTCGTCAAACAAGAAGCTGTCTTTTAAAGAAGACTCCACCTGGTTGATAGAACGCTCGAAGTCTTCAGCATGAACTTTAAAATCTTCCTCTTGCACCTGAGTAAAGTCTTTTTCTTTTTGAAGTAGTTTTTTTCTTTTAAAAGTATAAGGCCTTCCTCTTAGAAAAAAATAAACTTGTGGGTTAAAAAAATGCCCATCTCTTGAGTTTTTCTTAAACTGATCAACTCTTGAGTTAAGTATTTTCTCATATCCATTGATCTTACAATCTGAAGATAGGCTTTCGTGTTCTTCTATTTTTCTTAAAACATTAGATTCAAGTTTATAGAAAAACTGAAAAGAAAGTCCTTCATCGAGACTTGTCACCATATTTTCTAATTTTCGAGTGAACTGACTCACTTCCTCATCAGTCACACAAGAAATATCTTTTCCACTAAGCTTAAAACCACACCCAAGCGATCCGTCCCCAAAAACCATCAGGTCACCAAAGAAATGCCAGATATTTAAAAAGTCTCCGATACTATTTGGATTTAAAGACAACTTCCCTCCTTCTTTGATTTTCAAAGCTTAGGTCTTCACCCACGCAAAAAACCCCAGGAAGAACTGAAAATCTAATGTAATCTTGTAAAAACCTCTCAGGCTTTCCCTTCTTTCCCAAATAAATGATCACACTTAAAAGCGCGGGGAGGCCAAAGACCATCACCCCCGCTATGTTAGTTTGACCAAATATGAGGTTCATAATTGAAGCAAAGGCACCGACTCCGATGACATCAAATAACTCCATACCCAAAAACTTTATTTTTGAATCTAGGTTTCTATGAACGACTGAACGGTCAAGACTCATCAGTTTAAAATCCCTTGAATCCATCCAATAATGTAGGGTGCTAAGAAACCAACTCCACTTCCAACTAAACAGAAGTAAATTTTTGATTTAGCCCCCTCATTACCCATAGCTGCTAAAATTGCTGCCATGACTAAGCCGAGCACACTCATCACTGGTAAAATAAATGATGAGAACTTTTGCTGAAGATTCGCCATTTTATTTTCAAACCCTGATTTCACCACTGCCGCATCTGCAAACTCTGGTAGTACAAAACAAACTCCAACCAAAACGCTCATCAATATGATTCCTTGATACTTCTTCATTTAAGCTTTTATCTCCTTTTGGTTTCTGGCCGGCTGGCCATTTAAATTAATAATTAGCAGCTTTGAAAAAGGAGCTACCTTTATAGTGATTTCATTTTTTCCTCTATTGAGAACTCCATTTCCTTGAAAGAAGCGACTTGATGCTCCACCTCTTTGCTTAACAGCCAGAAGTTTGTAGTGACAAACACCGTCTAAAACTTCTGAGCATTTGAGAAAGTAGTTATTCTCTGGAAAAAAATTAATAATTAACCTGTAATCACTAGACTCTTCGTTGTAGTAAGCAACACCAGCAATTTCTCTTGACCCTGTTTGTGGACAAAACCAAGACATATAGTAAAACTCATCTTTATTATTTAAATTTTTCATTTACTTAGATTCCCCTTTTAAATTGATTCATTACGTTTTTAAGCTTCTCTTTGATTTGCCGACGGTACTTTCTTTCATAAGCCGACTTCCTCTTCTGAAGCTCTGATTTTTGATTGATCATCTCTAACTCTTTCATATTCCCCTCATCTTTAAACTCATTCACTTTTTGCTCTTCGCTCATAAGCCGTTTGATCTTTTTTCATTCGCAAAACTAAAAATTTCTACAAGATCTAAAGTTCGGTTGTATTTTTTCTGAACCGAATCAATTGAGTTCTCGTACTCGTCTTCAATTTCTTCTACAAAACCACAGGACCGACACCTGTATTGAAAGCCCGCTTTTTCACAAGCATGTTCTTCACAACGCAAACAACTTTTTGTTTGATACTTCTCCACAGCTTTTGAAACCTCCTTGCTGTTAAGAGAGGACCCATTCCCCTCATACCTCTCTAGAGCATGAAGAAAGCCAAAAGTGCCAAGTTGATAAGTAATTGTTTTTATTGAATTTTATTTTTTATTGGTTGACCCACGGCGTGGTCGTGACCACAAAATTTTGATTTTTTGCGTGAACGCATATTTAAATAGATTTGGGCTGACCACAGCCGTGGAAAAAGACATTATTATTGATTTGAGCGTGGTCAGTAATCTGAAATTGAGTTTAATTCGAGATGCTAACTATTATTATGCGTATAGAAGAGCTGTGACTACATGTTTTCAGAACAAAAAAATAAGGGGAAACTGTGATCCCTGATTGCATTTAGAACTGAAATAAGATTCTAGCTTGGCAAATACTCCAACATTTTTTTTATTTTTTAAATGTGTTACTTTCGGTTGGCCTTTAGTCACATTAGTCTTTATCCATTTAATTGCTTTTATGAATCTGAACATTCAAGTTTCTATATAGAGTCTGAAGTTGCTGCTTTGTTATTCCTTGTCTAAACACATTAGAAATTAACATACCACCGTCAAACATGATATTTCCCTCGTCTTCAACAGGAAAACAACTTGTATCATCAATTCTGTCTCTCCACTTGCCAAAAAGAACACCAGTGCTCACGCAAACATGCTCCAGACCAAGGTAATGTAAGATCTCATGTGTAATAATATTACTTGTGTCAGTTTTTAAGGTCTCACTGTGTAAAATGACAGACTTTCTTAAAGCTCTAGAGCCATCATTACTAAAAGAAAGGGGGCCTGGAATACCTACTGATAAACCTAACGCAGGAACCGAAAAATTGATATCTTCATTAATAAAAAATAGATTAACAACAGATTGTTCTGCTTTCTGGCCTGATTCTTGTTTCCATTCGTCAAAAGTAAATATTTTTTTGTTCAACTTTATCTTTGTCTTATTAAAGAAAAATTTCTCAAGTTTTTCTACAGCTGTAGAAACTTGTAAAGTGCTAATTTCAGGTGAAGGAATATAGATAATGTTTAAGTTTAATCGCCCGTAATAGTCAATTTCTGATAGAGCATTCTCATCAGTATAAAGATTAGTAAAGAAAACATCTGATACTGTTTTCCTGTAAACAGAAATTAGCTTGGACGGATCTAAAGCTTCAGCTTTCGATAGAACCTTAATTATATACTTTCCCTTTGGAACTAATTTATCCGTAGTGTAGTTCGGGAATTGCAAAGAACGCTGATCCGCATACAAAGAATCACCAACTGGATTTTGAGAAAAAATTGTCTTAAAGGCTTCTTTGTCTATCTTTCTCAAAGACTCATTTAGTCCCAAAGAATGAGAGTAATCATAAAAATCAAGAATCTGTTGATAGGCTAATTCAAACTCTGGAGTAATTTTTGACACGTAGTCTTTTTGCAGACTTTCCAGCTTGAGGCCCGCAATATAAATTTCGACACCCTCTAGATAACTATCGAGTTGAATAGAAAGAGAATCACTTACAAGATTGAAAGAAAAGTTATATTCATAATACTCCCCATCGACATCAAATTTTACATTTTCAAATTTAACCTCTACGGATTCGACCCAAGAGACAGGTTCAGCAATCGATACAATTGGCAGTAATAAATTTGCTATAAAAAACAACCTTAGAACCAAAACAGCCCCCTTTTTAACAAAGTCTTGAGTATCACAATAATTTCACATTGGGTTAGAAAATATTGACGATAAATGCTTATTTTGCCCATTTTTCGAACTCTAAACTGTCAATCCTCATAGCTTAAAGGCTATATTCTACCGGTAGAACACGCATCTGGCTTTCTATTCTTTATGTGCCACCCCAATAGATTATTGTGTCTCCCACCTATCAGCACACAGCAGCCTTTGGCACCACTCCTATAGCCCTCTCATCGCACCACTGAACCAAGGCTGGCTTATTGTAGTGATTGGTCACCAGAAAGGCTGATTCGTTGATTCCAAGCTCATCAATGACCTTCTCACCTGGCATGTTCTCATCCCCAAAATCGCTATCAATTAAGAAAATATACCTATGAGCATCATCACAGCTCTCAAACCAGTTATAAAGATCAGCATAGGTTTTAAAGCTTCTCACTGTGGCCGATGGGTTTAGTCTGGAAACCTTGTTTCGCCACATTTGATGAATGGAGTCCTCATCATCTAAAACCACCACACCGCCAGTGTGCTCGAGCCTCATTTGTGGAGTCTGCCAAAGAGGTAAAGTGATCACAAATTCTGTAGAGGCCTCCTCCGCCTCTGAAAGAGAAATATCACCACCCCAAGACTCTATAAATTTCTTAGCGTGATAAAGACCATAACCCGTTCCATCCTCTTTGCCCTTTGTGAAACCTCTTTCAAAAATAGTCTTTCTAATTTCTGCTTCAATACTACAGCCATCATCTCGTAAAAGGCACACAAGGTTTTCATTTTCTAGTTTGACTTCAATGTCGATATTGTTGGCTCCAGCCTGAATTGAGTTGTTCATCAAATTAGATAAAACATCTCTTAACTCGGGACCAACAGCCTCGATAAATTTTTTATTTATTCCAGGTTCATGGATAAAATTTATTTTTGGTTGATTTTTACTTTTTTGTAGCTCAATTTTTTTCAGCTCAATTGCAGTTTCAAATAAGTTAAAAACATTCACTTTTGTTTTCTTCTCATTTTCCTTTTCCATATGCTTATAGAAAGTTTCATCAGAAACTATCAGCTCCGCTGTGTTTTTATCTGGTGTTTGTTCTGCAATTTTCACCATAATGGCTTTGATCTGATCAGAAATTTGCTCAAATCGACTTCTCTGACTGTCACTGGTAAACGCTCCCGAGCGAAGCACTTCGAGTGTTTGCCTAATAGACTGAATATTATGACTAATACTCATGTTCTGCTCTAAAATCGCACCCGCAGCTGCGCGCTTTTCTATAGACTCAAGATAATCTTTGAACTTTTCGCGGATAACATTTAGCTCACTGATTTTTAAATCATCTTCTCCCGAAAGATCTCTCTCTAAAGGCTCCAGTATATCTTTAGTGAGCCTTGTTTGAATGTTGTGGATGATGGCTAGTACAATTCCAAGCATAAGAAAAATCACTAGGTTTAGGATAATGAATGGAGTTGTGAAGTGAAATTTATCGACATAAAAATAAAGTTTAAAATCTTTAAATCCTGAAGGCGTCACCTGAATCATCGACTGCATAGATGTGACTTTAGGAGGAACAGGGCAACTTCCAAACCCCATCGGCTGGTGAAACAACTTCCTTTCTTTTTCACAAACTAAGATGGAGTTCACACCTAATTCTTGGATAGCGAGCTGAAACGAAGATTCAAGAAGAGGCCTGTTTCCTTGCTCAATCCCGATATTTGCGACAGTCGCCACCAAAGATTCAATTGCACTTATTTGCTCATTTTTTGATTTGTTATGGGTGTAGTAGCTAAAACAAACTTGTACCAAAGCAACAACTACTGCCAAAGCAAATAGTGGAAGTCTCGTGTTTCTAAAGAACCATTTGTTCAGCGATGTTGTTTGCATCACATACCCACAGGCCTATAAGCTGTGAACCGGCCACCTTCTCTACCAACGTATTTTCTATCGATTTCTACCTGGTCTTTTCTTAAAATCACCATGTCTTTTAAAAAACCCATATGGATAAAAGGAACCTCTTCTAAAACGCTCTTTGTAACTTTTTGATAATGTGGACCGACATCTTTAAAATCTAGAATTTTACGCCCTTCTTCTAACAGTGCCGTGACTTTGTTTCTGTGGAGCATTGGCGAACTGATAGCGCCATTTAAACCAATAGCGTGGTAGATTCCATCTGGATCACCACTAAACACACTTAAATACATGGGGAGCGCATCTGGCTCATGGGTTTGGTAATACATCTCCAGAAGCCTTCGCCCCTTTACCTCTTCTGTCTTTTTAGAAAGAACAATCCCTTTTTCACTCAAATAATCTCTGTACCAGCGAGTCCCTTTGGTATGAGCAAAGTACAATGGCTGACTTTGAGTAGCCTTTATAAAAGCATCCACATGTTTTTTACCTTCGGCAACAATCTCATTCACTTTTTCAACAGGAAGGTGTCCTGCCTGCATTGGTAAAAATATTTGCGGATCGATTTGACTTTTTACTCTGTCTTTTTCAGGTATATCCTTTAAAGAAAGACCTTCAAAAAACAAGTATTGAAATGCCTTTCTGTGGTTTGGATTACTTAAAAGTCTTCCCTTCTTTCCGTTGAGAACTAAGGTCATATGTCTGTTTTCTGCTCCAGACACACACTTCATAAAAGAGTCTTCACATGATTTCACCTGGGCAACTTCAGCAAAAGCATATAAATCTATATCACCATTTTTGAGGGCTTCTCTCGACTGCTCGAAAGGAATGACTTTAACACTCACTTTAGGAAAACCTGCCGGAGTTGTGCTGTACTTATTCTTAGTAAGCAGAAGTTCAGTTTTACTGATTTCATTGATGACGTAAGGGCCTGTTCCCAAATACTTATCACCGTCTTTTACAAAAGCTGCCATTCTTGTCCCACCAAGGTGACTTAGCCCCATCCTAAATGACTCTTTAAAAACAATTTTCAAAGTTTTATCATCAAGCACTTTAAGACCTGTAATCTCTCCGTTTTTCTTAAAATCTTCAATACCTTCGATTTTATAAAGCACATCAAGCAAACTGTTTTTTGCTGACTTGGGAGTAACAGTTAAACTGTACTCCCAAGAATCTTTAAAATGCTTTGCAGTTAATGACACGCCGTTTGAGAACTTTTTTGTGGTGTCTATGTCAAAAGTAAACTCTTTCTTGTCTTTACTAATTGACCAAGACTTTGCAGCCATTTCAGTGATTGTGCCGCTCTCACCAAGAACAACTAAGGGCTCAAACTGATTGTGCATAAGAGCATCAGCATAGGCTGTGTGCTGTAGAGTTGGAATGAGATCATTCCACTCCCCAGGGTAGCCGACCCTCAATACTCTTTCTTCACTTTCTTTTTGATTCAAAGCTAAATAGCTTATACCTACTGTTGCTAAAATCATAATCAACACCACGAGTTTTTTCATAGTTAACAGTCCTTAATTTGGTGGTATGGCGCTTAAAGTAGCAGCAACCAATTGGTCCATTTTTGGGTTATGAATATCACTTACAAACTCTTTAGTTAACCTCACTCTGTGCTTTAAAAACTTAGGTGCAGCCAAATCTTGAGGCTCGACTTTGTGGCGATTTAAAAAATCGTAGTATTTATCGCCCAATGTTCCCTCATCAAGTCTTCGCATCATCTCGCCCTCATAATCAAAATCACCATCAGGCATATTACCCCCACCCAACCTTGCAGAAAAGTCGGATGCGAATGCAACGGAACTTATTGGCAGCATCGACAGTATTCCTAAAATACTTCTTCTTGTGTGCTTTTTCATGCTATTTTCCCCTTTTTGTTTTGCTCTGGATCAATCCAACAGCCTTTATCTTTTTCTAAAAAACTCCCAGTTGTGGCAAAGCTGATATTTCTATCTCCACCACACCTGGAATAATAAATACAATCACCACACCCATTAATTTTTTTATTTCTTAGATCCTTCATTAACGGATGGTTAAGAAATAAATTTTGCAGCCCACTTTCTAGCACATTGCCAATGGTGAAATCTGCACGGCTTGAGACCTTGAGGTTGCCCTTATAGTCCACAACTAGCCCCTGAAATCCAAAGCGTCCATTTGACCCAAGGGTTGGATCTATCAGATTGTAAAGCGGAGCATTAGTTGATGTTGAAACGCTATGTTTCGCAGATCCTCTCACTATCGCCTTCAGGGCATCTCTAAGCTCTAGCCCATACAAAGAGTCATCCTCTCCTCGATCAACTAAACCTGAGCCATATCCTTGCGGTATAAAGCGTGTGAAGTTCATCGAAGCTAAACCATTGGCTTTGGCCATTTCAAAAAACTCAGGAATCCAGGCCGAGGTCTTTTTCGACAAAACCCCCAGAATATTTGTTTTGATTCCATACTCTTTGGCAAGCCTCGCTCCCCTAAGAGCTTTCTCAAAGTTTCCTTCTCCGCGAATAATGTCGTGTCTTTTAGCATCTGGGCCATCAATGGAAACTTGAAATTCAATTTTGTACTGGCTAAGCATTGATAAAAGCTTGTCATTCAGTTTTGTACCGTTGGTAAGAATAGCAATCGGAGGATTTTCCCAGAGTTCATTTGCTCTTTTTAAAATTGAAAATAAATAGGGGCTTATTGTTGGCTCTCCGCCACATATTAGAATACTTGGTTTTAGCTTTAAGCTTTTTAGCATCTGGTCGTATTGATTTAAAATTTCCATCCAATCGTTTAGACCTATCGCGCCCGTATTTTTATGGTTGGGATGATAGCAGTGAGAACATCTCAAGTTACATGCGTTTGTGACATCTAGCTGAATAGACATATACTCTTGGCCGCCAATTTTCTTAACAGCTTTAGTGAGAGCGTAGTCTTCTATTTTTCTTAAAAAATTCATGCGCACACCACACCATCTTTTAATCTGTAGCCCCACTTCAAAAGTTTCTTTTGTAAAGTGCTATTAGGCATATCTAAAGCTCTTGATGCAGCTCTTAAAGATTCATGACCTCTAATTTTTGCGACCAAGAAATCACGCTCTCGCTCTTCAATTTCTTTATCTAGTTTTTTCCTAAAATCAGTGTATGAAACTGGATTGTGTATATTAGATTCAAAAATCTTAGCATTTAAGTGTTCAGGGCGAATCTCTTCATCTGGAGTAAGTACAAGAAGCTGATTTACCATATTCTCTAACTCTCTTATGTTTCCCCTCCAGTCATAGGTTTGTAAGTACTGAAGGGTTTTGTACATAAGCCTTTTCTTCTTACCCGCTGGATGTTTTGACATGAAGTGAGTGACCAACGGTGCAATGTCCTCAGGTCTCTCTCTTAGAGAGGGGACAAATAATGGAATTTGGTTAAGCCTATAAAATAAGTCTTCCCTAAAAACTCCATCTCTAATTTGCTCTTCTAAATCCACATGGGTTGCCGCCAGTACGCGGACATCAACAGCGATAGGTTTATTTGAACCAACAGGCTCTATTGTTTTTTCTTGCAACACCCTTAAAAGCTTTGCTTGCAGTTCAGGTTGCATCTCTCCGATCTCATCTAGAAAAATTGTTCCACCTGTTGCTGCTTGAAATTTTCCAAGGCGTTTTTTATCAGCCCCCGTAAAGGCTCCTTTTTCATGACCAAAAAGTTCTGACTCTAAAAGTCCCGATGGAATAGATGCACAGTTTAAGCTTATAAAGGGTTGAAGTTTTCTAGAGGAGTTTTTATGAATAGCTTTTGCAATCAGTTCTTTACCAGTTCCTGACTCTCCTCGAATCAAAACCGTTGATTTTCCAGCACCGTTATCACTAAGGCTTAAAATCTGTTTTGCAACACCAGCCATTGAAGTAGACCAGCCGACCATATCAATTTTTGAAATCCATGATGAATTTTCTAAGTTTTGCTTATTGTTGTTAAACTTTTTGGTCACCACCCTTGAAAGCTCATCAAACTTACGACAGTTTGATCTCACCTTTGCAATGACCTCGTCTATTGGCTCATCTTTTTGAATAAAATCACTCACCCCGGCCTTTAAACAAGAAATCGGTGCGTCTCTTCCACCATCACCTGTGCAAACAAGCACAATCAGCTTTGGGTTTATTTTTAAAATTTCTTCAGCGATTTGAGCACCGTTTAGATTTTGCCCTTCAAAGTGATAGTCCAAGAGAACAACCGCATACTCAAAGGGGTCTTCTTGTATGAGTTTTATAACCTCTGCCGCTTGGTTCGTAAAAGTTGGCTCAATATCAAGATGGTTTATTAATTTATCCCTGAAGTTATCAAGAACCATCAGTTGATCGTCTGCAATCAAGATTTTGTAATTCATAGCTGTCTATCCCTCCTTCAAAGCAAACTCTGTCTGAAAGTTAAACTTTCCGGTTTGCCAATCGTATTACGGATAGAGCACGGGCTGTGCCAAGCTGTATTCAAATTAAAACGTGTTTAAGCCCCTCTTGCTCTACGTTGTTGACCACCACTGGGGTCAACGTCATTTGGGGAAGAAGTGTGTAAGTAAGTTAGCTAGTTGAAATCAATAAACTTTTTATGATTTCTCAAGATGATTTCTTTGTGACCACTGCTCGGGTCAATTCCGGTGTATCCCCATTTAAGCTGACCCCTTTCATGGTCAACCTTCCAAACAACGCTACTAAAGCGGTTTTCAGACCACAAGTAAATAGCGACTGTTTACAGGAGTACGAAAATTTTTCAGTGTTTTTTGATAAATAAATTTTATGCTAACTCAAGTAGAGTTTTATAATGAACCTCTTAGAAAAAACTAAACACCTATAAATAAATTTAGTATATTTAGAAGTTTCTAAGCTAGAGCCAGAAATAAGGAGAACACATGCCCACCAAAAAGACAATTTTTATAGCATTTGCGATGAAAGATGAAAGACAGAGAGATTTTCTCAAAGGTCAGTCACTTAACACGAATTCTCCTTTTGAATACATAGATATGTCAGTAAAAAAAGCGTACGATAAAGACTGGAAAGATAAAGTAAAAACTCGCATCAAGCGCTCCGATGGTGTGATCGCACTAATTAGCAAAAGCTCTCTAGATTCAAGTGGGCAGAAGTGGGAGATTCAGTGCGCAAGAGAGGAAGGAAAGAAAATACTTGGCGTCTGGGCTTACAAAGATGATAAAACCAACATTAGCGGCGTCAAAACTGTAAGTTGGACATGGGATAACATTAAGAATTTTATTGATGCCCTCTAAATAGTAAGGAGCAGTTTATGCGTGCAGCTTTATTAGTAGGGATAAACCACTACGAAAATGGAAGTGATTTATATGGTTGTGTTAATGACGCTCATTCAGTTAAATCTTCACTGGAAAGACATAGCGATGGTAGCGTTAATTTCGATTGTCAATTATTAGCTGCTTCTAATGGTGCTTCGTCTGTTACTAGGCGTGATTTACTTGATAATTTGAAAAGTCTTTTTTCAGCAGATTTAGAAATTGCTTTATTTTACTTTGCGGGACATGGGCATGTAGAGCCCATCGGTGGCTATCTACTAACATCGGAGTCGAAAAATGGAGATGAAGGGCTCTCACTAAATGATGTTTTAACCCTTATAAATGATTCCCCGGCGAAGAATAGAATTGTAAGGCGTTGTTGCACACAGGTCCTCCTAACTTAATATCATAAATCCTAGAGAACCGCCGGACATTTGAAGAGGTTTAAAATTTTAGTTTTTATGATGGCTTCTTGGGCTTGAGCATCAAAATTCCTTGAGCTTAACCGATCTCCAAAAATAGCTTTAAATCTGAACATGGCTGTTTCTGAAATAGACCTCCTAGAATATCCACTGTCTAGCTTCCACTTTTTTCTTCCTTTACTTTTTATATCTCTCAAGACCTCA
>CALGWV010000012.1 GCA_937936325.1 uncultured Bdellovibrionales bacterium | reverse complement strand
CCTGGGAATTCAGTCTCTGCCTGAGCTTTCAGAGCGCGGAACAGTAGAACCAGACAAGAGCTCAGTGATCTGTTTATCTGCCCAGATGAGCTTCATGAATAAAAAAACTGGGTGTCTGTTTCTATAACCTGATTCAGTTTTTTGCTTCTGATTCCAGCGGCCTTGAGGCCTGAGTTGAGTTTAAAACTGCCAAGGTATATAAAAGACCAGCTTAAACCAAGCCAGTCTCAGCGTATGTCTCAACCTGGCCGAAGGCTCAGGGAAAACAAGCATTAAAGATAGAAAAAGGTTTTATGAAATTGCACTCGCCTCTCACAGAGAAAAACAGTGCTTTGATAGAGCTCATAAATGATCAGAAACTGGCCGAAAAAGCCGATCACTTGGGCGAATGCCTGTTTCAACTGGTCCGAGTTCTGAAAGCTCAGGCAGGGGCCTGACCCCCAATTTCAGAAGAGAACCAGTTTCTTCAAAGGAACTCAGCTCCACAGGGTTTGTGAAATTGAATTTAGTGGCTACAGTCTGCTTCGAAGGCTAGTTAAAGCCGGTATTACTTACAATTGTCAGTCAAACTAATACGCTTTTTTGTACAACTCCCAGATTTACAATCCCACTTATAACGATGTATGATGCATCCTTGAACCTCGGTAAATATGCTCCCATGTAAACCATTCACTGTGCCAGATCCCCCGCTTTGAGTTTTGGGACAGTTTTTAGCTATCTCTACCCAAAGTCCATCTGCACAGACTTCAGTTGTCTTACAATGGGTTAAATCTGTAGTAAATTTAAAGTCACCATGCTTATAACCCGTACTGGTTACATTTGCGAGAGAACAGGATTTTTTATGATCGGCACTAATGTAACCATCACACCAAATAATATTTTTTGTTACGGCATCTAACTTTATTTTAATATTATATTTAAGCGGTGTTAAATCAGTTCCATTTCTATTTAACGTCTCTAGCCCCAAAGTAATTAAACCTTCCAGCCCAGATGGAGTTAAACTTTTATTTTCTAGATTTACTTTTTTGATTTTGATTTTATCATATTCATCACCAGCTTTGAAAAGCACTTTGGCACTTTTATTTTTGATAAAGATATCTTTTTTGTTTTTTAAAGAAATTTTTTCGCCAATTAAATTTGCAGAACAAAAGTCTCCGCTAGCTAAAATAGACATAACAACAGAATTCAAACTAGACTTAGACAACCTATCTTCTAAATTTGAAACTTGCCTTTGTTGATTTAGAATCATACTAGAAAACGCGAGGCCAAGTATGGACATAATTGTAATACCAACTAAGACCTCTACCAACCCAAATGCACTCTGACTTTTCATATCTATTGATCGGTATAACACCTAGGATTTTCAAATATGTCTTTACATTTTAATCAAAATGAAACATGTGCCCCGTAGCTTGTGTTACTGCTCTGCAACACTACTCGGTGCCGGGCTCCTAGCGACTGGTCACCTAAAATTACGCGGCTTCTTCGGAAGCTTCAAATTCGCCTAGGCCTAGTTTTTCAAAGCGATACCTCAATGAGCGGAAGCTCATTCCTAAGAGTTTTGCGGCGTGTTTTTTCACTCCACGCGACTCATGCATGGCTTTTAAGATAAATTCTTTTTCTATTTGAGATAGAATTTTATCTAAATCCACTGGGTTTTCTCGGTCGAAGTTCAAACGATCTGTTGGCGATAAACTTTTGGAGTTCACGTTGACCAACGGCGGGAGGCTTTCCGGTAAAATAATGGAACCCATTTCTAGAGCCACAGTTCGCTCGATGATGTTTTCTAGCTCTCTCACATTTCCTGGGTAAGCATAAGCTGATAAAATATTCATGGCTTCTGCAGAAATTCCTTTGATTTCTTTATGTAGCCTTTCATTATACTTTTTCAAAAAGTGATTCGCTAACAAAGGAATATCTTTTCGTCTTTGTGTCAGTGTAGGCAATAAAATTTGAATCACATTCAGTCTGTAATAAAGATCTTGCCTAAAACCACCGTCTTCAGTCATTTGTTTTAAATCACGGTTCGTAGCTGCGATGATTCTGACATTCACACTAGTGTCTTCCACTCCACCGACTCTTCGAATGACCTGCTCTTGAAGTGCTCTTAAGAGCTTAACCTGAATGCTGAGTGGGAGCTCACCAATTTCATCTAGAAATAAAGTTCCACCATCAGCGACTTCAAAAAGACCTTTCTTATCTGAAACTGCCCCTGTAAAAGATCCTTTTTTATGTCCAAACATTTCAGATTCCATTAAATTTTCAGGAATAGCTCCACAGTTTACAGATATAAAGGGTTTTGATTTGTAATCCCCAGAATAGTGCACGGCTTTGGCTACCATTTCTTTTCCTGTTCCACTTTGACCAGTAAGCAGAATGCTCGTCGGTGTGCTAGCAACACGTTGAATCATATCAAACACATGGTGCATGCTTTGGGAGTCCCCAATCAAATTTTGAAAATGAAAGCTCTTTTGAACTTGTGCTCTTAAGCCTCTGTTTTCTTCCTTAAGGTGTGATGTCTGTAAAGCATTTTGGATATTGAGTCTGACTTCATCAATTTGAAAAGGCTTCGTGATATAATCATAAGCCCCCTTTTTCATGGCTTCGATGGCAGTATCCGTTGTGCCAAAAGCAGTGATCAATAAAAAGACTGTAGCGGGATAATGTGATTTTATATGTTCTAATAGCTGCATTCCAGATACATGAGGCATTTGAAGATCTGAAATAATGAGGTCGTAGCTTTTTTTATCGACCATCTCCATGGCTTCTTTTCCATCTTTGGCTGTTGAAACTAAGTAGCCCTCTTGAACCAACATAATCTCTAAAAATTCACGGATTGACTCTTCATCATCGACAATTAAAATTTTAAATTTTTTACTCATTTTTTTCCCTTAATTTTCAGATTTATTTAGAATAGCCTCAAAGCTGTTTTGATCACTCACCTAGTTACTCCAACCTCAAGAGTCTATAAATTTGAGTTGTGCTCAAAAATTTTTTGTTTAAAGTGGCCCTTGCCACATTTCACAAAAAAAAGACCTGGGCTTAGCTCAAAGTTTTTAGCTTTCAAGGTCTCGTTACGCTTGGGTGATTTATCCACACACCCTAATTAAGTATCGGAAATTGCACCAAAAAACTTGCGCCCCTTGGCTTAATATTTGTGGCCTTGAGGGTGCCCCCGTGGATTTGGACTAATTTTTGAGTGAGCGCCAATCCCATTCCGGTCCCTTTAGCTTTGGTTGTGAAAAAGGGCTCAAAAATCTGCTTTATAACATCAGGCTCTAGGCCAGGACCTTTATCCCGAATCTCAATTAAAAGATCTGAATCTGTCCTTGAAACTTTTAGACTAATGGCTCCGGGTGTGAGCTCCATGGATTGGTCTGCGTTTTTAACAAGATTAAAAAGAATCTGTTTGATTTTATCCTTGTCTCCAAACATATAAACATCATCAGAGCCTAAATCGTTTTGAAAAATAAACTCACTTTGAGTCCCATTTTTAGAGATATCTACAAAGTTGCTCACTATTTGATTCATTTCAATTTTTTTTAATGCAAAATTTTTAGCCTTAGAATAGCTTAAAAATTCCGTTACAAGTTGATCCAACCTGCGAATCTCTTTGTGTATATTCTTAAATAATCGTTTTGAGTTAAAATCTTGATCTTTCCACGTCTGATCTAAAAGCTGTAGACTGCCGCTCACTGCAGCTAGTGGATTACGTATTTCATGAGCCATTGAAGCTGAGAGTTTACCTATAGTCGACAACCTCGAATCTTCTTGATGTCGTTTTTTTAAGGAGGCAATTTGAAGGCTGAGCTTCTCATGATGTTCAAAAAACAATTCTAAGAGCAGCAGTAACCCCGCAAAGGCTCCCATAAAATAGAGACTTTGAATAAATTCATATTGCAATAAACCCAGACTTACAAACAGAAGTATCCCAAAAGCAGAGGAGTAATATCGGCCAACCCCCAAACCTACAACAAACACAGAAGACATCACAAAAACAGGATGCCACTGCTTTGCGAGAAGAACATGCTCAAGAATAAACAAAACCAAAAGGCTACTAAATAAAATTTTTGAGACTTTAACGAAAAGCTCAGTCTGCAGAACTCCAGCATAGTTCACCAATAATAACAAAAGCGCTAATCCTATTAAAAAGTAAGCACTTAGTGGTGAGTCCACAACAAATGGTCTTTGCTGAAGGAGAACAATCCCCATTAAAAGCAAGAAGCTTCCAAAAGGAATCAGAGCTTTAGAAATTAAATTTAAGAAGTCATAATCGTAGTTTTCAGTATTCATCCACTAAAGTTCCCCGCCATTTGCATGACGGGTAAAAACATGGCGATCATTAAAAATCCCACAATTCCGCCAAGAAAGACAATAAGTATGGGCTCTATTAAACTTGAAAGTGCATCTGCTGCAGATTCTGTTTCACTTTCGTAAAAGTCAGCCACCTTTTCTAACATATCGTCTAATCGGCCAGATCTCTCACCAACTGCAATCATTTGCTTCACCATTGTTGGAATATAATGATGGGGCTCCATAGAGTCTTTAAAGCTATTCCCTTTAATGATAGAATCCTGAGAAGCTAAAAAGCTCTCTTCTAAAAGAGTGTTGCCAGAAATCTTTGCAGCAGTGAACAGAGCTTCGTTGAGCCGGACTCCCGACTTAAGCAGTGTAGACAAAGTTCTCATCACACGAGCTAAACTCCCCTTAAGCATCAAAGAGCCATAAATTGGAATTTTTAAAAAAACGCTATCAAAAAATTTCTTTGGTCCAGGTAAAGTATACAAAAACCCTAAACCGAAAATAACGAGGATGATTCCAGCTATCATATACAAAATATTAGCTTGAAAGAATTCACTTAAATTAATCACAAGTTGAGTCAAATAAGGCAGCTCATTACCCGCATTTTTAAACATAGACTCAAAAGTAGGAATGACCTTTACCAAAATAAACGCCACAGCAATAAATGCAATAATCAAAACTACAATAGGGTAAGCGAGAGCTCCCATCACTTTGGCTTTAATCTTATTTTTTTTCTCAATATATTCAGCAATTCGATTTAAAATTTGATCTAAAACTCCGCCTTCAACACCCGCAGCAATCATATCGACGTAAAGCGGATCAAAAACTTTAGGGTGTTCAGCTAGGGCACTAGGCAAGTCCTGCCCTGTCTCAATGGCTCTTTGTGTTTTTGCTAAGGCTAATTTTAATTTTTTGTTTACTGTAGACTGTTTTAAACTCTCCAAGGTTTCCACAAGTGGCACACCGGATTCAATCATAACGGCAAATTGTCTAAAAAAAACTTGCAATATTTTTGAGCTAACCCCGCCTCCAAATAAATTGATTTCTACATCTAGAGCTGACTTACTCTCACTAATACTGATAGGAACGAGTTGGTTTTGGGATAGCTTTTCACGAACTTCAGCCTCATCTACAGCGGTTGTATGGCCTTCAATAATTTTATTATCAATAGTTTTGGCTTTGAAGCTATATTTTGGCAACTAAATCCCCGTATCTGTGAGTAATCTATCTAAATATTCAGGCTTTTGACTGTATATAAATGCTTCTCGGACAGAAAGGACTCGGGTTAAAACTAATTGATGGAGTGATTGCTCTTTTTTAAGGCCTTTTTTCTCAAAAGTGTTCTCAAAATGCTTTAGAGACTCCTTAAAGTTTGAGGTCAGTAAGTTTTTACGATCAATATGGTCGAAAGGACAGAGTTCAAAAACTGAAATCCTACCTTTTTCAGCAGTGATTTCTTGATGCCCTACAAATCCGAGCAAATGATTAAAAACTCCATATTGCTCCATGGAGTTCGCAAACAAACTGTAGAATTTCACAAAGCCTTGTTCAATAGAGTCGACATTCATATGTACAAAACAAAATGATCCTAAATTTAAAAAACTATTTAGATAAGGGATCTCTTTATTGGTGTTCATTGAACTCAAGAAAACATGATCCCAATCAAATTTAAGACAAGATTCATCAAACTGTGTCTGCACGATCAGGGCTTCATTGCTGAGTTTCGAAAACTTAACGGAGGACTCTGAGCAAAGCATTGAACCTGAAAATAACTCCAAACGCTTTTTCCAAAAATCTTTAATTAAAAGCTCAAGACCTTGTCCAGACTTGGAACACAAAACAACCAGACCTCTTTTTTGTTCAGTCCAATTATTAAAAATTTGCGGAGTACGAATTTCAAAAAACTTAAGATCCTCGTCTCGCGTTTTTTTAAAAACTTCAACAAAAAGCTGTCCTCCTAACTCTCTGGCATGAAGTTGTAAAAACTCATTTTCATCCGAGACATCAGAAGTAAATCTTATTTTTTTATCTTTTAAAAACTGGTAATACTCCCCTTCTTTGACAATATTACGAATTAAGCTTTTCAAAACTTCATCCGTGGCTTTTGGCAAATCATTGAGAACTTTATTCTGAGTGTCTTTAACTATAAGCGGGCGTTGCCCTTCAAAAAACACAGCGCTAAAACCTGGCTCAAGTGTTTCAATCAAAGTCTGGTAATTCATGCTTCATCCTGATTGAGATAAATAATTTACTTCTTCAATACTTGTTAGACCTTGAGCGAATTTTTCTAAAGCCGCCATCCTTAAAGATCTAAGTTGACCTGATTGTATCAAGTATTTTTTGATATGAGCAGGCTTTTCCCCCGCAATAATCTTCTTTTTTATATCAAAGTCTATCTCAAGAATTTCAAATATAGGCATACGCCCTCTATATCCCGTTTGTCCACATGAATTACAACCCTTTTTCTTCTTCACCCTGCTGTATTTTGAGATCTCGCTTTCAGCAACTCCCATTTCAAGCAAAGTTCCTTTATCGATAGTAAATTCTTCAGAACAACTCTTACAGAGCTTTTTCATCAACCTCTGAGCCATTATAACAGACACAGTCTCAGCCACCATAAATGCTGGCACTCCGAGGTCAATGAGACGATAGATCGTCGACAGGGTATCGTTAGTGTGGAGCGTGCTTAAAACTAAATGCCCCGTTGAAGCCGCCTTAAAAGCGACACCAGCAGTTTCATTATCTCGGATCTCACCCACTAATATGATATCCGGATCTTGCCGCAAAAAACTTCTTAAAGCAGATGCAAAATCAAAATCGATATCTGAACGTATTTGCACCTGGTTTACACCATCTAACTTATATTCCACAGGATCTTCAGCTGTGGAAATATTCTTTTCCGTTGTATTCAAATGGTTAATAAAAGAATATAAGGTCGTTGTTTTACCACTTCCCGTGGGACCAGTAACCAGAATCATACCTTGAGATTGGTGTAAGTTCTTTATTAGAATCTTTTGCTCATGCTCTGTAAAACCTAAATCTTTAATTTTAACATTCAAGTTTGATTTATCCAGAATCCTCATCACTATTTTTTCGCCATGAACTGTAGGTATGACGCTGACACGAAAATCCACGCTCTTGCCACTTTCAAGTTGTGCTTTCATACGTCCATCTTGAGGTCGTCTTTTCTCAGCAATATCTAAGCGACTCAAAATTTTAATGCGGCTTACTATGGCTCCAGCCACATGACTCGGAGGCTTCACTTTTTCCACAAGAGTTCCATCTTTACGAAAACGCACTCGGGTCCACTTTTCATAAGGCTCAATATGAATATCAGAAACTCCAAGACGGATCGCCTCAGACAGCATGGAATTCACAAATGAGATAATAGGGTCAGAGCTCGCTTCTGCGCTGCCATCAACCATTAAAGAGTCGCGAACTCCTCCAGCTTGTTGAGGCTTGGCCTCAATGGAGTCCAAATTATCGGCCGCATCGCTGACACTTCTTTGAGGAGCATAGCTTTTTTCAATGGCAGAGTTAATATCAGAGACTTTAGAAACAACAACTTGAATCTGCATACTAGTCACTTGAGTTAAGTCGTCGATAGCATAGATATTTGTTGGATCTGCCAAAGCCACAACTAGGTTTCGACTTGCTTTAGAAATAGGAATAGCTTGATGTTTACGAGCTAAATGAGGTGGAATAAGTCCAGCCACAGTTGGATCGATGTCAAATTGTGTAAGATCTAAATAAGGACATTGAGTGGCCTCAGCAAGGTAACGAGCTATCTGCTCCTCATCTAAAAGACCTTGATCTACTAAAACAGAGAGAAGACTCCCTCCATTTTTCTTTTGTAAAACCAAGGCTTTTTCGACATCCCCTTCTGAAAGAAGTTGAGATTTAGAGAGCTTTACAGCCAAACTATTTTGTTTCATATCATTAATATCGGAAATTTTGAAAAAATCCGATAGGCCTTGAAAAATAAGCCCTTTAGGCCCAATATTCTACTCTATGTCTGAATACCTCAACGGATTAAACCCAAGTCAAAAAGAAGCTGTTTTAACCACTGATGGGGCTCTGCTGGTCCTTGCCGGAGCGGGTTCGGGCAAGACTCGTGTGATCACTCATCGTATTGCTCATATTATAGCCTCTGGTCTAGCTTCCCCTGAAGAAATATTAGCGGTGACTTTTACAAATAAAGCCGCCAGAGAAATGGAAGAACGTGTCCATGAAATTCTTGGGAGTTTAGGAATTCCTGTTTTCAGAAAACCTTGGATCAGTACCTTTCACGCTATGGGTGTTAGAATCTTAAGAGACCACGCCTCTCTTTTAGGCTATCAACCACAATTCTCTATATATGATCGTGATGATCAACTTAAAGCGATTAAAGCGACTCTGGCAAGGCTTCACATCGATGAAAAAAGAGTCACTCCAAAAGCCGTTTCAGGACATATTAATAAATTTAAATCCCAAGGCCTAAGTCCGGATGATCTGGAAAATCAATTCGTGGGTCATCAAAAAATGGATTACGAAATCTATAAAGACTATGAGCAACAGCTCAAGCTTTCCAATGCTTTTGATTTTGGGGATTTGCTTCTGAAACCCTATGTCTTATTTAAAAAGAATCCTGAGGTTCTCAAATCCTACCAAGACTCTTTTCAATACATTCACGTGGACGAGTATCAAGATACAAACCTGATCCAATACCAACTCATGAAACTTTTGGCTCAAACACACAAGAACTTATGTGTTGTCGGTGATGAAGATCAATCTATTTACTCTTGGCGTGGGGCTGAAATTGGAAATATTTTTGCCTTTGAGCAAGACTTTAAAAGTCACTTTGTAAAACTAGAAACCAACTATAGATCTACAAAAAATATTGTTCTTGCCAGCAACTCTCTTATAAAAAATAATTTAGAAAGAAAAAACAAAGTTCTCAATACTGAAAATGCAGAGGGTGATAAAATCACAATCTCTGAACTTCAATCTGAATATGATGAAGCCAGATATATCGCAGGCCAAGTTCATTCACTGCTCTCCGGAGCTCATGCCCCAAAAGATATTGCTATCTTCTATAGAACCAATGCCCAGTCTCGTGTTCTTGAAGATCAACTCAGATCTAGATCTATCCCCTACAAAATCGTGGGAGGAATGAAGTTCTATGAGCGCAAAGAAATTAAAGATGTGATTTCATATATCAAACTCTGCTTGAACCCTAATGATGATGTGGCTTTTAGAAGAGTGCTTAATACTCCTAAAAGAGGCATCGGAAAAACCACCTTAAGCAAACTCGAAAACTTGAGCTTTCAATTAGGAGTAAGCCTTTTTGAAAGTTGCAGCCGAATCACAAGCCAAGATTTAAAAGCCGCTGCTCATAAAAAAATTCTTGGTTTTTACCAATTGATTCAAAGCTTAAGAGCCGAGTTGAACATTGGACTCACCGAGTTCTACCTCTTGGTTTTAGAGCAAACTCAGTACCTCTCTCAACTCAAATCAGAAAACACTCAAGAAGCCCAATCTAGAATACAAAACTTGGAAGAGCTCTCTAATGCCATGACTCAGTTTGAAAAAGAACGCACCGAAAATAGCATTCAAGACTTCTTAGAAGAAATGGCTTTGATCAGTGATTTGGATCAAACCAAAGACATTGATAATAGTGTCACTTTAATGACGATACATATTTCAAAGGGTTTAGAGTTTCCAGTGGTTTTCATAAGTGGCATGGAAGAAGGTCTATTCCCATCAATTCAAAAAGTCACATCTAGCGAAAGTGAGCTTGAAGAAGAACGACGACTTTGCTATGTCGCGATGACACGAGCTAAGAAAAAACTTTATGCCACATATGCCTTAAGACGTAAGGTTTGGGGACGTGACCAGTTTAATCCACCCAGTCGATTTTTATCTGAGATCCCTGAAGAATTTGTGGAATACCATGGACAACGTCCGAACCGCCCCAAGTATGACTCTTTTAATTTGACTAAATCCAATGACAATTCTTATGCCAGCCCCAAAAAACAAGATCATTTTCCAAGTTACGAAGATCAAAGCCAAATGCCAGAGGTCATTCCAGGAGCACTTTGCATAGGGGCAGAAATTCGTCACCCTGTGTATGGCACCGGCCAAATTCAAAGTCTAGAGGGTGAGGGAGAACATGAAAAGGTTCAAATTCAATTTCGCAATCATGTCGTAAAGAAATTTCTCACTAAATATGCGCAGTTAGAGATTTTAAGTTAATAACGCAATATATTATTAACTTCTCTTCTTGTATGGTTTTCCTATTTAATACTAGAGTCCACAAAGCTTCATTAAAAAGGACTTTAAATGTTAAAAATAATTCTCATTGGCCTCAGCTTTATACTGCTAGCAAATGCAAAAAACTATTTCCCATTGCCTCAGGGCCAATTTGGTTGGCGTGTATTAAGCAACCAAATTCAAACCATTACGGGACAGGCACCAAGCCAATATTATATGAAGCAAAGATCAGTCAGGTTCTCGAATGCCTGGTCTGGATTTTATTTTCCTGAGATGATTGGAGGAATTGGGAATCATACTGATTACATTAATAGAGATTTGCTAGCCAAAAACCAACTTGGACTATTAGATCAAGCATTAATAGCTCATGGATTAAATGATAAATGTATAAATTTACAAGGTATAAGTCTATTCAATTGTGCAAGACAAAAAAATGTTTCAGACACCAAGTTTTCAGCAGCTGAAGTTTATGATTACATTTTAGGCCGACCTCAAAACTTGGCTTTAATATTTAATAATGATCGACAGAGTTTTGAAAACTCTGCTGACTTCATGAATTGGTTTGTTTTTAGAGATATACACCGAAATCAAGGTTATATGAATGCCGGTGAAGGAGCTTGTGATGGCCTCAGCCTAGCCTCTCAAAAACTACCGAAACCTCAAAAATCAGTTGTAGTTTTGATTCCAGATAACAACCTCACAGTCAGAGTCACTCCCACAGACGCCATGGCCTTAGCTGCTTTTTACTTACAGTGGGCTAAATACGAAAAGACTAAAGGACAAATGGAAGCTCATTTTGTTGACTCAATAGGTGAAGCCCATAGTTATTTTGATGCTGCCAGCTGGCATCTTATTTTATCCAATATGAATAGAGGCTTAATTGTAGATATTGATTCAACGGCACTGAGCTTTAATGCCAATATCAAAGCTATCAATTTTAAAGAAATAGAAAAAACATCTTACAATTCAGTGCTGATTGAAGCTCAAGTCGAATATTCTACTATCCTTAGCCTGAAACCCAGCGACAACTCTGAAACTTATATTTATAGATATGCTTTATTTTTAGATCCAGATCAAAAGGTAGTGGGTGGACAATGGTCTCTGACTCATCCTCCTATTAAAAATGGAGAAGCAGTACCAAATGGCTACCCCAGTTTTGCCTGGGATATTAAAAATCTGGAGAGCCTCATGACGGACACCGAAGCTCCTTGGACAAACAGATCTCCCGAACTCTTTACCAAGACGACTCACAACGGGGAGCCGGCACTGCTCATCAACAAGGAGGGTTTGAAACTTTTAAACACGCAGTTTCAAACACACAGGCTTCCTTCATATCTTTTTATTAAAGAGCTATTTGATTTAGCTCAATAAACTTATATAAATCCAAAGAGTGCTCTTTTAAATTGTTTGATTTTAAAAATCTCACGTACTAACATGCTTTAAATGGAGGCATGCTATGAGTGGAGTGAGTGTAGATATACGATGGGTTCAAAGATTAGACAATCTTAAAAAAGCCTTTGCTGAATTTAGCCTTGGAATTGACCTTTCCCGCACAAGATCACTAAGCAAACTTGAAACTCAAGGGCTCATACAATCTTTTGAATACACTCATGAATTAGCATGGAAAACATTAAAAGGTTATGGTTCTCTTCTAAAATTGGGGGTTCAAGGAACAATCCAGGCCCCAAGGCCCCCCGGCTTCAGGGGCAGATAGACTGAGTCAGTTTATAGAGACTGGCACCCAGCTGATCAGTATCTGAGATTAAAGTTTCAAAATTATCTC
>CALGWV010000011.1 GCA_937936325.1 uncultured Bdellovibrionales bacterium | reverse complement strand
CAAAGTAAAAAATATTTTTAATTTATATCCAGCCAAAAGATCACCTCAAATTTTTTAAGTTATGAATACACAAGTTATAATTGAGTGTTACACACTTTTAATTTTTGAGTCTTCTTCTATATTAAAATGGCATAACATCATACTCTAAGATAAAGCCTCCACACAGTGGGGGCAAATCCCAGGAGTGGGGTGGTCCTGAAGTGTTAACTCTTGAGAAATCCTCCAACACCTTGGACATTTCTCACCCTCAGCCGGAGCCACTGCAATATTAAAATCTCCAGCCTTAAGCTTTAAAGCTGAAACGATAAAGACTTCAGCTAAAAGTTTATCATCTATGTTTTGAAAAAGTTCTAGATCTTTTTCTGGAAGAGTCAGATCCAGCCTTGCTGCTAGACTTGAGCCAATGACCTTGGAAGCTCTAAGATCTTCTAATTTTTTATTGACCTGACTCCGCACTTCAAAAACACGAGACCAAACCAAACTTTCTTTTTCAGAAAGCTTAAAAGCCTGTTGTGCCTGAGGGAAATCTGTCAAAAAGAGACTCTCTGGATCAGAAAATTTATAGTTTTGATAAACTTCCTCAGATAAAAACGAAAGTATGGGAGCCAAGAGGCCCGTTAGATTTTCCACCATTAAGTGGAGTACTGATTGTGAAGATCTTCTTTTCAAACCTGATTTTTTTTCAGTATAAAGTCTATCTTTTAAAATATCTAAATAGGTTGAGCTTAAGGTCACCGTAAAAAACTCATTCACCAAATGATAGACTCTGTTGATTTGATAGCTCTTATAGGCGGCAGTCACTTTTTCAACCAAAGTGTTTAACTCTGCCAAAGCCCAGCGATCTATTGGATCCATATCTTCAAATAAAACAGCTTCAGATTTGTAATCAAAATCATTCAGGTTCCCTAGTAAAAACCTAAAAGTATTTCGTATGCGACGGTAGGTTTCAGAAACTCTTTGAAAAACCTGTGGGCCCACATTCACATCTTGCCCGTAGTCTTCGTAGGCAACCCAAAGCCTGAGGATTTCAGCCCCACTTTTTTGAATCTCTTTTAATGGATCAACCACATTGCCTAAGCTCTTACTCATCTTCAAGCCTTTTTGGTCAGTAACAAAACCATGGGTGATCAAAGCTTTAAAGGGCACATCTTTGTGAGCCGCCAGCGACGAAATTAAACTTGTTTGGAACCAGCCTCGATGCTGATCGCTTCCCTCTAAGTAAATGTCTGCCGGTCGGTTTAGGCCATCATGTTGCCCCTGTACAGCTGTATGACAGATTCCACTATCAAACCAAACATCTAAAATATCTTGTCCAGCACGAAAGTCCTCAGAGCCACATTTAACGCATACAACACCTTCTAAAAACTCACCGGGTTCTGCTTCAAAATAAGCATCAATACCATGTCCGGAGCTCTCCATCTTATCCGCCACTTTATTCATGACCTCTGAGTTGTAAAAAGGCTCATCACAGCTTTTGCAATAAAATACAGGTATGGGAACTCCCCAGATACGCTGCCTTGAGATGCACCAATCTGGACGATTCTCTAACATAGATCTTAGTCGAGCTTTTCCCCAAGCTGGAAAAAACTCAATACTATTTTCTGTGGCACGTAAGGCTTCTTCACGAATATTATATTGTTCATTGTCTACTTTGATAAACCACTGAGGAGTTGTTCTATATATGAGTGGAGTCTTGGATCTCCAGTTGTGAGGATAAGAATGCTGAAAATCATTATGATGGTAAAGTAAATTTAAACTTCTTAGTTTCTCAATGACTTTATCATTGACTTTAAAAATGAACTCCCCTTCCCACTCAGGAACCTCGTTCGTATACTTTCCAGCACCTGTGACTGGCGACTGAATAGGAAGATCATACTTTTTTCCAATAATATAATCGTCAACACCGTGGGCTGGAGCCGTGTGCACCACACCGGTTCCGGCTTCAAGACTCACATGGTGCCCCAGAACACATAAAGAAGTGCGATCTAAAAAAGGATGCTTGGCTTTGAGATGTTCAAAATCTTTGCCTTTAAAAGTTTTAAGAGGTTCTCCTAATTTAATTTCTTTCAGATTTTCAATTTGCTCACGCAGTTCTGTAGCAAATAAAAGGTGTTTATCTTCATAGGGGTATAATCCGTATTCAAAATCTTCACCAAATGAGAGTCCATAGTTAGCGGCCAAAGTCCAAGGTGTTGTGGTCCAGATGAGTACAGAAGTATTACTGGGAACAGATAATTTTTGAGCTGCCTCTTCTGTAAATGGAAATTCTGTATAGATCGAAGGACTTGTTTTTTCTTGATACTCCACTTCAGCTTCAGCGAGTGCTGTTTGCATCACCGGGCACCAAAATACAGGTTTCTCGCCACGACTAAAAACACCATTGTCTAAAGCTTTAGCAAGAACTCTAACTTCTGCAGCTTCATAAGCCGGTTGTAATGTAAGATATGGGTTTTCCCAATCCGCAAGAATTCCTAACCTTTGAAATTGCTCTTTTTGCTTCCCCACCCATTTAAGTGCTTCTTGACGACAAAGCTCTCTGATTTGTGCCTTAGTCATGTCCTTTCTTTTTGACCCTAGAGCCTTAGTCACTTTGTGCTCAATAGGAAGACCATGACAATCCCAGCCTGGAATAAAAGGAGCCTTTCTACCTTGGAGAAGTCTAAACTTTATTACAATATCTTTAAGAACTTTATTCAGGACATGTCCTAAGTGAATATTGCCATTGGCATAGGGAGGGCCATCTGGCATTGAGAAATCCTGACTACCAGAATTAAGCTTAAGTCTTTTTTCATAAACCTTTATTTTATCCCAAAACTCTAGAGTCTTTGGCTCGTTCACAGGCAAGTTCGCCTTCATTGAAAATGAGGTTTTTGGCAGATGTATAGTTTCTTTATAATTAGGTGTTTCCATTACTAGGGTTTAACAGGGAAGACTCTGGGAAACAAGATGGGGCTCTCTCAATTTTGCAAAAACCAAGACCTTCTTCCCCTATACAAGACATTCATTGAATAAGCCTAAAGTATAATTAATTTCTTAAAGCAAAACTAATGAGACCTTTACTCTTTAGACTTTTGATATTTAGCCTAGGGACATTCAGCTATGGCAACCCCATTTCAAGTGTGCTCGCTATGAAACCAAGACTTAGGCGGAGCAGGTAGTGTGGGTATATGGGCTAGGGTCCATGTCAAAAAATATTAGAGTGACCCTTTCCTATGGTTTAGGAGAAGAGTTAGATAATACTACTGAGTTTGCTTTAAATTTGAATAAACAATTTATTTTTAACATGTATAGATCAAAAAAAAACCCTAAGACAACTTAGGGTTTTTCTATATTTAGAAGAAATCTTCAAAGTCTAAGTGACTTCAAAAAAGACTCTGCAGAAGCATAGGGGCTGGCAGAAATTATTAATCGTTTCCGCCCATAACTTTAGATAAAAGTCCTTGGACCCCTTCTCCGCCTTGAGTTTTTGCAAATCCCATAACGATAGGTAAAAACTTTGTAATCATACCTGTGTCTAAACCCAAGCTTTTAAAAGCACTGGCTGCAGAAGCCATGGCTCCTAACTTGCCTAGGGCTCCGCCGCCGCCAGTCACTGCACCTAAAGCTGAAGCTGCCATTCCCATAAGTCCACCACCTGAAGACTCGCCTTCAGTAGTTGCCGCTGGAGCCGCACTCATTAAGTCTGTAACTCCAGGAATTGCTGAAGTGATTTGGCTGAACTCACCAGCACCCAGCTTATCTTTAGCGATATTAAAAAGAGCACCGGCTCCACCTTTGGCTTGATCTTCAGTAACACCGAGTTGTGACGTAAGTTGAGAAACTAAATCTTGAATCATAATGATCCCCTTATAAATTCAGGCCAGACAATTCATGGCCCGTGATTTCCCTAAAGAAAATCTTTCTTGTTTATTATCTCACTTTTCGCTCTAAAACTCCATTGTACGCACTTAATGGTCTAATGAGCTTATTGCTCGCTGTTTGCTCCATAATATGGGCGCACCAGCCTGTGATGCGGCTCATCACAAATAAAGGAGTAAACATATCAATCTCAAAGCCCATCATGTAGTAAGCAGGACCTGCTGGAAAATCCAAATTAGGGTAAATATCTTTTTCCGCGATCATTGTTTCTTCTAAAATTTTAGAAATCTCGACCCATTTGGTTTGCCCAGTATGCTCAGCCAAAATATTTGTATATTTTGTCATCGTGGGAACTCTTGAGTCTCCATTTTTATACACACGGTGACCAAAGCCCATGATTTTTCTTTTTTCCTTAAGAGCTGTCAGCATCCAGTCCTTAGCTCGCTCCGGTGTTTCGATTTCTTTTAGAACATACATCACTTGCTCATTAGCTCCACCATGAAGAGGTCCTTTTAGAGCTCCAATAGCACCTGTCACAGAGCTGTAAAGATCCGAGGTTGTAGATGCAATCACTCTTGCTGTAAATGTTGAGGCATTAAAGCTATGCTCTGCATACAAGATCAGAGACACATCAAAGGCTTTGGCCACCTCAGCTGCGGGCACCTCACCAAAACACATGGAAAAAAAGTTCTCAGAAAAACCCAGCTCTTTTTTTGGTGCTATAAAATCTTGCCCTTTCTGGTGACGATAATAAGCCGCAATCACTGTAGGGATCTTAGCCATAAGACTCATAGACTTATCAAAGTTGGTCTCAGGGTCATCCTTCCAAACTCTATCATCTTCACATCCAATAAAACTCACAGCCGTTCTAAGGGCATCCATGGGGTGAGTTGTTTTTGGAAGACTTTGTATCATATTTAAACAAGCTTCAGTGATTGTGCGGTAAGATTTCTCTTTAGTTTCAAAAGAGGCCTTTTCTTCAGCAGTAGGGAGCTCTCCTTTCCATAATAAAAAGGCCACGTCTTCAAAACTTTTGTGTTCACAGAGTTCAGGAACTGGATACCCACGATAAGTTAACGAATTGGTTTCAGGCATCACTTTTGAAACCGAAGTATGATCAACCACAACTCCAGCTAGACCTTTTTTGATTTCCATAACAGCTCCTTAATTAATTTTTATTTATTGATTGTAAAGTTAAACAAGTCTTTATCAAATTCATTGTAGTCTTCATAGGACATCACTTCATACAAACGCTTCCGGTGCTGCATTTGATCTAAAAGTCCTTCTTGTGTCCCTTCAGATAGTATTTGCTTGAGGCCATTTTCCACAGCCCCCATGGCCAAACGAAAAGTAGTCACAGGATAAATCACCATATTATAGCCCAAGGACTCTAAAGTTTTTTTATCTAATATTTTAGATTTACCAAACTCAGTCATATTTGCTAGAAGAGGCACTTTGATTTCTTTTCTAAATTTTTCAAATTCAGACTCGTCTTTCATGGCTTCTGGAAAAATCATATCGGCTCCGGCATCCACATAAGCTTTGGCTCTATCGATAGCCGCATCTAAACCTTCAATGGCTCTGGCATCGGTTCTCGCCATAAGCACAAAGTTGGGATCCATTTTTCCCTTCACGCCAGCTTTAATTTTTTTAACCATCTCATCAGCTGAGACCAGAGTTTTATTATCTAAATGTCCACAGCGTTTTGGATTTTGTTGATCTTCCAAATGACATCCTGCAAGCCCCTGCTCATCAAGTTCTCTGATGGTCCGAAACACACTCATAGGTTCACCAAAGCCTGTGTCGGCATCAATGAAAGAAGGGAGATTTGTCACACGTGATAAAGATCGACCACGATCTACAATCTCTTTAAGCCCTGTCATTCCAATATCAGGTAAACCTAAATCATTAGACATCACCGCACCGGAAATATAAACACCATCAAAACCAATTTGCTCAATCATCTGAGAAACTAAAGCGGAAAAGGCTCCTGGAAATCTCAACAGTTTTCCAGATGCCAATTGCTTTCTAAAATGAGATCTTTTTTCTTGGGCTGTGGTGTGAACTTTAATCATTAAAATAATCCTAAGCCATCTGGCTTGTGCGTGTCTAAACTAGAAAGCGGCACATGAACATTCAGCTGATCCAGCTCTCCGGCTTTAAGCCTTGAAAGATTTTGAACTGCTGTTAAAAATCTTTCGCTTTCTTCTTCTGAAATAATTCCCTTTGTAAGAGTTTTAAATTTGTGAATATACTGCTCACGCTTAAAAGGTCTCGCACCAGCAGGGTGAGCATTAGCGAGAGTTTTTTCAGCAATGATTTTTTCACCGTTTTCTAAAGTGATTTCAATTTTCGCACCAAAAGATTTTTTGTTAGGATCAGGGTCATGATACATCTCCGTCCACTTTGGGTCTTCAACGGTTTTGACCTTATGCCACAAAGCTACAGTGTCGGGACGTCCTGCACGCTCTGGAGTATAGCTATCAATATGATGCCAAGTGCCGTCTTCTAAGGCCACTGTGAAAATATACATAATGCTATGATCTAGAGTTTCACGGCTGGCTTTAGGGTCCATCTTTTGAGGATCTCCGGCTCCGGTTCCAATCACATAATGAGTATGGTGGCTTGTATGAATCATCACTTCGCGGATTTCTTTAAAGTCTTTAATTTGCTCTCTCATCTCAAAAGCCAAATCAATTAAGGCCTGGGACTGATACTCTGCTGAGTGCTCTTTAGTATAAGTTTCTAAAATCGCACGTTTGGGCTCACCAGGCTCAGGAAGTGGAATGTGGTACTCAGCATCCTTTCCATCAAGCATATACGCCACAACACTGTCTTCACCTTCATAAATTGGGGATGGTGCTTTTTCACCTCTCATCACCCTGTCTACAGCTTCAATGGCCAGCTTCCCAGCATGGGCAGGAGCATAGGCTTTCCAAGAAGAGATCTCTCCTTTACGAGACTGACGAGTTGAAAAACACACATGCACAGCCTGTTGAATGGCTTGGTAAACGAGGTCTGTGGAAAGCCCCATCAATGTCCCAATACCTGCCGCAGCAGAAGGTCCCAAATGGGCAATGTGATCTTTTTTATGTTTGTGCAAACAGATTCCTTTCACTAAATCCACTTGAAGCTCATAACCGGTGGCTAAGGCTCGAACAAGCTCTGCACCGGATTTCTTTTTCTGTTGAGCCACTGCCAAAATCGGCGGGATATTATCACCCGGGTGAGAGTAATCTGCCGCCAAAAAAGTATCGTGCATGTCTAACTCACGAACAGCGGTTCCGTTGGCCCAAGCCGCCCATTCCGCAGAAAATTTTTCAGCCTCAGGCATACCAAAAACTTGAGCTCCTCCATCACGTGGATGGGCAATGGCTTGAGCTCGAGCATTTTTAACTGGGGTTCTGTTTACCGCAGCAATGGCGACAGAGGCATTATCAATGATACGATTGATAATCATCTCTTCACACTCAGCAGGGACAGCTACAGGATCTGTGGCCACCTGAGCCATCTTCCAGGCCAGCTGGTCTTCTTTAGGAGGTGTATTTTTAGAAGGATAAACTTTGAGAGTATGGATTTTCATAGGGCCTCACTTTTTTAAAAATTTCTGTAAACATCTTTGAATGAATTTTTACAGATTTTCCCTAAAAAACAAGGCGACAACAACCATAAGACCCTACTGAGACTCAGCTCTCAACTATGAAGCCTAGCTGGCCCTAGCGCCCAAACCTAAAAAGCTGCTGCATGAGGCTTCTTTTCTTTTTTTTCTTTTTTTGGCCCTGAGATTTTCCAGCTCTTTCTTTGGCTTTGGTCTTCACTGATTTCTTGTTAGGCACATTTTTTGGAGAAAACTTCTTTTTGAATTTTTTCTTTTTAGCTCCGTACTGCCCCAATGGATTGGGCTTTCTTTTTGTCAGACGCTCTTTAAGCTGAAAATCAATATAGCCTTTTTCTGTATCTGCCCCGGCGACTATAATGACAAACTTATCCCCCACCCTAACTTCATCATGAGACCTCCGTCCCACTAAACTCATGCTCTCTTCGTTGTAATCAAAGATATCTTTACCGAGCTCCTCCACCTTGATTAAACCCTCAAGAGGATATTCATCTAAAGTGATGAACACACCAAAGCGCACCACTGAAGTCACAGAGCCTTCCAGCTCTTGCCCTAAAAGCCTTTGTGCAAAACGCGCTTTTTTAATAGAGATCACTTGTCTTTCAGCTTTTACGGCTCGTTGTTCATATTCACTTAAAACCTCACAGCGCTCACTCAAATCATCTTCAGTGTAGGGCTTGTATACGTTGCTTTTTGGCATGATCGTACTTTTTAAAATACGATGGGTGAGGAGATCTGGATAACGACGAATTGGCGAGGTAAAATGAGCATAGTCACTAAAAGCCAACCCAAAGTGCCCCACATTTTGCGAGCTATATTTGGCTTGCTTTAAAGACCTCAAGAGCATGTTCTGTAAAGTGAGCTTTTTGACCCCTTCTAAATCAGAGATGAATTCAGCAAGTCTTGAGTAACTGGAAAACTTTTGAGGCTTATCCGAAGCCATACGAGCCACATGCTCATTAATATCTCCCAAAGATGTCGGGTCGGGAGATTCATGAATTCGGTAGACCTGAGGGACTTTTTTACGATTTAAAAATTGTGCCACAGCCACATTGGCCATAAGCATAAACTCTTCAATGAGCTTATGGGCGTAGATTCTCTCATGGGTGACCAAATCTACAGGCTCCCCCAAATCATCGACTTCAACACTCACTTCTGGGATGTCGAGACTCAGAGATCCTTTTGCAAACCTCTTTTTCATTAAAATTTGCGACAACTCATAAGCCCCGTCCAGCCATTTAATATGTGGGAACTCTTTATTGGGACGACCATCTAAAATTTCTTGAGCTTGTCCATATGTCATACGCGCATGACTCTTTATAACAGCCTCATAGACCAAAGTTTTTGTGAGCGCCCCAGTTGAATCCAAAATCATATCTGCCACTAAGGCCAAACGATCTACATTTGGGTTTAAAGAACATAGCCCATTACTGAGCTTTTCAGGCAACATAGGGATCACAGTCCCCGGCAGATAAATACTTGTCCCTCTCTTATAAGCCTCCTCATCTAAATCTGTTTTGGGGCGCACATAGTGACTGACATCTGCGATAGCAACAATAAGCCTAAACGAATTTTTAGCATTTTTATTCACATAAACAGCATCATCAAAATCTTTAGCTGTAGCTCCATCAATAGTGATGAGATCCAAATCTCTTAAGTCTTTGCGCCCTTTGATATCCTCAGAGGTAACATGGTCTTTAAATTTTTGTGTTTCTTTTAAAACTTGTGGTGGAAACTCCAAAGGAGCCCCCATTTCAAAAACCACTTTTCGAACATCATCTTGAGCCTCAAGGGCTGGCCCCATATTTGTTTGTATTTTTCCAGAAAAACTTTTTTTAGGACCAGGATAATCTGTGATTTGCACGGCAACGATATCACCAATGTCTGCATCTTTTGGGCTTTTTTTAGAAAGAAATAAATCTTGCCCCCAGCTATGGCTCACATCTTTAAGCCCGTAGCCTCCGTTGATTTTACAAAGACGCCCTACCACGTTCTCAACAGATCGTTTGGTTACACGTCGAACATGCCCTTCTTTTTTTCCTTTAAATTTAGATCTTTGAGACAAGGCGACTTCGACTTGATCACCGGACATCACGCCCTGCATTTGCTCTCTAGAGATATAGATATCTTTTGTTTTTTTGTCTTCTGAAATAAAAAACCCGAATCCATCGGGGTGTCTTTTTATACGTCCTGTATAGTATTTAATTTTATAAACTCCTTAGAAGTTCTGTTGGCAAATATATAAGCACTTTTTTAGATAATTTCTTTCCTATTTATTTAAAAAATCACTTCGTCAGATATCACGAAGGTTTAAGTGCTTCCAATATGTATATTAATCTGTTTCTTGCAAAAGTAGAAGTTGAGCTGAAAGCTTCTCAAAAGCTTGCTTTTGCTTTTCCAAAAGGAGCTTATCGGCTAAGACGAGATCCTCTGGTGCATTTTGTAAATATTTTTTGTTTTTAAGCTTGCCTGAGAGCAACTGAATATCATTGTCGACCTTAGCCCTGTTTTTCTCTAAACGGGCGACCTCTTCTTTCATATCCACAAGTCCAGCTAGAGGGATCACAACTTTAACTTTAAAAGCTTCTTGATTCACATCAGCAACGGCACTTTGCTTTAAGGAAGTCGGAGCCGACTGATCCATAGTCTCCAGCATGCAAAGTCTCATTATAGTCTGCTCATGCTGGCCCAAAATCTTTTGAGATAAATCTCCCTCTGGTACCAAGTAGGCCTTTATTTTAACTCCCGCTCCAAGGCGATTTTCACCTCGAATATTTCTTATAGCTGAAATCACACTTTTAAGATTTTCCACTTCTTGAAACGACACTTCATTTTTCAAAGAGCTCATCCAATTTTTATCAGACTCCTGGGACGGAAACTCAGCTGTAGCCAAAATATCTACATCTTTAAGTGGCAGATGCTGATAGATTTCTTCTGAAATAAAAGGAATAAAAGGATGCATCACTTTACACAAACGATTCCAAATTTGAAAAAGCAATAGGCGTGATTGCTCTTGCTCTTCGGCTCGAGCTTTATACAAACGAATTTTTGAAAGCTCAATATACCAATCACAAAACTCATGCCAAACGAAACTATAAATATCTTGAGCAGCTTCACCCAACTTGTCGTTTTCTAAGTTTTTCTCAACACTAAAAAGCATTTTCTCAAAAGAGCTCACTAACCATTGATCATAAACAGAATAGTGAGATTTAGAGCCTATGTGGTCTAACTCACTTGGGGAGTACATTTTTTGTGGTTCTGTGTTTAAAGCAAAGCGAGCCCCATTCCAAATTTTATTCATGAAGTTTCGATAGCCCTCAAACCTTGTTTGAGAAAACTTAATGTCTTTGCCTAGGGACAGTTGAGCCAAAAGCGTAAACCTTAAGGCATCAGCACCATGGGACTCAATAAGCCCAACTGGATCGATGGAGTTGCCTAAACTCTTAGACATCTTACGCCCTTGAGAGTCTCGGACCAGACTATTAAAGTAAACCTTTCTAAATGGAACATCTTTCATAAACTCAATGCCTTGAGCCATCATTCGAGCAATCCAAAAGAAAATAATATCACTTCCGGTCACCATAATGTCCGAAGGGTAAAAAGTTTTTAGGGATTCTGTTTTTTCTGGCCATCCCAATGTGGTAAAAGGCCAAAGCGCAGAGCTAAACCAAGTATCTAAAACATCTTCGTCTTGCTTTAATTTTGAACTTCCACAATGGTCACAAGCACTGGGCTCTCCGACTTCAATGACAGTTTCTTTTTCACAATCGCCACAATACCAAACAGGGATCCTATGGCCCCACCAAAGCTGACGCGAGATACACCAATCTTGGACGTTTTCTAACCAGTGTCTGTAGGTCTTGGTCCACATTTCAGGAACAAACTCTGTTGTGCCATTAACCACAGCATGAAGTGCAGGTTTCATTTTATCTTCCATGGTCATAAACCATTGTTTAGACAACATAGGTTCCACAACACAACCTGATCTGCTGCAATGACCTACGGAATTTTTATGAACTTCTGTTTTTTCAAGCAAGGATTGATCTTCTAAATCTTGAACCACTTGTTTGCGAGCATCTTTTACTTTTAGACCTGCATAGGCTGTAAACTCATCTATAATCTTACCATCTAAAGTCAAAACATTGATCATGGGAAGCTCGTGTCTCACACCCACAGCATAATCATTAAAGTCGTGGGCTGGAGTGATCTTTACAACACCGGAGCCAAACTCAGGATCCACATAGCTATCGGCAATCACTGGGATTTCACGACCCGTAAGAGGAAGCCTAATTTTTTTGCCCACAAGATTTTTATAGCGTTCATCATCCGGATGAACACAAACAGCGACATCGCCGAGCAAGGTTTCCGGGCGTGTGGTGGCTACAACAACAAACTCATCAGTCCCAGCAATGGGGTATTTGATATGCCACATGGAGCCTTTAATATCTTTATGCTCCACTTCGATATCAGAAAGAGCGGTTTCTAATTTAGGGCTCCAGTTGATTAAGCGTGTGCCTCTGTAAATAGCCCCTTGTTTATACAGCGCTAAAAAAACGCGTCTTACAGCTTGAGAAACCCCTTCATCCAAAGTAAAAGTCAGACGATCCCAATCACAGGAGTTTCCGAGTCTTTTCATTTGAGATAAAATTTGATCTCCATATTTATGCTTCCACTCCCAAATTTTATTAATAAACTCTTCACGGCCAATGTCTTTACGAAAGACACCTTCTTTAGCTAAAGATTTTTCCACAATGGCCTGGGTGGCAATACCGGCATGATCAATGCCCGGCAGCCAAAGCACATTAAAACCCTTAAGTCTTTTGTAACGAACATATACATCTTGGATAGTATGATTAAGGGCATGTCCTATATGGAGCTGGCCCGTGACATTGGGCGGCGGCAAAATCACACAAAACGGCGGACGAGTTGAGGCATCCTCAGCCTTAAAGCACTCGTTATCCATCCATAATTTATAAATTTTTTCTTCAACTTCTGCCGGCTGATAGCGATCGGAAAACATAATCCACCCTTTTAAGGCATTAAGGGTATGTCAGAATGCAAATTATTGGAATATTTTGACAAAAATTAAAGGAGAGCCCCTAGAGGGCACAAAACTCATGAGCAGTAATAAACTTCTAACTACTAGATAGTAAGATTAAGTATCAAATATTCCCTACTATTAAAGATCTCAATTTGAAGGTTTTTCTGGAGTTTTGAGAAAAAGTATCTGATCAATAGCGCTCGGGTGTTCTTCAGTTTTTTTCATTCTCAAATGAACCATAACGAGTCCGATTTCATAGTGTGGGCTCTTTCTATTTGGGTCTAGCACTTGAAAAGTGAGTTTTGAACGCTGTGAAGCTTTAGACTTTAACGAGTATGAAGCCAGCCAAAAAGGATCTTGGTGCCCTTGCTGTTCATCACTGCATATATGATTAAAATAAGCCCATCGATCAAGACTCAACTCCCTTTTTATTCGACCAGGTTTATTCTCGGCTTCAAAACTGTAGCTGATTTTTCCATCTTTAATTTCAACATAGACTTCACCTGCTCTTTTGCTCCCAGATTGATAGCCCTCAAGGTCTCCAAGTATCTGACTGATTTGATTTTCAGTACTGCTAAGGATGGAGTTAAAGTAGTCCTTATTTTTCTTAAACTCAATTGCTTGACTGGTGTCCTGTTTTTTTGCATTGAACTTACCCAGTTTTTTTCCATTGATGTAAACCGAGTACACCCCGAATTCAATGGGTTCCATTATTTTTATATAATCCGGACCTGAACTTAGAATGACTCCTGGTTCTTCGGTTCTTTTTCTACAATGACTCTCACCATAGCTTTCAACCTGAATGAGAATGTTTTTTCCAACAACTTCAAAAGACTTGAGCAAACGCTGGTTATTACCCCCTTCAGAATCATTGTTGTAGAGCTGCAGGTGAAGCATATAAGCATCTGGGTCTAGGTTTGTATTAGCCTCATGTTTTGATTTATAAAAACCCAATAGTCGAATGAGCCCCACATTCCAAGCATCTTCAAAAGATGCAGCTTGGACTGAATAACCGCAGAGCAGGTGAAACCATAAAGTTAAACACAAAAAGTTAGAAATGATTTTTATACTCCTTTCCAATTAAATAAGCATAGAAAGTCATAGAACCTACAACCAGATAAACTTAAACTCAAGTCATCGAATCGATAAGTACCCAAAAAATTTTCAAAAAAAGAAGACGCAACTTATTTAGATGAAATACTTCTGGATATACATAATTCTGGTTCTCTTCTGAAATTGGGGGTTCAAGCAATAATCCTGGCCCTAGGCCTCCCGGCTTCAGGGCAAGAGTTCTTACTTCTCCGAATCCGGGAGAAAGATGCCCCGGCGGTTTTCGTTGCCTCCGCGGAAGTTGCGTTTTTGGTAAGGGAAGACAAACTTGCCATCATCAATTCTAAAGGCGGTTCCAAGCTTTACAAAGTATGTGAGGTTTCTTGAAACTGAGATTCCAGCCAAATCATAATTGGCCCCAAATGTAATGTGGTTATAAGGATAAAACCTCCATTTGAGCCAAAACTGAACCTGCTCTTTCTCTGGGTTTTCAGACATATACATGAGACTTCCAAAGTTGTAGGTGGAGATCACAAACTGGCGATCCACAATATCTTTTAAAGGGTCAGGGATCATGGTCCAATTTCTTCGGTAACTCGCCCCTAAGTTGAGCTGGCCATAAATAATTTCTATTGAAGGTTGAACGCTGACATAACTGGATAAATTGAGTCTATGAGTGTAGTCACCGCGAAGCAGGATGCGAATGAGCCTCAACAGCGCGACCCCAGTGCTGAGCCCGGCGCTGAATTCAATATCACTGTCTCCTAAGCCCACCTCTTCAATTGTGGATAAACTTTGATGTATGGGATAAAGCCCTGCCATGTTTAAGACCAATGGCCACTGGGGTGTCATTCTCCACAAAAAGGCAGCCTCTCCGTAAACTGTCTTGATGCCTAAATTGAGTCTGTTATTTTGAGGGTTTACACTCTCGCTTCGAGCAAAATCCATCCCCAAAGTCGTACTCACAGCCTGGCTCCAATCATAAGAAAGCTTAAAACGCGTCTGGGTGATTTGGTAAAAGCTATCCACGCCCAAACTTTGCTCAGCCCCTGTAGTATCAAAGTTGGAATCTGTACGCGTATGAGAGCCATGAAGCTCCAAACTCAGTCTGTTTTTCCGAAACCTAGGCAAATCATCAGGACCCATATCCCAAAAGGCAAAGGCCATCAGTGGCACCAACGGAATTCTAAGATTTTTTTTAAAATTTTGAAAACTCAAAGCTGAAAAAAGTAACATCTCTACTAGTTTTTCATAATCCATGAATTTTGTCTTTGATTGCTTTGCCCCTGGACCTAATTTGAATTACAACCATGGGGTGGACTTTGGTGCCAGTCCCCTTTTATGGATGCGCCGCATCCACAAAAGGGGACTGGCTGGATGTCCAGAGCCAAAGCATTAAGGTGAACCGATACAATGACTCTGATTATATTATTTTTGACTGTTTTAATGGATTTGATCGGTTTTGGTATGATTTTACCGCTGATCCCTTTCCTAGGCCGTAGTCTGGGTGACCCGCTGATGGCTGGGCTGCTCATGGCAGTTTACTCCCTTATGCAGTTTATTTTTAATCCCTTCTGGGGACAGGCTTCTGATAAGAAAGGACGTCGCCCCATTATCCTCATCAGTCTTTTAGGAGCCTCACTCAGTCACCTGTTTTTTGCTTTTGCAGGAAGCTTTGCATTTTTGTTTTTAGCCCGGGCTTTGGCTGGCTTATTTGGCGCCAATATATCAGCTACAATGGCTGCCGCTGCTGATATTTCAACCGCAAAAAATCGAGCTAGCACCATGGGCTTAATCGGAGCGGCTTTTGGTTTAGGCTTTGTGATTGGGCCTTTTTTTGGTGGGCTGCTCGCAGACATGGGTTCTCAAATTTCAAGCCTCCCTCCCTTTGGAGCTCGAACTCCCGCACTCGCCGCCTCTCTAATTTGTGGTCTGACTTTTCTAATGGCATATTTTTATCTTCCTGAAACCCGCGTGATCCAGCCAGAGGATTCAAAAGTTCAAACACCGAGTCGCTGGGACTCCCTTTTTAAATCTTTAAAAACACCTGTTTTAAAACAAGCCATTTACGGGTTTTCGCTCACCTCGGTGGCTATGGCTTTAATGGAAGTGAGCCTGTTTTTTTGGGTGAAAGATCAATTGGACTGGACTCTCAGCCAAGCCTCTTATGGGTTTGCTTATGTCGGAGTCTTAATTGTTTTCACCCAGGGATTTCTAGTTCGCAAACTAGTACCTCAATATGGAGAAAGAAAAATCCTTATATTAGGTTTAGCTTTATTTGCTGCTGGCCTGATTTTAATTCCTATATTTAAGGGAATTTGGGGATTAGGAATGGCTGTCACATTGATTTCATTAGGCCAAGGACTCACCCACCCCACTTGGACTGCCGTACTGAGCCTGCTCTCAAGCCAATCAAATCAAGGGGGCACTATGGGATGGACTCACTCTTTGTCAGCTTTAGGGCGAGTGATTGGACCCATTACCGCTGGTTTTATTTATAAGAATTTATCTATGAGCCTTCCCTTTTATCTTGCTGGAGGGCTCACACTGATCGGGCTTTTTGTCATTTTATCTTTGTACAACCAACTTCCAGATCAAACTAGAAGGAGTCTTTTAAAATAAATAATCCTCATTAAGTGAATTATTTCCGAGGCAAAGAGGAGTTAAACCTCTAGCCTTATTAATTAGACTTCCATTTCAGGATGGGGGGAGAGTTGATCGTGGATGACCTTTTTGACTTTTTGGTCGAGAGACTCTTCATCGCTTTGAGAGGTAATAGAAGGAACAGCGATATCCGGGTTAGGCATCATTTTTTGACCTTGCTCCATCATTGCTAAATGAGATTGAATCAAAGCCCTTAAATTATTTTCAAACTGGATACGTGTGCGCTTCATTTCAGAGACTTCTTTATAAACTCGGTTTAAAGAGTCTTTGGCATCTCTCACGATCATATCGGCTTGCTGACGAGCAGCCGATAAAACCAAATTGGATTCACGCTCGGCGTCTTCTTTAAGACGATCCGCAAGCTTACTGGCATTTGCCAAAGTGTGTTTCAAAAGCTCATCCCGCTCTTTAAGCTCATGCTCTTTGATTTGGTGTTCTTTTAAATCTCTTTTAAGTTGGTTCCGCTCACGTAAAACGGTTTCAAACTCTTCAGATACGAGCTTCAAAAAATGATAAACACGCTCAGGGTCCAGTCCTCTCATCTTTTTTTGAAACACGCGATTAGCAATATCAACTGGAGTCATCTTCATTTTTTAATTCCTCTTCTTAGGAATTTTGACGTTTTATTGAAATAAACGAAAAAATCAGCTCACGAGAAATTAAAACCCACTCAGACAAAATGAAATCAGGCTTAGTGCTCCTAAATCTAAATTTATTTTGCCAAAGCCCATTTTAATTTCGACTTGAGATGATTTTTGTAGTGACTCAATGAATCGTCAAAACTCCCTATACTCTATGATGAGACAAAACTAGAGGAAGAACAACGCTTTTTTATGAGTATTGCTTAAATAAATAGAAATCTCTTTAGAAATTATCACAAGAGGTTTTATAATTTTTTATTCTTTAAGAGACCGCTTTCAAAGGCCACTCTTAAAACTCGGTCGAGATCCATGGACCTCATAGACTCCAGAGCTTCAGCGGTCACACCCTTTTTCGTGGCCACTTGGTTTTGCAAATCTACAAAGTTTTTATCTGACTTAAAGGCCAACTGGGCAGCCCCTAAGAAGGTCTCTATGGTCATGTTTTGGCTCTCCCTCACACTAAAACCTTTATCTTCAAGCCACTCTTGCCAAATCTGCATAAACTCATAAACAAATCCAACACCACTACTTGTTCCCACCATTAAGGCATCGAGCTGCTCTTCGCTCTCCACTTCTATAAGATGCCCTAAACTTTGAATTCGATTTTTTACTATTTCTTTCACAACAGCCAAAGCTTCGGGATGAGCATAAAAGCCTACAACACCCATCCCCAGGGTGTTCGGAGACGAAGGGATGACTCTGAAAATATTTTTGCACAGAGGCAATTCTTCTGAAAGATCCTCCATGGCGACACCAGCAGCAAAACTTACAATGTACTGACTCGAAATAAAAGACTTCCCTAAACCTGGCAAAAGCTCCTTAAGATCATGGGGTTTCATTGCTAAAAAAACGATGTCAGATTGATCGACAACTTCCTCATTAGATTTTGCTTTTTGAATGCCAAAACTTTCTTTTAAAGCTTCCAGCTTTTGTGGACTACGATTAGATACCAAGACAGAGTCCATCTTGTACTCAGCTTGGCTCAAGCCCGACAAAACAGCTTGGGTCATATTACCTGCACCAATAAAACCAAGACGCTCCACACTCTTCATAATTTACACTCCCTAAATAATCTAATTCTAAACATAAATGAAACTTTAATCCCTTTCTCCAAATAAGGCTCGCCCCAAACGCACCCAGTTTGCTCCGGCGCTCATAGCTAGACCATAGTCTGCCGTCATCCCCATGGAGAGCTCGCATTTTGAAAAAGATTTTAAGAACTGAAACTTAAGTTGCTGCATCTTTTGAAAGCAGGCTTCACTTTGAACCTTATTGAGACCTAAAGGTAAAATACACATCAGCCCTGCAAAATTGAGATGATCTAGCTCCATTAGAAAAGGGATCATCTGCAAGGCTTCTTCTGGATTTGCACCTGTTTTCAGCTCTTCATCACCAAATTTAATTTGCAGAAAAACTCCAGGACTTTTTTTAAGTTCATCGCAGAGTTGATTGATTTTTAAAAAGTGCTTTTCTTCACTCACAGAATGAATAAAATCAAAATGAGAAACTATCTGATTGAGCTTTTTAGTTTGAATCTGCCCTAGATAATGCCAAGTAAGGCCCAAGTTTTTTAGGACTTCATATTTTGGTTTGAACTCACTGAGGTAGTTCTCTCCAAAATGAATATGTCCAAACTCTTGTGCGAACTCTTTAACCCTTAAGGCTTCCACCTTCTTACTCACAGCAATGACCTTTACATCTGAGCTGTTTTCTTGATTAAAACTTTGAACATTTAGAATATGTTTTTCTGAAGTCACTCGAATCCTTTTTTCATTTCTGCCCCACACCAGAGAGAAGTTCGATATAGTAGCCCTGGGGTAAAGGTGAGCAAATATTCAAGTTATTCTTTAACGATAAACTTAAATTTTTCTTTGTTCCAGTCTAAAGCTAAGAGCTGCTTATTTTCGTTTCCGTATCTATCTTGAAGATTATTACCTTCAAGAAACTGAGATGTTTGCAGGATAGAAAAAAACAGGAACAGTGTCACTAAGATAACCTTATAGCGAAGCTTGCACTTGTGAGCACTGCACCTCAGCAGACATAAATGCCTAAAATGTGTGTTAGGACTACTATGAATGTCTAGGGGCTTGGAAGATTCGTACGTCCACTACAAAAAACATCTTAAGTCGAAACTTGATGGGGCACTGAAAAATGAAACTCTGACCTGAGTCACAACTAAGGCCTTCATTTAATTTTTCAGTGCCCCATCTACTTTCTCGTGAGCTGCTTTTCTCGTTTGGACAAATGAATCTTCCACAGCAACTAAAGACATTTAAAAAAAATTTCTTTTTTTTAAAGTGGCATGAGGTGAATTATGAAGTGGCTATTTTTTATACTCCTGACTCTGGTTTTAGTAGGCAAAGCCGAAGAATTGAACCATAGACAGTTCCAAAAAAAACTGACTCACGTGAGAGCTAGTGAAGGCCTTACAGATGCAGGAGCTCGGTGTTGGACCACTGTGTGGTCTGAAAAACTCACTATATCTCAACTCTCCGATGACCCATCCGTCCCTGGCGAAATACAAATTTACTTTCAATATGCGAACATTGAAGAAACTAAAAAGAACCAATCTTTGTCATTCAGCATCACACCTAAGCCAAAACTAGGCAAACTCCTTTTTTATACATACAAGAAAGGCCGTGGCTACATCGAGTTTAACTCAAAAAAATTACATCTTAAATTTGAAGCTCAAGGCGAAAGAGAGAATGATACCTTTCAAGTCCGCTTAGAAGCTCAGCTTGCAAACATTCCTTCTGTTATATCTTGCAATATGAAAGTTATAAACCTTATTGCAGGATTATCAGGCACAAGATCCTTTGATGTTTTTCTTTAATTCTATGAGCTTGGCGCTTAATTATTGCATTACAATCCCTTAGGGTCGCGGAACACTCATTCTTTTTTTTCATTGAGTAATAAAAATGAAAATACAAGTTCATCAATTTTTAAATATTAAAATTCGAGAACATGAAAGCTTGGCTCATGAGATAGTAGCTTTAGATAAACTGAATATGGAGACTGTTTTAAAAGATTCTGGATGGAAGAACTTCGACTGGAACAGTAGATTCAAATCCTTAACCGAAAAGACCTCAATAGTTTTTGTTGGCTACGAAGAAAATAAAGTCGTCGGCTATCTTGATATATATGTTGATGGAGAGGTCGCTCATTTATCTTCAATTCAAATAGCTCCTACGCACCAGGATGGAAAATTATTTAAAGTTTTACTTCGGTCTGCCTACTTCTGGATAAAAAAAGAAAATATAAAACTCCTAAAAAGCATGACACAAAGATCAAACAAAAGAATGCTCAATCTTTTCAAAAAGCTAGGCTTTCGACTCATAAACACGAGACATGTTCACACTCTAGAAGTTGAAGCCGAAGTTAAAGAAATTTTACGAAGGAGCCCCTTCAAACAATGGGACGCACCCACACCTTCAAATAGATGCCCCTTAAGTTGTGCTCACATACCCTAAATTTAAATATAGATTTAATTTTGCCTCTAGTTTAGGTTTTACACCCCTAAAGCGAGAGAAAAATATAAAAAAGACAACCAAGCCTAAAAACTCACTTTACTTTTCTAGTTCCTTGAGCTTTTCTGTCACCCACTCCATAGGTAAGCCCACAACATTAGTCAGCGAGCCTTCATATTTTAAAATAAAATCTCGAGCTGAGGTTTGTATTCCGTAAGACCCCGCTCGGCTCAAAACATCATCACTTTCAATGTAACTTTGGATCTCTTGGTCTTTAAGTGCTTTAAAATGGACCTGGGTTGTCTCAACATGAGTCACAAACCTCTGGGTCCGGCTTTGATACAGACACACCCCAGTTTTAACCTCGTGGGTTTGCCCTGATAAAAGTCGAAGTGTTTGAAAGGCTTCTTTCAGGTCCTTAGGCTTACCCAGATGCTGGCCTTGAAACCAGACTAAAGTGTCTGCGGAAAGAGCTAAAAAATCTAAATATTTTCTGGCGGCCTCAGAGTTTACAAAAAACTCCATTTTATCCTTAGAAACCTGCACTATAGCCTCATCTATATTCATGTCTAAGTCGATTTTTTCCGATATTGAGACAGGTTCTAAAATTAAACCCGTCTCTGTTTGAGACAAGAGTTTTCTTCTCTGGGGAGATTTTGAAACTAAGATAAATGGGTTCATGAAAATGAGATTTTCACAAAAAATCAATTTTGCCAAACCCTCTTATAATTTTTTGTGATTCATCATGGGGTACAATGGAAAATATACTTCTCATACTGGGGTTAAGCTTACTTGGCATAAGCATATATCTCATCACTTACACACTTCTTAAATCCCAAGGAGCTTCTGACACTTTAGCTTGGGCCACTGGTGAACAACCAGATGAAACCCCTTCGCCCATTATTAATTTTTCTCGCCCTCTAGTTCAAAATTTTACTCTTCGTTATGCAAAAATGATTCAAGCTGATGACTACCGCAAAAGTATAGCCAACAAACTCATGACAGCAGGTCTTGGACGCTCACTCAAAGTCGATGAGTTCATTGGGTTGCAGATTTTATGGGGTGTCTTGTTCCCGACTTTGCTTCTAGCTTTGAATGTGGCATTAGGTTTAGGCCTGCCCCTTTTTGTATGTCTGCTATGTGGAGCTTTAGGGGCTTATTACCCCCATATGTTTTGCAATCAAGAAAAGAAAAAAAGAATCCACAGCGCACAACTGGATCTTCCATTTTTTATTGATCTTCTGGCGCTCTCCACAGAGGCTGGCCTTGATTTTATTGGAGCTATTAGCCGCATTGTGGACAAAGCTCCAGGGAGTGTTTTAGCTCAGGAATTCAATCAGGTGCTCAAAGATGTTCGGTTAGGAAGCTCGCGGGTGGAAGCTATGAGAAAAATGTCTTCAAGGTTAGACATGAGTGAAGTCACTAGCTTTGTGGCTGTTATTGCCGACGCTGATGAAACTGGTGCTTCAGTATCGAAGGCTCTTAAAGACCAATCCATTCAAATGAGGTTAGAACGATTTGTACGAGCGGAAAAAGCCGGGGCCACAGCATCTCAAGTAATGATGATTCCCTTAGTGTTATTTATTGTCCCTGCT
>CALGWV010000010.1 GCA_937936325.1 uncultured Bdellovibrionales bacterium | reverse complement strand
TATTTTGTCACTGGTTTAACGAATGCTCGAACTGAAGGCTTTAACAATATAGCCAAACTGTTGAAGAGAAACGGTTTTGGGTTTAAGAACTTTAATAACTACAGGTTGAGGCTTCTTAGCGTATCGTTTTAATTGAGCTTTTTGGAATACTACACTCTAAATCGGAAAGAACCTGAGCTTTTTGGAATACTACACTCTAAATCGGAAAGAACCCTTTCACTTTTCTCATCATTGAATTTATTTTTTTGAGTTGGTCGGGGAGACAGGATTCGAACCTGCGACCCTCTGCTCCCAAAGCAGATGCGCTACCAGGCTGCGCCACTCCCCGAGGTCGTATTCAATCTGGATTATAAAAGTGTTTTTGACAAGTTTTTTTTTACTGGCTCTATGAATCAGGACAAAACCTGGTGAATCCCCTAGCATGAAGTATGTTTATTTATTCAATATTATTGTCTTTAGGTCTTACTTTTTGTCTCTCGTTTGCTTCTGCAACGACTTCCGAGGATGAAGAGGCTCCCTCCAGCAGTTTGTTTTCAAAGAGTCACTTTACGCTGAGTGGGGAAATCAAGTCACAGGCCAGGTTTAGATCCCAAAATAATAACGGGGCCTCTAAGCCGGCGTTGTTCTTCTCTAATCGTCTGATTTTAGCACCCAAAATCCAGCCCCACCTTAATGTGGATATTTTAGCTCAGATTTTATTTTATCATGCAGCGGGGCAAGGTGCGTTGTCTTATGCTGGGCTAAGGGATCCTGGGGCTCAAGCCTTGGTGGATATGCATGAGCTGAGCCTTTTGTGGAAGTTCTCAGACATTTTTAGTCTGAGCGTGGGCAAGAAGCCTTTAAACTGGGCTCAATCTTATCTTTTATCAGAGAACCTTTATGAAGAACGCCCCACTAGCTTTGAGGGGTTTTGGCTGAACTACGAGAGTGATTTCTTTTATGCCAACTTTGGAGCCCATCAACTTAGAGATAGTTTTTTCTCAAGCCTGCAGGCCGATGGTTATGGCTTGGCTCTAAGGTTAGGCTTAAGAAGATGGATGAATTTTTTAGAGGACTTCCAAGCCCACATTGTTTACCTCAATAATGACGCTCAGTTGCTGGGTTTAGGGACCCAAGCCGTAGCCTTGCCTAAGGAAGTTTCAGCTCACTTGGGGTTTTTCTCGGATGTCAGGTGGGGTAGGTTAAGATGGAATCTCTTTTTTGACTATCAAGGAGGCGACTATGGTGGAGCTGAAATTAAAGCTTATGTAGCCGACACATCTTTAAAGCTCTACCTCACCTCTAACTTAAAATCATCGGTCACATTGTTTGCTCATGTCGACTCAGGAGATGATTCCAGCACAGTAGAGTCTGAAACTTATTTAAGTTTAACCTATGATCAAAAATACAACTCCAGTCGATTGGGTTTTGTGGGCTGGGGAAATCTTACTTTTTTTGGTGCACAGTATGAGTACCAATGGGTGCCAGATTATACTTTAAGAGCGAGGTATAATTACCTGACTCGTTCCTCAAAATCAGCTGGAATCTTTGCCTACACCTCGACGGGGCAAAGTGATCTTATTTATCAGACGGGGCCGTATGACAACTCTTTGAGTGTAGCTGCTTATGACTTGGGGCATGAGTTGAGTTTTGAGTTTAGGTACCAGTGGCATTCGGGCATGGCCTTAGAGGTCTTAGTCGGAGCTCTTATGCCTGGGGGGTATTTAAAAGCATATGGAGTAGATGAGCTTCAATATGCATCAAGAGTCTTTCTTGAGTATCGTTTTAAATGATTGAAAATTTAATACAAAAATATCCTCATTGGTTAGTGGCCTCGGTGTTTTTGATTTTGGGTTTGTTCTTGTTTATGAATGACGCCCCTCTAGAGTCGCTGTGCGAGATAGAAAAGAAGAATTTCCAAAAGGCACAACTCCAGTTTATATACTCAACATCAGGAAACTCTGTCAGAGAGGCAAGTTTAAAAAGATGTCTTACAAATAATTCTGCGGGTTCTTGTTATTCTTACCTGAAGGGTTTTAAAACAGTCCTTAAGGATCTAAAAAAGTTTGACAACTCCTGTCTCACTTATGTCTCTGAGCAGAGTGATATTCGCACAGTTTTAATTACGCATCTTAGCTCAGTGACTGAAATGATCTGGTGGGCAGGTCCTCCAACATCTTATACAGAGATGGTTGGTTGGCTTAAACCACCAGAGATACAAGATTACTGTCGAGCTAAGTATTTAGTGGAGTCCCAGTATGGGAGATCTACATTGAAGTCTATTGAAAATTCAGTTCTTAAAAAAATAAAAGCCCGAGGTGAGCCTCGAGCTTTAGAAGATATCAAGGGGTACTTAATGACTCGACTCAATTGCAGTCGTTATTTATAAGTTAAAACTAGGCTTCATAAGATTTAGCAATTTGTAAAAAAGTACGGACCAAAACTCCAGTGGCTCCTTGCGCTGGGAGATACTCGCGACGTTTGCCACAATGCCAAGCCGTTCCTGCAATATCAAAATGGACATAAGGAATCTTCTCATCAACAAACTGTTCTAAAAAAGCACAGGCTGTAGAGCTTCCGGCGCCTCGTGTGGCCCCAATATTTTGAATATCAGCGTAGGTTCCTTTGATGTCATCGACATGCTCATCAGTGATAGGCATTCTCCACACATTTTCACCAGATAGTGGTGATGTTTTCTCAACCTTTTTGGCCATAGACTCATCACGAGTGAAGTAACCTGTAAAAGAGTTTCCAAGAGAAACAACCATTGCCCCCGTGAGTGTGGCTGCATCAAAGATAGCAGCAGGTTTGAGCTCTGAGGCATAAGATAATGCGTCTGCTAAAATGAGTCTTCCTTCAGCATCAGTATTTAAAATCTCAGCAGTTTTGCCGTTTCTAAATTTAACAATGTCGCCAGGTTTATTAGCCGAAGCTCCTAATAAGTTTTCACTAGAGGGGACCAGTCCAATTACATTTACTTTGAGTTTCATTTTTGAGATCAAAGACATGGCGGCTATGACAGCACTCCCACCACACATATCATATTTCATGTCATGCATACCTGCAGAGGGTTTGATGCTGATTCCACCGGCGTCAAACGTCAGTCCTTTACCCACTAGACAAATAGGTTTTTGCTTAGCGCTGCCCCCCTTATAATCCATACGAATAAAGCGAGGCTCTTGCGAGCTTCCAAGGGCGACACTGTAGAGTCCTCCCATTTTTTCTTTGAGGATACGGGCTTTATTCCAGACTGTGACTTTCAGCTTAGCGCTGGCTAGTTTTTGAGCTTCTTTAGCCATGTGAACTGGCGTCATGAGGTTACCAGGTGAATCCCCAAGGCGACGAGCTAAGTTTATAGCGTCAGCCACAGCTAAAGCTCTATCTGCCAGTTCTTTAACTTCTTTCGTGTCTAGATGAGTATCAATAAAAACTGTTTTTAAAGTAGTGGGTTTCTTTTTAGATTTTTGCTCATTCCATTTGTAGAGTCCCACAAGAAGTCCTTCTAAGAAGGCTTGAATGTGGTCCACATTTTTAATTTTACGATCTGCATGAAGGCTTAAAGTCGTTGAGCCTGAAAGCTTTTTTGATGCGACACCACCAAGACGTCTAAAATCTTCAGCTGTTCTTTCGGCGAGATCACCTAGGCCTAACGTCAGGCTGTGCTTGGCGTCATCAAATCCAGTGTTTAAAAAAAGTTTTGCAGATTTAAAATCATCTTGCTTAGGGACGGCAAGACTTTCTGCTTTTTTAGGATTCAAGCCTAAAATGCCCTGTTTGGATTCACAGAAGTAGACACATAGGTCGTGTTTTTGATTATTAAATTTTTGAATTTTCAAGTTTAGCCTCCAAGGTAAATAAAATGCTTGTCACCTTCTAAAATGAAGTGTCAGTGTAGTGTTTTCGTGCTTGAGGTCAATCTTGAATCCTCAAAGATTTGTATCGTTTTGAGTCACATCCTTGTAAAAGCACACCTGGAGTTGATGTCTGGGTGAAATAAGTTTAACTCTGAATATTAGGGGCTGTGGAAGATTCATTTGTCCAAACGAGAAAAGCAGCTCACGAGAAAGTAGATTGGGCACTTAGAAAATTAAATGAAGGCTCTAGTTGTGGTTCAGGTCTGAGTTTAATTTTTTCAGTGCGGAATCTAGTTTTGACTTGAAATGTTTTTGTAGTGGACAAACGAATCTTCCACAGCCCTTAATCTCGAGCCAAATAGTCTTAGAGCTAGGCTTGAGCCAGGCCCAGGGCTTTTCTCCAGAATGGGTAGGACTTTAGCTTAGGGGAGATCCAGTTGTTGTGATAATTTCACGATAAGATGTCTATACTATATTTAATTAAAGGTGGTACATATGGCTTTGATTCCTGTTGTTGTAGAACAAACCTCTCGAGGTGAAAGAAGCTACGATATATACTCTCGGCTTTTAAAAGACCGAGTGATCATGATGGGGACACCAGTGACTGACGATGTGGCAAATGCCATTATTGCTCAATTGTTTTTTCTTGAAATGGAAAATCCAGATAAAGATATTCATCTTTATATTAATTCTCCTGGTGGGAGTGTGAGCGCCGGGCTTGGGATTTATGATGTCATGCAGTTCGTAAAATGTGATGTGTCGACTTATTGTTTTGGGCAAGCAGCCAGTATGGGCTCTTTACTTTTGGCGGCAGGAGCTCCAGGTAAAAGATATTGTATGCCCAACGCGCGTGTGATGGTGCATCAACCTTTAATCTCTGGGGGGCTTTCCGGGCAAGCCAGTGATATTGAGATCCATGCCAAAGAGATGATCAAGCTGAAAACTAAATTAACCGAAATTTATGAAATTCATACTAAAAAAGATTATGCTTTTTTAGAAAAATCAATGGACCGAGATAACTTTATGGACGCTGAAGAGGCCAAAGCTTATGGGATTATTGATGAAATTGTGACTCAAAGAAAAGCCTAGGATAATAAAATGAAAGATAAAAATCTCAATTGCAGTTTCTGTGGAAAAACACAACTCCAAGTTGAAAAACTCATAGCAGGACCAGGCGTTTATATTTGTAACGAGTGCATTGAGCTCTGTACAGATATCATTACTGAAGAAACAGCTAAAGACAAAAACTCTTCACATGATTTCTCTATTCCTAAGCCCATAGATATCTTAAAGCTTTTGGATGAGCATGTTGTGGGACAAAACCGAGCTAAAAAAGTATTGAGTGTCGCCGTTCATAATCACTACAAAAGAATCAACTCTACTAAAGCAGATAAAGACGGTGTTGAAATCGCCAAGAGTAATGTATTGCTTGTTGGGCCGACCGGAAGTGGGAAGACCCTTCTGGCTCAAACCATTGCCAGTATTTTGCAGGTTCCTTTTGCTATGACTGATGCCACGTCTTTAACTGAGGCTGGGTATGTCGGTGAAGATGTTGAGACAATCTTATTGAGCCTGCTCCAGGCTGCAGACTATGATGTTGAAAAAACTCAAAAAGGGGTGATTTATATTGATGAGATTGATAAAATCACCCGTAAATCGGAAAATCCTTCCATAACTCGAGATGTGAGTGGGGAAGGGGTTCAACAAGCCTTACTAAAAGTTCTTGAGGGAACAGTGGCGAACTTACCTCCAAAAGGGGGGAGAAAGCATCCACAGCAAGAGTTTATACAAGTAGACACTCGAAATATTTTATTTATTGTAGGCGGAGCTTTTGTCGGTCTTGAAAAAATGATTGAGTCTCGTGTGACGAACAAAAGTTTAGGGATCGCCGCAAATATCCGGACGGCTACCGAACAGGCTGAAGAGTCGTTGTCTTTATTGGCTAAGCTTGAGCCGCAGGATTTAACGAAGTTTGGTTTGATTCCAGAGTTTATCGGACGTTTTCCCATTGCTGCGACATTAACAGAACTTGATGAAGATACTTTGGTCGCCATTTTAACTGAGCCAAAAAATGCTTTGATTAAACAATATCAAAAGTTATTTGGTTATGAGTCTGTAGAGTTAGAGTTTACAGAAGATGCTATTAGAGCTGTGGCCCAAAAGGCTTTACAGAAAAAAACTGGAGCTCGAGGCCTAAGAGGTGTTTTAGAAGAGAATATGCTAGACCTTATGTTTGAAGTGCCATCTCATTCTGATATCAGCAAGATTACAATAACAAAAGAAGTTATTAATAATGGGGCTGAGCCACTTTTTACTTATACATCTAAGGACATGGCTGAAAATAAAAAATCTAAAGTCACTTCTAGTAAGAAGAAAATTAAAAGTGCATAAATAAATTTAGCTTCTTAGAGTTTAAAAGCCAAGCCCTTCGAGCTTGGCTTTTTCTGGTGATTTGCATTGGTTTTACTGGATTTAGTCTTCCGCAGCCCCTATGGGAACCCTTGAAATCGTTTTTCTCAGATAAAAAAGCTTTATTGTAAAGCCATAAAACTTAAACCCAGATCCGCGGATCTGGGTTTAAGTGCGTCCCATTTAAAGTCATAAAATCAAGTTTTAGGAAAAAATAGAGAGAAAACTGTCCTAAAATCGTGCTGCTCCCAGTGAAACTGTGGTCAAGATTGGGCAATGAATTCTGTTTGTGAGAGAATATAAAGACGGCTTAAGTTTATTGTTGAATAGACTTTGACTCTGAGTTTTTTGGATACACACTTTGTCTATTGCCGCTAAAACCAAACACACCTAGGGAGCTTGCAAGTGTCTGATGAAAAAGTAAAATACCCTTTGTTGCCTCTTCGTGATCTCATTGTCTTCCCTCACATGATGATCCCATTATTTGTAGGACGCCCTAGGAGCATTAAGGCTCTTGAGGCGGCAATGAATGATCAAACGGATATTATCTTAGCAGCTCAAAAAGATGCTAAGACCAACTCTCCTAACCCTGAAGATATTTATTCTGTGGGTACCGTGGGAACTATCATTCAGCTTTTAAGACTTCCCGACGGGACAGTGAAAGTTCTTATTGAAGGTAAGAAGCGAGTTCAAATTAAGAAGTTCCTCTCAAACGAAGAGTATTTTGAAGTAGAAGCCCAGGTTTTACCTGGACTCATTTCTAATGAAGTCCAGATTAAAGCTTTAGTGCGTTCGGTGAAAGCTACTTTTGAAAATTATGTGAAACTGAATAAAAGAATTCCACCTGAAATTTTAATGAGAGTCAGTTCCATTGATAACCCCAGTGAGCTGGCGGACATTATTATTTCTCAGCTCAATTTGAAAATTGAAGACAAGCAAAGACTTCTCGAAAACGATGGTGTGAACGAGAGACTTGAAGAAGTCTTAAAGATCATGACTGGCGAAATTGAAATTCTAGAGGTTGAGAAAAAAATTAGATCTAGAGTCAAACAACAAATGGAGCGCTCTCAGAAAGAATATTTTTTAAATGAGCAGATGGCCGCGATTCAGCAAGAGCTCGGTGAAAAAGACGATCAGCAAAGTGAACTCAAAGAGCTTCAAGAAAAGGCCATGGCTAAAAAGCTTTCTGTGGAAGCTAAAGAAAAATTTGATAAAGAGCTTCGAAAACTGAAGATGATGTCTCCCATGAGTGCCGAAGCCGCTGTGGTGAGAAACTACTTAGACTGGATTGTTTCCTTACCTTGGGGTGAGTTTAAAAAAGAGAGTTTAGATTTAAATGAAGCGCGAGCCATCTTAGATGAAGATCATTGGGGCCTTGAAAAAGTTAAAGAGCGTATTCTGGAGCATCTTGCTGTACAAGTTTTAACAGACAAATTGGGGGGGCCTATTTTATGTTTAGTGGGACCTCCAGGAGTGGGGAAAACATCTTTAGCCAAGAGTGTGGCCCGTGCTTTAAATAGAGACTTCTCAAGAATATCTTTAGGCGGAGTCAGAGATGAGGCTGAAATTCGTGGTCACAGACGCACTTACGTCGGCGCGATGCCAGGGCGTTTAATACAAGCTTTAAAAAAAGTGGAATCCAGTAATCCTCTGATTCTTTTAGATGAAATTGATAAAATGAGTATGGATTTTAGAGGGGACCCTTCTGCTGCACTTTTAGAGGTTTTGGATCCCGAGCAAAACTCAACCTTTCAAGACCACTATCTTGAGTTGGATTATGATCTTTCTAATGTTTTATTTTTTACAACGTCAAACTCTTTACACCCGATACCGCGACCTCTATTAGATCGTATGGAAGTGATCAGTTTAGAAGGTTATATTGAGCAAGAAAAATTAAATATTGCTAAAAAATATTTAGTTCCTAAGCAGATTAAAAAACATGGTCTTTCCGATTATAAAGTCAGCTTTCATGATACAGCTCTTGAGTCTTTGATTCGTTACTATACTCGGGAAGCCGGCGTAAGAAACTTAGAAAGACAGATTGCCACACTTTGCCGTAAAACAGCAAAAGAGATCGTCACTGAAGAGTTAGAGCTTAAACGTACTCCAAAAAGCAAAACTAAATCTAAGACGAAGGTAAAATCAAAGTCCACTTCTAAAAAAGCAAAAGTGATCAATGCTAAAAAAGTCATGGAGCTTCTAGGGCCACAAAGACACTCACATGGAAAAATCGAGACTACGAATGAACTAGGTTTAACCAATGGCTTAGCATGGACAGAAGTGGGTGGAGATTTACTTGTTGTTGAGGTTTCAGTGGTTCCAGGGAAAGGAAAGTTCATCATCACGGGGCAACTCGGAGATGTCATGAAGGAGTCTTGTACAGCAGCTCTCAGTTATGTGCGCTCAAGAGGTCCTTTATTTGAGTTAGATAAAGAGTTTTACCAAGAGCATGACGTACATATTCACGTGCCCGCCGGTGCTATCCCTAAAGATGGCCCCTCAGCAGGTATTGCCATCACTACAAGTATTGTTTCAGCGATGCTTAAGGTGCCAGTTAAAAGAACTGTAGCTATGACAGGTGAGGTGACCTTAAGGGGAAGAGTCCTTGCTATTGGTGGCTTAAAAGAAAAGCTTTTAGCAGCCCACCGTGCAGGCATTACAATGGCTATCATTCCAAAAGAAAACGAAAAAGATCTCATTGATATTCCAAAAGCAGTTCTTGATGATGTTAAAATAATACTTGTGGATCATGTGGATCAGGTCTTAGTGAATGCGCTAGACATCAAAAACGCAAAAGAAGTCTTTAAAGTCAGGTCTAAAAGAAATGTAGGCATTAGAGCTCAGTACACGGGCCAC
>CALGWV010000009.1 GCA_937936325.1 uncultured Bdellovibrionales bacterium | reverse complement strand
CCCTCATAACTATTATGATAAGCCTTAGTGGCAAGCTGTTGGATGTGCTTGCGCAGGTGTTTGGCCATTCGGTCTAAAGCAGACTTTTGCTCTTCAGGAGTTTTAGCATCAATAGAATCCAAAAAAGCATCAATAGGTGTTTTGGCATCAATGATGACTTTTTTCTGATTTGGGAGCTGCACGATAAGGTCCGGCCTTAGACTTTGCCCCTCATCGCCAGTGACTGAATCCTGTAAAGAGTAATCCGCGTAGTTAGACATCCCGGCCATTTCCAAACAGTTTTTTAATTGCACCTCCCCCCAACGTCCCCGGACATGGGGCTTTCTGAGAGCGTCTTTGAGGTGGACTGTTTGCTTTGATAAATTCAAATGAGATTCGTGAATTTTTTGGATTTCGTTTTCAAGCTGACCGAACAAACGATCTTTGTTTTTTTGATAAGACACCAATTGGGTCTGATACTCCCCCAAGGTTTTTTGCAAAGGGGTCAGATGATTTAAAAGTCTCTCTTCTTGAAAGTTCGAAAGCTGAGAGGCTTTTTGTTTTTCAAGCTCAAAAATCTGCTGGGTTTTTTTAAAGAATATTTCAGATTGAGTTTGAGTTGTTTTTTGAGATATATTTTCAAACTCTACAGCTAAAGTATTTTTATAACTCTCTAAGGTTTGCTCCTTGTAGAGGTTTATTTGCTCAAGCTTTTCAATTTGCAAATCTTTTTTGTGAAGATCTAACTCTAAGCCCTGAATTTTTAAGCCTGAACGCGCATAAAGCCAATATAAAAAAAGACATATGCACAAAAGAATTCCAGCTAAGATTTGAAAATAAAAAATCAACTTTATTAGTACTCCAACAGGTGCATCGACAAGGGCGTGGTTCCCACAGAGCTGCTATCACAGCCCCCTAAATAAAAATAAACCCCAACAACAATTGCAATCAACATCACTAGCCAAAAAATACGTTTCATAAGCCCCTCTCTGCCTTTAAGATAAAATTCGGTCCAAGACCTCTTTAGTATTCTTAGACAGATTTGGTTTTTTGAAAAGCTCGACTAGCTCTTTTCGCATTAAACTCTGATAAGGCTCAGCCGCTCGAGCTAAAACCTGAAACTGTCGGGTTAAGCCAGAGGAGACATGGGGGTTCACCTCATCAATTTCAGAAATTTTGTTTACAATATACTTGTAGCCCGACCCGTCAGGATTATGAAAAAAGTTCACATTAGACATGAGGCTCCCCCAAAGACGGGACACATGATTTGGGATTTTTTCATCAAAACAGTCACTGGCCGCCAAAGCTTCTAAGTCAGAGGTCAAACTCTCACGCATAGGACTCAAAGCCTGAGCCCCCAAATAATTGAGAATCACAACCTCATCGTTTTTCCACTTTGCATGAAAGTCGCCAAGACATTTTTGTGCGTCCGGGTAGGCTTTAACAGATAAAGAGTAAAGCGCTGAAAGCTGATCTGTCATATTGTTTGATGAAAAGTACAAATCTTGTAAATAAGTTTTATTTTCTTGATAAGAGATTAAATACGAACTCAAAGTTCCTTTCAGACTCCTTCTTGAAGTTGACTCAAAATCCCACTTAAACTCTTTAGGCTCTGAGCTCACTAGATTTTGAAACGACTTCAACATTTGAGCCCCAAACTCTCCATAAAAATTGTCATAAAATTGCTCATAGGCTTTTTTCAACTTAATAAAATCAACATCTTTCATTTCACTAACTAAGAGTCTGTAACTAGGAGGAGTTAAAAGCTGAGATCGATAAGAGTCATCGATTTGAGCGTCCTCTAAAGCTCTCTCAAAAAGCTTCTCACAGGCCAACTTTAAATCTGGCTTAAGATTATCCCTATATAAGCCTAGAAGATATTTTTTAAACAAACTTTGAACAGCATGAAAGCGATTAAAAGAATCTGTATCATAAAGCCCCAATGTGATTTGATGCTCCACAGGGCTTTCTTGTAAAACCTGCAGCGGCGCACTAAAACCCCGATTTAAAGATAAAACAGGTTTTTGCGAGCACTTCAATTTAAAAGTTTCACTTTTAGACTTTAGTAAAATAAAATCTTTCTTAAAAAGTGTATTCCCGCTATCTTCGTATTCTAACTTTTTTCCGTCAAGACTTAAAAGTCCAAACTTCAAGGGAATACAAAAAGCGGCTTGGTCACCGATATGTTGCTCAAGCCTAATTTGATACTCACCTGTGGCCTCGTTATAACTATCATGGACCTGAAGCTGAGGGGTTCCTTTTTGAGAATACCAGTTTTCAAAAAGGGAACGATCAAAACTAGGATCTGCAGTTTCCATGGCTGATAAAAAATCTTCAGTTGTGACAGCTGAGCCGTCGTGCCTGTCGAAATAAATTTTCATGCCTTTTTGGAAATTGTCTTCACCAATAATCGTGTGAATCATCCGAATCACTTCCGCGCCCTTATCATAGACCGTTGCTGTGTAAAAGTTGTCAATGGCGGAATACTCTTCAGGTCGAATGGGATGAGACATAGGACCAGCGTCTTCAGGAAACTGTCTTGATTTAAGAGTGGTCACATCATCAATACGTTGCACGGCTCTAGAATGCAGGTCTGCCGTGAACTCTTGATCTCTAAAAACAGTCAGTCCTTCTTTAAGGGTCAACTGAAACCAGTTCTGACAGGTTACACGATTGCCTGTCCAATTATGAAAATACTCATGACCAATCACACCTTCAATGCGTTTAAAAGCATCATCACTCACCGATTCAGGGCTGGCCAAAACTAAGACTGAGTTAAAAATATTCAAACCCTTGTTTTCCATAGCGCCCATATTAAATGAGCTCACAGCCACGATCATATAACGATCTAAATCACACTCTAAATTAAAGCGCTCCTCATCCCACTTCATAGAACGCTTTAAACTCTCCATCGCAAATTCACATCTTTTAGATTCACCGGGATCACTGTAAATAAACAACTCAATTTGACGTCCAGACATAGTTTTAAACTGATCCTGAATAACATCAAAGTTCCCGGCTACGATGGCAAAGAGATAAGAAGGTTTTTTGAAAGGGTCTTCCCAAAGCGCCCAATGGGTGCCATTTGAATTTTCGCCTTCTTCTAGCAAATTTCCATTTGATAATAAATATGGATAAGTGCTTTTGTCTCCAGTGAGCTTAACCTTATAACTTGTCATCACATCTGGACGGTCAAAGAAATAAGTGATTCTTCTAAAACCCTCGGCTTCACACTGAGTGCATAAAATATCCCCAGATTTATAAAGACCTTCATAGGCTGTATTGGCAACGGGAGAACATGTGTTTTCAACTTGGAGCTTAAAAGTTTCAGCAGGGTAAGTTTTCAAAGTCAGGCCTGACTCAGAAAGTGAGTAATCGCTTGAAGGTACATCGGTCCCATTAATTTTTAATGATAGAAACTCTAGATGCTCCCCATCTAAAAACAAGGCCTTAGAATTTAACTTGGGAGTGATCTGAATTTCTGTTTGAACACGTGTCTTCTGCTCATCCAGTTCAAAATCTAAATAGAAGTGATCCACCTCAAAATGAGGGGCTTGGTAATCTTTAAGATAGGTTTTTGTGACTTTGGACATAAATGCTCCTTATTTAAAGAGTTTACCCGCAATGAGAAGCCGGCAAATACGCTTAAAGCAATAATTTGTGTCCAAGTATAGACTTGAATTTGCCTACAAGCCACACTTTTGAACTCGAAATTTAATTAAAGTCCACCATTGGGGATAAAACTTCAAAAGAGGTTTCATAGCCTCTGCCGGCCTTCATACGGACTTCAGACATCTCAGCTAAAGTCAGCATGGGGTTGGAGTGACTGCAATCAAACTCGGTAATAATCGGATAATCGCGGTGAGAGCCCACAATTTCAAGAATCAGCTCATCATACCCAAAAGCTGCGCCTTGCTGGTCATAGGTTTCAGGCTTACCTATTATGAGCCCTTGGATGATATCAAAAACGCCCATTCTCTCTAACTGCCGCAGGTTTCGCTCTTCTAAAGATAATGGTGCTGACATTTCCTCTAATAATAAAATTTTATTTTCTAGATTTGGGAAGTAATCTGTTCCTGCCGATGTCATTAAAGTATTTAAATTAGCGACTATCAGGTTCCCTTTAGCTTTTCCTGAGTGAAGGCTCTTCCAACCTAAATTACTTTTAAATTGCCTAGGGGAATTTTTCCATTCACCGGGGGCAAAACGACAGTGATCACTCCATTTTTGCGGAGGCTCTATTTTACGTGGCCCGGACTGATGCAGCTGCACAGCCTGGAGAAAAGACTCTTTGGTCTCCGGCAAAACATCTGGCCACTCTCCAAATGTGGGCATGACTGCTGGCCCATAAAAAGTACTCAGTCCAGAATAAGCCAAAATAGAAAGATGTAGTGAAGTGACATCACTATAACCGCAAATGATTTTAGGGTTGGCTCTGATCTCATCGAAATCTAAGTAAGGAATGAGGCTCGACGAATTCGTCCCCCCAACTGTGGAAATCATAGCATGGACTGATTTATCACGAATCAAAGCCATGAACTCCTCAGCCCTTTCCTGAGGTGTGCCAGACCTATAGCCTTGATGTTTTTGAGAATGAGTGAGATCCCCTTCAACAACCTCAAATCCCATTTTTGTTAAGACTTCAATTCCATAAAGGTACTTATCTCTCACAGTGATATGAGCTGGAGATGAAGGAGTAAAAATACCAACTTTAGATTCTTTCTTAAGAGCAGGAGGCTTGATGAGTTTTTTCATGTTCTTAAATTAATCCAAAGTGAGTTTATATTCAAAGAGAAATCATTTCGGAGCTTCGCAAGCCAATGGAGAACCTTCGCCTAGACCATAAGCCCTCACAATCTCTACTTAAACCAGGTTTAGCATTACAATATCCTAAAAATTAGGACGGGCACTGAAGTCTTTAGTCTGGAATCAGCGCAACTTCAATGACAGCTCCTACTGAGTCAGAGAAAATAAAGGAGTAGATTTTAGGTCAGGAGGAAATAATGAAATTTATACTTGTAATTTTAGTGTCCCTATTTTTTGGAGCTTGCTCAAGTTCTTCAAAGAGTTCAACTACGACTAATAGCCGTGACAGCGTGAGAGAGCGTATCGTTCAAAATCAAGAAGAGTTCCGTGATTGTGCCAAAGATGGAGAGGTTCAAGGAGATTTAATCTTGCAATGGAAAGTTGGCAGTGATGGTTTTCCACAGGAAATCACAGAAGTTAAAAACAGCATAGATAACCCTAGAGTTTCTCAGTGTGTAGTAAACCAAGTTCAGTCTATTGAATTTCCAGTGGTTGCAGCAAACCCCTATATGGTTAAGTTCCCATTTGAGTTCAGACTCATAAATAAGTCAGATAATGCTGACGATGACGATGTTCAGTACGAAGATTAATAATTAAGATATTATCCGACTTTTTCAATGAGAGTCGGATAATCAGAATCAGACTCTTAGCCAGTAATAAAAAGAGGCGTTGTTGCACATGAAGACGCTTAGGGCCTAAAAATTGCTGCCTCAGCAGTCTATATTTTTTGTTTACGACAACAAAAGTAAAGATAGACATCAAAGAGGCAGCAATTGAAAAAGATTAACTGGAAAAACTACAATAAA
>CALGWV010000008.1 GCA_937936325.1 uncultured Bdellovibrionales bacterium | reverse complement strand
TCCATCTTTTTCCCGCTTTGCTCATGCATTGTAGAATCAATATAAAGCCTTGGCGCAAGGCTAGGCTTATTTTTTTTCTTAAGCATTTTTTTAAGCTGAAGCCTATAGGCTTTAGATTGAATCCTTAAAAAAGAATTCATTACCCAACGGGTGAATCTCTTTTAAATTCTTATTTGTGAATAAACTCTAACACCAGAGCTGCTATTGCCAAAATATAAACTTTGCACCTATTCCAATCCGCGAATCACCGTGATCAATGCAATCCATAAATCCAGGAAATTCTTTTTTTGCTTTTCTGTGGGCCACGCCCTAGGTACCATATAAAGCTAAGTCAAAAAAGATAAAATAAGATGTGAAAAATGGCTCTAAGAAGAAGGACTCTTATACAATGAATGAAAGTTTAGTAAGGTTTTTAATATTTTTTTTGAGTCTTATAGCATTTTCTACTTTAGAATTCTTTTTTCAATATAGAAAAAGAACTCAATCAAGAAAATCTAGATGGCCTGCTAACTTAGCGATGATTTTTATTGGAGGGATCGCCGTTAAGATAGCACTTCCGACAGGAATGGCTGTATTTAGTGAGTTAGCAAGCAGTAAGGAAATAGGCTTGTTTAACTTATTTGAAATGAGTTTTGCTTTAGAGTTGGCTCTTTCAATCATTATTTTAGACTTATTGGTTTACATCCAACATGTCTTAACTCATAAAATAGATATTTTTTGGAGGTTTCATAGGGTTCATCACGCAGATACCGACTTAGACACTACAAGCGCCTTAAGATTTCACCCAATAGAAATACTTGGATCTATAGCCTACAAGTCTTTTTGGGTGATGGTTTTTGGTTTTTCTTACGAAACTATTTTTATTTTTGAAATTATACTCAATTTCATGGCCATGTTTAATCACTCAAATATAAAATTACCTCATAGATTAGAAAAGCTGCTAAGACTCGTTATAGTTACACCACAGATGCACATCATGCATCACTCTATACATCAGTATGAGTCAGACAGAAACTATGGATTTAACCTTTCCATTTGGGATAAACTATTCGGAACATATATTAGTGACTTTAGTTCAGAAGGTGTCATTGGACAACTTTACTATAGAGCGTGTAGTGAGCATAAATTGTGGGCACTGCTAAAATTGCCCTTTAAAAAAATATAGGCAGGAGAGGTGTTCATGGATTTAATAACTAAAATTTCAATATTAGTAATTTGCGTATTGGGAGCGGGCTATGCCTTTGCTAAAAACTTCAAAAGTATAAAAGTAACAGATTTACACAAAGCTATGAATCAAGAAAGTGAATTTAATGGGGTAGTTCTTGATGTAAGAACACCTAAAGAGGTTGCATCAGGTATTTTAAAAGGTGCAATTATTAAAAATGCGCACTCAAAAGATATCAGGTCATTTGTTGAAAATTTAGACAAAACAAAAGAGTATTATGTTTATTGTCATTCAGGCGTAAGAAGCTTAGCAATTATTAAGTTGATGAAACAATTTAATGTTAAGGGGGTAAATATTAACGGAGGCATATCGGCCTGGAAAAAATCAGGCTTCCCGGTTGTTGATAAAAATACTAGCCCAATGTAGACTCTTTACTAAATGATTCATCAAAGACACGAATTTTCTTCATCATTTTTGGATGGTATCTAGGGGCTGCTGAATATTCACATGTCGACTGAGTCATAATTCAACCTTCACTTTATTTTTCCTGTGCGCACTCTACTTTCTTATCACCAGCTTTTCTCGTTAAAAAAAATGAATGTTCAACACCCACTAGACAAACAAAGTCATTGAAATTTTTTACAACAGTTTTCATGAGTGACATTTTTTAAGAATGAGTTAACATAAATTATGGATATACTCAGCGATATACTAGACCACCTCAATCTAAAAGCCAGCCTCTATTTTCGAACTGATCTCGCTGCACCTTGGGGAATCAATGTGCCTGAGTATAGAAATGTTGCTAGATTTCATATCGTTTTTACAGAAGGGTTTTGGCTTAAAACAGAAAAAGATGAAAATATTAAAATCAACCCAGGAGACATTGTCTTTATTCCTCGTGGAAAAGCTCACTCACTAAGAGATCAACCTGAGTCAAAGGTTCATAATCTCAATGATATTATTGAGCGTGCCGAGTATAAGGCCGGAGAATTATTAAAGTACGGCGAAGGTTCAGGTAAGAGAACAAAACTTATCTGTGGCCACCTTGAATTTGAAGATCAGAACCTTCACCCTTTACTGAGTTCCTTCCCAGACTATATTCATATTAAACATAGTAATAAAAATAACCTCTCCTGGCTCAATATCGCTTTAGATTTTATCGACTTTGAAAGTATCCATCGTGAGCCCGGCGCCACTTCTATGATCAACAGGCTTTCTGAAGTTATGTTTATTCAAACTCTACGCTACTATATGAAAAACAGCCCAACGGACACTTTATTCTTAGCGGCTCTTAATGATCGATACATCAGAAAATCCATTGAAGAAATACATAATAATCCAAGGAAAAAGTGGAAACTGAATGATCTCGCTAAAGTCTCAGGTCTATCAAGAACAATTTATGCAGAAAGGTTTAATAAACTTACTGGAACAACACCTATACATTATTTAACTCAGTGGAGAGTAGAAAAAGCCAAAAAGTTTCTTAAAAATGAGAGCATTAGCATTGACGATGTGGCTCTTCAAGTCGGTTACAGTGCTGGGACCTCTTTTCAAAAAACTTTCAAAAAACTCACAGGACTCACACCGAGTGCTTACAGAAAGTCAATGCATTAAACCATTTTATAGAGATTGACACTTAGATGAATATCAAAGCTTCAAAACTTTCTAACTCTAACAATCAATATACTTCTGTCTAAGAAATTTGGGACATGCCCTAGCATGAGCCATTTTAAACAAAAGATTTTTGTGTACAACTCTAAATTGTAGGCTCTCGAGGTTGGAGGAGCTAGATGAATTGTAAACACACCCTAAACACCATGCAACTTAATCACGTACGATGAGTCATGTTTTTCGATAAATTGAACATTTAATTATGTCCGCCTTTGTTCGATAATATAATTCAGATATAACAACAAGGAGATAAAATGAAAAAAACATCACTAAGCATTATACTATTTTTAGTATCATCTTTAAGTTTTACGGCTTTTGCAAATGATAAACTTCCGGACACTGCTCTTAGCGGCTATGATCCTGTAGCTTACTTTGATCAGATTAAAGATAAGACCATAGTCAAAGGTAAAGCCATGCGTGGAAGCGGGTTCAATGTTGCTACTCACGATGGACAAAAATTTCTTTTTGCTACAAAAGAAAACATGAAGATGTTTAAAAAGAATCCCAAAAAATATTTACCGGCATACAATGGTTGGTGTGCCTATGGAGTATCCGTTAAGAAAAAATTCCATGCAGACCCTACTGTTTTTGAAGTTGTAAATGGTAAGCTTTACTTAAACTTAGATACTAAAATTCAAGAGACTTGGAAAAAAGAGATGCAGGCTAACATTGTCAAAGCTGACAAGCTTTGGCCTAAAATTGCAAAAAAATCCATGGCTTCTTTATAAATAAGATGGCTGATTATAAATGTCGACTGAATTAACATACTTAGTACTGAGCGGAATCTTATCGCTTCTTCTTTGGGTCCCTTATATTGGAATGAGGGCCTTTTTGTGGGGAATTCCAACATTTTTAAATAACTACCCAGAAGACTTTCCAGCAAAGACCCCTAAACAACCTCTTTGGGCCGAAAGAGCACAAAGAGCTCATCTTAATCTGGTAGAAACCCTTCCTGCTTTTGCCATTGTGATATTAGTGGCTGCAGTCTCTAACTCATTAAATGATGTTACAGCATGTTGGGCAAAAGTATTTTTCTTTTCTAGGATTATCCATGCCGTTGTTTATACGCTTGGCATTCCATACCTAAGAACCCCGGTTTATTTGGTATCCTGGTTTGCTATCCTTAGGATAGGATTCATGCTCCTGTAATACATCCCCATCACCACCTAGTAAAAAAATTGGTGGTGATTTCTTGGCTCAAAGAAGAAAATTCAAAACTCATCCTCATCAAACTTTAAAAGCTAATCCCTAATTGAGTTTGTCCACCAAAGACAGGTTCAGTCTTATAGGCGGCTACCCCTCCCTCAAAAGCAGAACCTGGAAATAACACTCCTGCATTGAGCGTCCAAGTGATATTCTGAATCGGCTTATAACTGACCCCTAAGTTTAGCTCATAGCCCAAGGTTTTACCTGTACTGATTCCTGCTCCCAAATCTTGATTCATAAGAAATCCGGCCACTAAAAGAGCATTAACATCCCAATTAGGTGCGACTCCATAACTGGCTTGAGGGGAAAAGTAGATGGCGTTACTTATGGAGTCTGTATCCACACTTTGCTTAACATTTGCACTGGCAGCACCAGCTCCGAAACGACCGAAATTGTTTGTCCCCGTAACATCCAAAGCCGCTTGCCCCAAAGGATGATTGTACATAAGAAGACCCAGGTTATAATTGCGATCAAACACAAAATTTTCAATTTTATTATCAGCCGGATCTGAATCTCCAGTGGCAAAACCTCCAAGAAGTTTTATATTCCATGGTGATTTATCAGGAGCATATTCAAATTTTACAGCTCCACCAAAAGAGCTCAACTCTATATTATTTCCAGATGCATCCTTTCCGAGTTCACCATCGTTATAAGCCAGTTCTATAGAGTAATTAAAATCACCATGGATACGCTCTAAATAAAACCCATAACGATTTAAGTAAGCTTCTCCTGAAACTATGGATGCCATCGGGGCAGCGACATTAGATGCGGTTCGAGCCGTTCGTACCAAAGCAAGCCCACCAATTTCCAAACCAGCATCTGGTCTTAAATAAAAAGCCTGGGCCCCAAATTCGTAAGCCTCTTCTCCAAGTCCAGAGCTCAAGCGATCGGTTATAAGAGCTAACATCGGACTCACTCTCAAAGACCCAAAGTCCACTTGGTATTGAATCATATCTCTGTTGTCATAAAAATGATCAAACAACCCCTCACCTGAGTTCAAGGATATTCCTAAACCAAAGTTAAGTGGAGCGCGTCCAACGATGAGCTTCCCACCGGGATGTAAGAACTGAAGATAAAACTCAGTAAGCTGAAGCTGATGCGTATTTTCATACATGCGGTCGATCAAAATAGTGGCACTGTCTGACGTCCCAGAGTAAGGCGACATGCTGTTACTCAAACTTCCAAAAAACTGCCCCACTTGGGTGCCCCTAGGTATTGAACCCTTAGAATTTAAGACATCCAAAGTACTGTGTAATGTAAACCCGTCGGCTAAGACTAGTTCTGGTCTCAATCTCAAATGATGAAGTCCATAATTTTTATTTGCACTAGAGTCTAGAGATAATCCCTGAAAATACTGATACTCAAACCTATAGTTTCCACTCATTGAAAAATCAGAAAATGCGGGTGAGCTAAGGACAAAAAGACTTAAAATAAATAAAATTTTTGTTAGTTTCAAAGTGAAGACCTCTCATCTGTAAAGCTGAAAACCTAAGTGTGTTCAGTATAATACGATGAGGCGGGATTAAAGTCGAGACTTGAAATCCCTGATTTGGATGTGCTTAACGCAGTGTGCACTAAACTTAAAAAGCTTAGATTTTCTTTAGCTTTCCAAAAGCATGAAAGAAGCTTAGGACCTATTTAGCTTACTCTCCAAGCCCCTGACGCTTCATCTCTTCATCAAAATACTTTCTGTATAAGATCTCCCAATCTGAGGAGCCTTCCATGATTTCCCTGGACTGGCTCTTGATCATGCTCACTGCTTTTTTATGAACACTCTCATGGCGTTGTGTAAAAGCTCTCACACCAGCCTTAATGACCTTAAGGGCTTGAGCTTCACTGGAAAACTCGACATATTTTTTTTCAGTTAGAGTCGCTCTTATGAGATGGGCCCAATGGGAGGCTCGATCATCTGATATCATAAAACAAATCCTTTTTGTGTGGCTAATCTCTTTTTCAAAAGAGGAAACATTTTATATCTTTGAAAACCTCCAGGATTTTGTTTTTCAAGTTGATCCATCATAGCCTCCACCTCTTGATCTAAAAGTTTTTCTGCGTGAAGATTTTTATTGAGGCATTCTACGATTTCTTCGATTAAAACATCGTCGGTATCGAAAACCTCAAAACCAGGGTCTGCTTGAATCGCTTTTAAAACATCTTTAGCTAACATTTGAAGTTGTTTTTTTGGTACTCTCATAGAAAAAGGAGACGTTTCTTAGACATGAAAGTCAAGGGCACCCCCCCTGACTTTGAATGAGTTCAACTCTCAAGGTTGTAGAAGCGCTGCATCCTCAAAAAGTGCCTGGCACCAAAGTTATAAACATAAAAGTAGAGGCTCATTATTAAAAAGAAAAGATCACAAAAACCTAAGGCTACTAGAAGAAAGAGAAAAAAGAAAAAATCTTGGTCACTTTTGTCAAAAATCCTACTTCTACTCAGCCTTCTAGCCTTAGTTCTTCTGATTGTCCTTGCTGTTTATTCCTGGGGCTTGCGCAAAGAGATTCAAACTAGCTTAGATGAGGGCTGGTTTTTGCCCACTTGGGAGGTCTACTCAGGCCCTCTCACATACAAAGTGGGACAAATTAAAAACTCCTCACAAATTATCCGCGAATTTAAAGACATGGGTCTTAAAGAAAGAGGCATGACTCAAAGCCTGAGTGACAATGAGTTTTCATTACTCCCCGATAACATCTGCAACCAAAGACTCAGTGGCGCTGCCGAGCTTAAAGCCAATACTCGAAGTTGCCTGATTGCCGTTTTGGATCAAACCAATTACATCATCCAGCTTTCACTTAATGAGATACTCGAAATTTTCAAAGGCGATCAACTGAACCCAACTTTAAAAATCCGACTGCGCCCTATTTTAATTGGGCAATACCTTGAAGGTAAGTCTTTAAGACGAAATTTTAAATCCCTCATGGATTTTCCAAAATCTTGTCTCGATGCCACACTTGCCATTGAAGATCGTGATTTTTTAAAACACAAAGGCATTAGTATAAAGTCCATCTTTAGAGCCTTGATTCGAAATTTTAAATCTGGTCGTATCTCTCAAGGTGGAAGCACCCTCACCCAACAACTGATTAAAAATAAATTTTTAAATTCAGAACGAAGCTATAAACGAAAATTCAAAGAAGCCCTCATGGCCTTGCTTTTAGATTACTCCATATCAAAAGATAAAATCTTAGAAGCCTATTTAAATATTGTTTACATGGGAACGGACGGGGTTTTTGAACTCAGAGGTTTTCCTGCTGCCGCTGAAAAGTATTTTGACAAACCTATCGAAGACCTCAGCATCAAGGAGTGCGCCTCTTTAGCCGCTTCCTTAAAAGGGCCTGGAACCTACAGACCCGGTAAAGCTAAAAATAAAGAGCGCTTAGCCTTAGTTCTCAAAGCTATGAACGATGAAGATTGGATTGGACCGAATGAATATAAGCAAGCTCAAAAATCTCAACTAAATTTAAGCACAAGCCCACGCCCTTCTTATTTCTTTCCTTACTTTGTTGATGCTGCTCTTCAATTTGCTAAAACTAAAACCACTAAGGAAACTAAATCTTTAAAAATTTACACAACACTTTCTATTGATCATCAGACTTGGGCACAAAAGGCCATTAAAAAAAGCCTTCCCCAAGTTTCAAAAAAAGCCGGAACCTCATTAGAAGGTTTAATTGTTTCAAGCCATCCCCAAACTGGGGAAGTCTTAGCCCTAATCAACGGAACCAACATAGCTAAACACTCTTTAAACCGAGTGGTTAAAAACAAAAGACAAGTGGGCTCTTTATTAAAACCTTTTCTAGTGGCTTCAAGTCTTAAACGTGGAAGCTCTCCTTTAAGAATGCTCCCCAACACTCCTAAAACTTATGTATTTGAACAAAATACATGGTCTCCGAAAAACTATAGTAAAACCTCTGGTGGTGAGGTGCATTTGTTTCAATCTCTAATCCACTCTATGAATCTTCCCATGGCTTTTTTAGTTATGGATGTCGGTCCCAAACAATGGGTCTCTGATATGAAAAACTGGGGCTGGGACCCAGGCTTTTTAGCCGTCCCCTCCTTGGCTCTTGGGGCGACAGAAGCTTTAAGCCCTTTAAAGGTTTTGGAAATGTACAGTCACCTTGTTTTGTTTCATCCAGGGCCTAAGCTTTATTATGTTAAAGAAATCTTAGCCCATGATGGTCGAAGTCTTTTTAAACATGAAGAGGCCTTTAATCTCCTCTCACCAGATCCAATTACAGAGTGGGCACAGACAGTTGCCCTCCTGACCCTGACCCCAAAGTTTGGGACAGCAAGGCGAGTTCAATCTATGGACCTCAAATCTCAGTATGGGGGTAAAACAGGCACCAGCAGTGGAAACAAAGATGCTTGGTTTGTTGGGTTTGATTCAGAAAATGTCACCTTGGCTTGGACGGGTGCTGCTACTCCTAAAAGTCTAAGCATCACTGGCTCCTCATCAGCTCTTCCCTTATGGATGGAGTATGCAAAAATCAAAGAGCTTCACCACCCTATAGCCCCTAGTTTTGAATGGCCTGTAGATCTAGAGTTTAAGGTTTATCCAGGCTTTTATGGATCAGATCCAAAACTAGCAAAAAAACTCCCAGAGAGCCCATTCTATTTGCCTTTTCGCAGCCAAGATCTTGAAAACTGTGGCACAGAACTTTCCCCATGCTCCCCGTTGGGCGTGGAAAAAGATATCTAAAAAAAAGAACCTATGCTATGAGTTTGACTAGGGTTTTTCCCTAGTTAAGTTTAAAAGATGATCGCTATATTTATTTTATAAATATAGAGGAAAGTCCGGACTTCAGTTGAGCAATGTAAAGGATAACCTCCTTCCGTCGAAAGGCGCGGACCAGTGGAACAGAAAGAATGTCCATGGCATTGAGGTCAGATTCGGGAACGGGAGAATTTGATGGAGCCGATGGAGTGAAACCAGCTAAACTTCTACATGAAGCAAGGTCAAATAGGAAGGCATATGAAGCGCTCACCTTCGCCTTCGGGTAGACTGCACGAGGTGTTTGGCAACAAACATCCTAGATGAATGATCATTATTTTATAATTTCTGCCCGTAAATTATAGAAGAACAGAATCCGGCTTAATGAGAACTTATTCACGGGCATTTTTTTTAACGACTGAACTCTTTGAGGGGACATATAATGTTAGTGTTAGGTTTAGACTTAGAAACAACTGGAGTTGATTTTGGCACGGATCAAATCATTGAAATCGGCGCCGTACTTTGGGATGCTGAAAAACACAAACCCCTTCAAATGATTTCAGAAATCGTCATTCCAGGGCCCAACACCATCATCCCAGAAAATATTCAAAAACTTGTAGGTATCACACAAGAAGACTTAGAACAATGGGGCAAGCCCATTAAGGATGTATTAGAGCAGGTCTTAAAACTGGCTGAACATGCCGAGTATATTGTGGCCCATAACGGCAATCAATTTGATTCTATATTCTTAAAGTCCACTCTTTCTGAAAACGGACTCCCCGAGTTAAAAACACCTTGGATCGATACCCTAACTGATCTTCCTTATGGCGAAGACATTAAAACCAGAAAGCTCTCTTATTTAGCTGCTGAGCATGGTTTTTTAAACCACTTTAGCCACAGAGCACTTTTTGACGTCCTCACTATGCTTAAAGTCTTAGGTCATTATGATATTCAGTACGTGGCCATGGTCCAGGCATCACCGCTTAAAAAGGTCATTGCCCATGTTAGCTATGAAAACCGAGGACTTGCACGCCAAGCAGGATTCAGATGGGATAGCCAAAAAAAGATCTGGTACCTAGATATACGACAAATTTTAATCCCCTCCATGGACTTCCCTTTTGAGACTTCCATACAATGAAAAAGACCAAAATCTAATACCTCATCTTTAAAGAGAGAATTGAGTTCTTCCGATAATAATGAGGTGAAATCAAAAATAAGTACTTTCTTTTTAACCTTCGGCATTTTATGCGTTGCTATTTTTTATAATAACTGCGCAAAGAATGAATTTATGCAAATAGATGAAGACAGTCTTTCAGCAAGTTCAGAACCTTATTTAAAATTTAATGAGTTCCCTGGTAATCATACCCAAATTGAGAGCACCTCTCTGACCTACACTTTGATGAATGATTTGGACTCCAACGTCTCTCAAGTTCTTTGTGGTTTTGCGAACCAACTTCAGACCTGCTCCGCTTCTGACAGAGTGATTTTTCAAAACTTGAACCCAGGGACTTACACCTACATGGTCCAAGCCCTTGATAGTGACAACCAAGTGATCAGCGAAATCTCAACTTCATGGGTCGTAGCCTCTCAGACAAATACTCAAGACCAGGTGCAAACTTTTAACTCTAGAGACATTAATAAATTAGATATTCTTTTTGTCATTGATAACTCATATTCCATGAAAGAGGAGCAGCACAAACTCGCAGACAAGCTCAGAAATTTCACACAAAAAATTAAAAACACTCACTGGAAGATTGGACTCATAACTACTGACCCAAGACCTGACCAACCTGCTGGTGATGGAAAGCTAAGCCTTTTTAACGATGGATACCGATACTTATCTTCTGACGTGCATAGTCTTGGACAAGCTGAGCTCTTACTGCAATCAGAAATCAAATCCATAGGAATTGAAGGCTCCGGCCTTGAGCAAGGCATTCGAAACACAAGAAGAGCCATTGAACGTTCTCTTTCTGGACAATCTCCAAATAAAAACTTTATCAGAAGAGACGCAGCACTTGCTGTAATTTTAATTTCTGATGAAAACGAAAACCGATCCTCAAGCTTAAACAATCCTTTTGAGCTTATGGGCTATGTTCAACGCCTCAACTCTAACTCACCTAAAAGATTTCAGTTTCACTCAATAACAGGACTAACCGATCAAGTTTCCGATGGTTGCTCTATCAGTGAAGTTGGCACAAGTTATCAAAGTTTGAGTCGTGCTACGGCCGGTGTAAGTGGGAATATCTGTGATGCCAATTATACTAATATGCTTTCAAACATTGGTGAAATTGCAAAGAAGCTCACTTATACGCTGGCCTTACGTTGCCGGCCTTTAGACATGAACCAAAATGGACTACCTGATATTGAAATTTACAACAATAGCAGCCGAGTCTCAAATTATAGCCTTAGCGGATCCAATGTTGTTTTCAATTCAGCCTTAAATCCAGGGATCTACGAGATTCGTTACAGCTGCCTCAAAGAAATGCTGCCCTAAGCCCAGATCCAAGGGTTTGGGACTAAATTCTAATCCTGAACATCTGTACTTTCAAAAATTTTATCAGCCGATCCAGTAATAAAGCCTTGAAACAAGTCTCCGCTAGAACCTCGTGGATAGCGCTTGGCAAACTCATAATAACAAGATGGCACTTTGTATGTGCCCTCTAAAAAATCAACATCAAGCTGAAAAGCTTTTGTGGAAGACTGCTCTAAAAACTGATCGGGCGTCCCCTTGATTTCTCCACCACTGTCGTTAAGATCAAAATTATTTTCTTTTAAAAATAAATTCACCTCTTTAATTTCGTTGAAATTTTTCAAAGAATTTATCAAGAGTGTAAAATGATTAGCACACATTCCATACACGTAAAACCAAGCTGCATACTCAGAAACTTTTAACAGCTCTTTATAGGTTTTAAAACTTTTTTCAAAAAGTGAACCCGAGGTTAAAAAATCTTCTTGATAAGCCAGCTGGGAATCAAAACTCTCAAGTGAAGTTTTAAAAATTTTTTTTAAATCCTCAGGGAATTCCTCTAGCTTTAATTCACTGATAAAAATTTTTGGAAGAGTGGGATCCCATTGATTTTCCAAATGAATAGCAAATAATTTTTTTTCATCAAAATGATACTCCCCTTTATAGTCATAGCCCAGGGGCTCAAAGTGACGAGCAATACTTTGGATTCCAAGCTTGGGGTGTCGCAAAGTTCGATAGGCCACATGGTCATTAATACTGCTCTCACCTGTTTTTTCAAAAAGTGTTTTCACTTGCTCGGCTTGTGGAGCTAAAGAAATATATTGGTTCCAAATTTTTTGAAATAAGACTTCCGCTTTTTCAGAAATAAGTTTAGCGTCCAAGACCAAATCCACCTGAGAAATTCACATAAAATTGGCTATCGGAATCAATGTCCGACCCCACTAATTCGTGTAAGAAGATACGATACCCGACATTGACGTTAAGAGGGCCTACGGATAACTGTAAACCTGTTCCCACAAAGGGAGCATGGTTGTTATCAGAAGCAAAACGATAGCCTGTTTGCAAAAAGCCACCCAAAACTAAATGTTCTGTCACCTCTAAAAAATGGGAGAACTCTCCACCGATATCCCCACCAAATACATCATCTCTATTATTGTAAAACCGATACCAACCACTTCCAAAAATACCGAACCAAGCCACGGGGCTTGCTTTAATATTGAGGTGGGTTTCAGAATAGCCAGCCCCATCCGCCTTACCTAGACTGCCACCGATATAACCCGACCATCTCCAAGGATTTCCAGACAAAGGCTCTTCAGCATGACTGAAGCTTGAGCAGGCCAACACCAAAACTAAAGCTAAAATTTGAATACAGAAAAAACGAGCTACCTGATAAATATAAGTCATAATGCTGTTCCTTTCTTTTTAAATTAAGATTGAGCTCTGGGCACAATGGCTTGAGCTCGACGTCTCATCTGCTCAAAATGAGTACTTGAAACTCGGCCTCTTGTTGCGACTTGAGAAGCCATTTCTTGCATCTGCTGAACCCTTTCCCGACTTGGAGGATGGGTACTTAAGGCATCAGTAAAACTAGGCTGCTTGCCCCCTTCCATTGTCAAAAGTTTTTCGTAGAATTTTCCAACGTGGTTTTTGTCATATCCCGCTTTAACGGAAGTTTTAAAACCAATACGATCGGCTTCCATTTCATCTTCTCTGGAGTGAGCTAAAAAACTATATTTACTTAAAATAGCAGAGCCCACTGCTCCCACGGAAACTCCCATTTGCGCTGCGCTGGATTTGCAAGAGCTATCTCCTTTGGCACAAATTATAGAACCTAATCCATAACCAAGAAGCCCTCCAAGAAGACCTCCTCCAATTGTGTAAGCCGCAGTTTTGCCAGCAGAACTTTTCTGAACCAAGATACGTTCAGCAGAGTGACGGGCCTTTACATGTCCCACCTCATGCCCCACAACTCCTGCTAGCTCAGCCTCTGTCTCTGCTTTAGCCACTAACTCTGAAGTGACAAAAACAGTCCCTGCTGGTAAAGCAAACGCATTGAGCATAGAACTCTCTACAACAGCAAAACGATAGTTATATGGGTTTCCATTATAGCCATTAGCTCTTACAATTTTTTGGCCAAGACCGTTAATATAATTTTGCAAATGAGCATCTCGAACAGGTGGATAATCTTTTTGCATTTGAGCTAAATACTCTTGTGTCATTTGACGCTCTTGAGCCACAGTTAAACCTGCGGCTTGCCCTGTGTTATCCCCTTCGCGGTAACGTGTTTTTTCAACGCTAGAGCAAGCCACTGCTAATGCCGGCAATGCCGCAAGAAAAGCCCGACGTCCCATAGATGTAGAAACTAGTTTTTGGATTTCTTTTTCAAATTCTGTGATTTCGCTCATTTATACCCCTCGTCTTACCTGTCTGGTTTACATAACAGGCCTATAACTCCGATCTTAAGCTAATTTTGGAAAGAAAAAAACTGTTCCTGCACCAAAGGGGTAAAGATTAAAGTCGCAAACACAATGTCGAGAATATGGAAGATAGAATTTATTTATCAGTAACTTATTTATATCTTAGGCTGTGTTGACAATTCATCTAGTTACTCCGACCTCGAGAGCCAGCAATTTTGAGCTATGCTCAAGAATTTTTTAATCAAAGTGGCCTTATTAGCCACGTTTCATAAAAAATTCTCTGCACTCAACTCAAAATTTTTGGCTTTCAAGCTCTCGCTACGCCAGATGAATTGTCAATACACCCTAGTTTATTTTTTAATTTCAAATGATTTTTGGTATAATTTTTTTTTGTCTGGACCAAAAGCCTGAACATCCAAACTCCATATCGGGGCCACTTGAGTTTGCACAAGAGCGTAGTTTAAAACACCACTAGCACCATGAACATGTCTTTTGGGGTTGGGCTCTTTTAACCAGGCTCCTGGAAAAACCGAGGCGTGCAAAGCACTGCTTGTCAGCTCATAAGTCTCATAGCCCACATCGCTCTGTCTTATTTTTTGAAGCTCAGAGAGATGCCGATCTCCACTGACTAAAAAAACAGGAGACTTTGTGTTTTTTAAATCTGTTAAAAATTTTTGAAACTCAATGGGATGTTGAGACTCATAGGATTCAAATCGATGGTAGGCCCCAAAAAACTGCCCCCCCTGAATGAGCCAAGTGGGTTTGACCTCTTTACTTAATGTCTCAAATATTTTTTTGTATTGATCTAAACCTAAATGAGAAGCCACTTTTAATGTCTTTGATGGAACGTCCCTAAAAAAGCGATTGTCTATAAATATAAAGTTCTGGCCAAAAGCTTTAAATATATACCCGGCACCAAGTGTAGGTTCTAAAATTCCAGGCTGCGCCTCTTGTGCATAAAAACTTTGAAAGACCTTAAGAGAGGCCCGCTTGTGGGGATAGTTCTTTCCCCCGTTATTGAAACCATAATCATGATCATCCCAAATCGCTAAAGTAGGGGTGAGGTGGCTTTGACGAAAAACCTGAAGAGTGGTCCAAGTTTCCACATACCTCTTCCAAAGTTGATTTTCATCAGCATACTCAAACTTAAAGTCTTTCGCTTTTTTATTTAGAAGTTTGTCTGCATAGACATTATCACCAATAAAAAATTGATAATCTTGCTGGTGAGAATCTAATTGATTCCACATTGATTTTTGACTTTGAGTTTTACGATCATCAAAACAAGAGGCTATTACAATTTTTGATGAGGTTTTGTTTAAGTTCACAGTTTCAAAATGACGTTGGTCCAAAACCTGAGAGTCTTCACCATAAATGATTAAATTATAATTTTTATCTAAGCTTAAACCCCCAAACTTCAGCTTATGTATGGTGGATAGCTCAAGGCCTGGGCTGAGCTTCACCCAAGACAAGGGCTCTGTTTTTTGCCCCCCATCACTCACAACAATACGAGAAAGCTTGTACTTATTAGAACTTAAAATACTAAATTGAACTTCAGAGCTTGTGGTCAAACCCTGCAATATCGCCAAAGGATGTATTTCGAAATCCGTATTATCTGCAGATTCCGTTATTAAGACTTTAGCTGACTGACAGCCCACAAACGAAAAAACAAAAAACAGAGTGAATACAAAATTTAACATAAAGCCCGACCTTAAATACAAAACTATTGAAAAAGCCTCTTAATATCATACTTTTACTAATTTTGAGAGTGCCCAATCAACATCCCATGCTCTTAGCTTAAAACAAAGTACAGTGACGTTTATTGTCGTTGAGGGTCATAAATGAAAACCTTATCTCAAATGCAGGTACTTAACCAGGCTCTAAATTCAGCGAGTTTGCACTCAGAACTTTATAGGTGAGAGAAGAAGCTTCAATAAGCCCTCTTTAAGTTGTCTTATTTTGAGACTAAAAATTGCATGTAGAAAATGTGAATTTAATTCTGGGAGAATTTTATGAAAAGAATATTCATACTTTTAGTTTTTTTTGTTTTTAGCGTAAGCACTCAAGCTTTAGCTGAAGACTGGTTTTGGAACCCTGCTGGATCTCAAGAGTATTTCTTCTCGGTAACTTTAGAAGTTAAAAATTTCAAAAATCAACAAGGTTGTGAAAGCTCTCAAGCAAAAGATATCCTAGCTAAATACCACGCTCTTATGTTCGATGATGACAATAATATAATAGTTAACAGATCAGAATATGAGTATTATGTTGCTCATAACCTCAAATACATTCAAACTTATTGCCGTCGCAATACTGCATTAAGAGATAATGCCAAATTCTTACAAACTAAGGCTTTAGATCACCTCAAAGCCAGATTCTAAACAAACAACGATGCCTTAGTGTTTCTAATTTTATCTTTTAATAACGAATATTTTATCGTCAGATGCTTTTAAAAAAAGCATCCCACTTTTGAGAATAAATTCTTAAGGAGTTTGGTTTGAATAGGAATTCAAAGGTTGAACAGGTGAATTCGGTAATGGATTTAACCCCCAACCCTTATTGCCACTTTGAATTGGAGTCGATGACATCGGCGTTGTAGCTCCCTGAATATTCTTAAGAATATTCAAGTCACCAGTAAATATGGCTCCCCAAAAAGCATCTTTACCTTCAGACGTTGTCGTCATCAATGAAGTGGGTGCGGTTTTCAAATTCACGCAACCTGACCGGTTATAGACACTAGCAGGAGTTGAGCAGTTTAAAGTGGCTGAACCCAGTATCGGATTATCCAAAACTGATGGAGGAGAGTAAACCGTCAATCCGTAAGGAGAGGGATTATACAATCCACCATCAATAACTGGACTGTAGATCGAATCTCTATTTTGTACATTTGAATAAACTTTTTGAATCATTTGAGCCGAGTAACCAAGACTTTGAAGTTTATAACGTGCATTGAGTTCTACACTAGCAGTACTTTGACTTACCCATTGTGTTTTAGCAGATTGAATTTGCATTTTACGTTGATTCAGATTTTGAATTTCATAAGAAATTTGGCTTATCAACTGTGAGTTTTCTCCAGGCTGAGACTTCATCTGAGCTAGCTGATGATTTAAGGCATTCATTCGGTTTGTAATCTGCTGATCTGTATAACTGAGTTTTTCTAAATTATCTTTAAGTTTTATTGCAGAGTTATTTTTTTGTTTTTCGTAGATCACAACACCCGCAAGGTTCAGAGCAGTTTGAGTTCGCAGTGAATTGTTCCCAGAATGGATTCCATATTTTTTTAAAATGTTTTTTAAGTCTGTTTTTGAAACTTCATCTTTTTTAGAAAGATCTTCTTTTAAAGCAGCAAAAAGCAACTGGCTATAACCCGCATCATCTCTTATCTCTTTGCTTTTCTGTCCCAAGCAAACCAGACGATCTTTAGAGGAAAGGCTTCCAAAGCTCACATTTGAATCTGTGTCAAAAATAATACTTGAAACCTCACTCTGCCTCACAAGACTAGTAAAATCTAGGTTATCAAAACCTTCGACAAAAGGGGCGAAGGCTGTACCCAATTCTACTAGAGCGGATTGAATTTCTTTTGGAGTTTCGAAATACGAATAAAACCTATTTTTATATGAAAATTTTTCACAATTTGTTTTTAATGGTACTTTTTCCAATCTATTTTGAGCCTCATTCGTACACACATGTGTCGATTGCCCTTGAGCTAAAGCTTTTGTTCTTGCTAATAAATAGTTTAACTTTTTCTTCAGACGGATATATTTGCGCTTTGAAATATGGCAGTGTTGAACTAAATCACTCTTATTCAACTCTTTTAACTGATGTTGAAACTTAATTAACAAATTACTGAGTGACTTTGGAGAAAGGTGAGCCAAAGGGGTTTGCGATGGATGAGTATCCAATAAATCCACGATACCCATATCTTTCAACATAGGAATTGAGTTATCCTCAGAATCAATCGAATCTATACTGAACTCATCAATACCCGTGTCTTCTCTCCAATCCGAACCAATATTATCTCTCCCAACTTCTGAACCCATATAAACAACAGATGATAATGAAGCCACCCCCTCTTGTTGCGTCCTAAGATTATTCTGAACTAAAGTGAAACAAGTTAAAAACAGGCTAAGCCCAATTAGATATTTCATAGTATGACCCCTCATACACTTATAAGAAGCAATTTCTAGGCCTGTTATTTGTTTCAATCTGAATCAAAACAGGCCAAAACAAAATCTAAGCCCATTCAACTGGCCAAAACTTAGACAGCATAAAGACTCTCAGACCTTTGAGTTAAAGCAGCTTCTTATACTCTTCGGAATAATTCTGATCTACAAGAGGCTGCATGGACTGCTTGGGATTTGGATTAATGTACTCGGACTCTACATTGTCCCATCCTTTATAATGTCTTGAATTAGGGGTCTTTGAGACCTCAAAATTTGGAGCATAGGTCATCTTCCCACCCCCATCTGGAATATCCATTGAAAGTGAGCCCATGGCTAATCCCGAAAAACGTCCCCAAAGTTGCCTTTGGATACTTATAGATTCCTCTATGGAGGTTCTTAAATGATCCGTCCCCTCTGAAGGGTCACACTGAAACATATAATAAGGTTTCACGCGGTAATACAAAAGCCTTCGATTTAAAGCTTGCACCAATGCGGGATGATTGTTCACTCCATTTAAGAGAACCATTTGATTCATCACAGGAATCCCTGAATCCGTAATTTGAAATAATTTCTCTGCGGCGTCCAATGTGAATTCATTAGGATGGTTAAAATGCGTCATTAAATATAGAGGCTGATATTTTTTAAGTATCTTTAACAACTCAACATCCATTCTCATGGGAGCTACAACAGGAACTCGAGACCCCATACGAATGATTTCAATATGAGGGATCGACCTTACCTCTGAAAGTAAAAATTCAAGCTTGCTATTAGACAAGCTCAAAGGGTCTCCTCCAGAAAAAATCACTTCACGTATTTCAGTATGCTCTCGTATATATTCCAAAGCCTCAGCAATATCTTTTGGTGAAATAGTGTTTTGATCTTGAGCTGTAAAATTTTTTCTCGTGCAATAACGACAGTACACAGAACAAAAGTCAGTAGCTAAAAATAGAACTCGGTCCGTATAACGATGGATCAATCTGGAGGTCACACGATTTTGTGGCTTTCTTTCGCCTAATGGATCAAACAAGGACTGAGCCCCTGAGCTCAACTCATTAGCCTGTGGGATCAACATACGTCGAACAGGATCATGGACTTCTTCTAAGTTGATTAAAGATAAACTATAGGGCGTGAGCCTGGTCTTAAACAAAGCAGGACTATGCGACAAAGCCAGAAGCTCTGAGGCCGTAAGAGGCAAGGCTGCACTTAGTTGCTCAACGGTCTTAAGTGCATTTTTATTTTGCCAACTCCAGCTCTCCCAGTTTTCAATTGAAATATCTTGAGGTCTATTTGATGATTTTAAACTAAACTTATTTTCAAACATGAGGACACTTTGTGCCATTGTCTATAAGATATCAATTTATTGACGTCATGCTCACAATTATAATGAAGTGCTTGATTTCAATGAGCTCTATATACACCTTTCAATATATACTGGGCACACTTAGGTTTTCCCTTTTTCTGTGGAAGTGATTTTTTAGTTAAATTTGATGCGTGAGCCTGAAAGACTAGCCATAGCTATTTTGAAGGCGATCAAATTAAATTTAACAAAAAAGCGCTCCACAGAAACAGGGAAAAC
>CALGWV010000007.1 GCA_937936325.1 uncultured Bdellovibrionales bacterium | reverse complement strand
AAAATTAAACTCTGACCTGAGTCACAACTAGAGACTTCATTTAATTTGATCAGTGCGCAATCTACTTTCTCGTTTGGACAAATGAATCTTCCACATCCCCTAGTCTACACTAGATAAATTCAGTATATTTTAAGGCACTATGGCAAAAGCTCCTAAATCTTTAGTATTACTCAGTGGCGGATTAGACTCTGTGGCCAGCCTCCATATTGCTGACCGCTCCTATGAGGACGTTCTCGCACTCACAATTAATTATCGACAAAAATCTCTAAAGCAAGAATTGGCTGCAGCCGAGTATTTTTGTAAAAAAATTGGTGTGGCCCATATTGTTTTAGATGTTCCCTGGTTTGCTCAGTGGGAAGGACAGAGTCTTGGGTTGATTCATAAAGAGTCTGCAGTTCCAACTCAAAACTTAGATCTCTCCTCTGTGGAGTCCTGCCAGACTTCCGCAGCTGGAGTTTGGATTCCTAATCGCAATGGTCTGTTTATCCATGTGGCGGCGTCTTATGCTGAAATGCATGGAATCTCTCAAATCTATGTGGGCTTTAACTTAGAAGAGGCCCAAACTTTTCCAGATAACTCTAAAGCTTTTTTAAATGCCGTGAATGAGAGCCTAGTTTTTTCTACGAAATCTAGAGTCCAAGTGAAGTGTCCCACCATTGATATGACTAAAAAAGAAATCGTACAAAAATCCATGCTCTATGATGTCAATTTTGAAAAAATTTGGCCATGCTATCAAGATGGTGAAACCCCTTGTGGTCAGTGTGAATCCTGTTTGAGATTTATCCGAGCCACCCATGGTTTGGTTTATGTGAGTTGGATTGAGGGGCTTAAAAAGTTATGAAAACAAAATTTATAGACCACAATGAGCTTTATGATGGATCCCAACTTCGCCCACTTTATAATTATTTGGTTCACAAGACTTTGGGCACCTCGGTGATCTCCTGGGTGGGGCCCTGTGATGTGAGCCTTGAGATGATGAAAGACGGGGAGGATGTGCTCAAGAACGCCAAGATCCAGTCCGACTCCATGCTGCACTTTATATTTGAGATTTTTGAACGAGACCTATTTTCAGGGGTCTGTCTCCAACGGCTTTTTATAAACTTAATTAAAGAAGAGATCTTTAAAGTGTATGAAGTCTACTTGTATAGATCTGGAGATGATCTTTACCTCAGAAATAAGGGTGGCATACTGGACCAAAAGTTCAATGTGAGCATAGCTTGCCCCTCAATCTCGTCTACATTAATACATATTGGACTTAATGTGAAAAATGAAGGAACTCCAGTAAGCACCTCATCTATAAGTGATTTTTCAAAAAAAGAAGGCTCTAGCCTAGAAGCTGAGGTCAAAAAACTAGCTCATGATCTCATGGCCAGTTTTTTAGAAGAGTTAGATCAAATCCAAAATGCGGTAATGAAGGTCCGCTCGTAAAATTTGGTGCCAGGCTAGGTTCAAAAACTAAAGTCGCTTTGGTATTGTGAACCCAGATCCGCGAATAAGCGGCGATAAAAACCCATGAAACGCACTCCTCCACACCGACAGGGAGTAGGATTCAAGAGAAAATTTCTGCGCTAGACACTGCTGAAGCACGTTTGATGGGTTTCGCCTCGCCGCTTATCCGCGGATCTGGGTGTGAACCTAGCCAGGCACCAAAGATATTCTTGTTTTGTACCGATATAAAAATATGAATTCATTTACAATTGAAGGCCAGTCTTTAGAGCCCTATATTTTTATTTTGACGGAGTGGGGTGTAATAAAAGGCCTCCAGGATAAAAGTTGGGACCCGCTTTATGAGAAATCACTGGAGCGCCAAAAAGAGCTTGAGATGATTTTCTTAGAGCTCAACTCTCAACCTGAAAATAAACTCTTGGTGCTCAAGAGTTTAGATTCAGAGCTTTTAGAAATTTTTAGTATTCATTTGGCCAAGCAAATTTTAAACGAAACTTCCATACCAGGCCGAAGGCTGCACTGATGTCTAAAGATGATCCTAAAGGCTTGAGCGTTTTTCAAGAGGCTATCCAAAATTTTTTAAAACCGATTTTAGGTTTATTGGCCGATGAGACTGTCTCTGAAATACTCATAAACGGGCCTAAAGAAATTTTTGTAGAGCGTGGCGGAAAAATGGAATTGACTCCTGAGCAGTTCCCTGATGAAGATGCCCTGCGGGCCGCCGTCAATAATATTGCACAAAGTGTGGGCCGACGTATTAATGATGAGTCTCCTCGGCTAGATGCAAGGCTACCGGATGGATCTCGGATCCACGCTGTGATTCCTCCTTGTTCTAGAAAAGGCACCACTGTGGCTATTCGTAAATTTTTTAAAACAGAAATTTCATTTAAGCAGTATGTGGAGTGGGGAGCTTTGTCGGTAGACGGAGCACAGTTTTTAGATATTGCCATGAAGCTGGGTAAAAATATTTTAGTCAGTGGCGGGACCGGAAGTGGTAAGACCACTTTGTTAGGTCTGCTTTGCAGTCGTATTCCTCCTGGAGAACGAGTCATTGTGATTGAAGACTCCAGCGAACTCAAAGTGGAGTATGAGCATGTGGTGTTTTTTGAAACTCGCATGGCTGATGAGCATGGTCGCGGCGAAGTGAGCATCCAGGATTTATTAAAAAGCAGTTTAAGATTAAGACCCGACCGTATCATCGTCGGTGAAGTCCGGGGGGCTGAAGCCCTAGAGCTCATCCAAGCTATGAACACAGGTCACAAGGGTTGTATGGGAACGGTTCATGCCAATAACCCCACTGAGGCCATGGTCCGCCTAGAAGCTTTGGCTCAAGGCGGGGATTCCAAAATCAGTGAAAAAGCTCTGACTATGCAGGTCTCAACAGCTATTGATTTAGTGGTTCAGGTCACGCGATTTTCTGATGGATCACGAAGAGTGTCCCACATCAGTGAGGTTTTAGGCTTGAACGATGAAAACCTATATGTCACACAGGATTTGTTCTCCATACCAAGGCTGGTGAAGCAGCCTGATGGCAAACTCAAAGGCCCACTGCTTCAAAATCATCCACCCACTTTTATGGAAGAGATCCATGACAATGGTTTCCCCCTTCAGTGGAAAAAACCTAAAGCGGCGTGAAGTAGCAAACCCAAGAAGCTCTTAAAGTTGTTTTGAAAACTGAGGCGTATTTATAATTCCGGTGGAATTGCAGCTTTTAAACTTAGTGCTCTGCGATCATGGGGATTGATCCTTAATATCAAATCAATAACTTTGTGAGCCTCATCAATAAAAGCTTTTGACATCAAAAATCTGGCTTTCATGTCTAAAAGAACAATATCATTGGGATTTAGAGCGAGGCCTTTATCGATGCTGAGTGCAGCTTCTACTTCCTGCCCTAATTTGAGTAAAATTTTGGCTTGAAAAGTAAGGGATTTGATATCGGTAGGGTCCATCTCTAAGGCGCGATTCATGAATAGTAGAGCCTCTCTGGGAGCTACATGGAATAAGCTAGATGCCAAATCATTTAAATTTCTGGTGTTGGGCCCTTCGATACTTACTATTTTGCGTCTCAATTCTCGTGCGTCAGCATCACGCCCCATACGAATGTATGTGTTTGCCAGCATAGTCCATGCTCTGTAGTCATGCGGGTTTTCTGATAGATAAGTCTCTAATAATTTGGAGCTGGCTAGGAAGTGCCCATGTTTAAGTCCTAGCAATACGGTCTTTAAGACTTCATGGTCTCCCACTCGATCACCATCTGTGTTTGGCAGATTAGCGTAATCATCTACAGAAAAAATTCCACGACAGAGTGTTTTGGCTGCAAAAACAGATTGAGGATGAATAAAAAACAAAGTGAATAAGATGATATAATTTAGTGGATTTTGCATATAGACGAACACTACATGAGCATCTTGGGGAATCAAGTGAAAACCGGTTTCACCTCACTAAAAAAGCTCAAAACTTTTTAAGAAAAATTGACTTAAGACCTATTGGTGATAGCTATTCTGAATATGTTGAATTTTTTAATTTTTATTTTTCTATCCTCTTTTCTTTGTGCTTATTCATGGGCGGCAGAAGAACAAGGGGACAAAGCTTGTGATTCATCTTTTACGATGGCAGTAGGGCATGCAGCAGAGCCTGGTTTTATTTCTCTTTATTCAATACCTGAAGGAGCCCGTGCCGCTCAAGAGGCAGAAGGAAATTCGGCTTTAGTGGCTCTGAAGCCTAGTGATCTCGCGAAGCAGGGGTTGGAGTTATTTTGGTTGCTTAATGAGTTCACGAACTCCGCTAAACCTGAGGTTTTAAGAGGAAACTGGTCTCCTGCGGTGATAGAGTCCTTTCAAAGTTTAAATTCTCTGAGCCGTGAAGATTTTGATAGATTTACAAGTAGTCAAAAACTTTTAATTCTAAAGGCCTATACAGAGTGGCATATTTTAATGCCAGAGCCGACAAGGCTGGCTTTCGAAGCCAGCCTGAGTGCTAATTTTGAGACATGGAATGAAAAGCGCTTTTTTAGTTTTGGGAAACTCAGGAGAGACAATCCTCAAGTTTGGTCTCAAAATTTTATAGGCGCATATCATGAACAACTTATAGGAAGTTTTTCTGAGCTCAAAGTGGAAGTTCAGCTTGAGGTGTTAGGTGCCGAGTTACTTCAAGGGCAGTTTATTGAGGCTGCAGACCTGGGTGGTTTATTTGAACAGCTCGAGAGCAAGTTGAGAGCTAAAAGAAGCAAAATCAGCTCTCAATCTATAGCCCAGTTTTATAGAAGTTTAAATCGTTTTAGAGCTTCTCAACCAGGTGTGTTTTCTGCTTATGTAAACAGTTTGATTTATTTATTAGAACTCCAAATTAACAGGAGCGGTATGTCATTAAATGATGGTGGGCGTGTTGCCTCAAAAGGTCAGTTTACCCCAAGAAGACATCAAGACTTCGATGAATATTTAAGGAAATTAAGTCATCTGTTGAACGCCGGAAATTCAACTAGGCTGGAATATGAAGAGTCCACTCGCCTAGGTTTTTATGATCCAGTCGATGTATACATACCGACACATGATCTTGTGATTGAAAATCACAGCCGGCTCGTTTACTTTAGACAATTTGATTCTACTGGTGAGTATCTGACTGATGATCTGTTCATCAGGCCTTTTGATGCTGCAAAAAAAATATGCTTAATCTCACAAGGAATATCCGTGCTTTCACGAAATCACGCAAACAAGCATCTTCCAATTGGAGATATGTTCGAGCTTATTTCTATAGTCCAAGCTCAAAACCCAGAAATATGGTCTGGTGTTCGACTCCAGCCTTAATCTCCATATACTGCACCTGATAATTTGATCTAGTTGTAGCTTCATTTAAATTGAAAGGATTTGGTGTCTTTAAACATTAAATTAAATAGATGCGCTGTGTCCCAGTTGAGATGTCCGGGATGTGAGCTGGTGAGGTATACTGAGCGCACTTTGATTGTCCCCATTTTTGATGAAGTGATTTTTTAATCAAGTGTGTTGGGTGAACCTAAATGATTTGCCAAAGAATATTTGAGGGTGAATAAGTTAAATTAGATTAAAAACACTCGTCAAAAATGGAGACAACTTAAGTGTGTTGAGTATTAAGATAGGCGTTTGAGTCTAAACTTCACTTGAGGGAGAATTTGTGCTGATCAGCGGTAAGGTGACCTCTTCTTTTATTAAATACTTTGAAGAGTCTTCTCTTAAGTGGGAAGAGCATGCTGAAACCGTTGGGTTGATCCCTGAAGTTTTAAAAGATACGGAAACCTGGTTGCCTGCCGAACCTACGGAAAGGTTCTTGGAGCTCTTAGACAAGAGCCTCCATGGAGTGGTGGGGATTCCATCTCAAGCTCTGCTCTCTCAAACAGTAGGGCATCAAGCTTATGAGCTTAAAGCCTGGGGCGTATTAGATAAGGTCCTTCCTTTGTTAAAAAAGCCTGAAGATATCCTCAGCCAACCTAAAATGTTTATGGGGTACTTTATATCTCCTGCGCCTCCTTCTAGCGTGGTTCACCGAGCTGAGGACAGTTTAGTGCTGACCTTGCCTATTAGCTCTATGGAGTTTCCTATGATCTGTGGGTATATCGCTTCAGCACTTGAAGCGATTCCGGCTTTTATGGGTGAATCTATGGCACTGTGTGGGTGGAAGGACACTGAGCTCAAAGTAAATTGGAGCCAGCGGCAGAGCTCACTACTCAAAAAGAAAGATCAAGAAAAACAGGTTTCAAAAGAGATGGTGGAAGAGCTCTTGGTGCAAATCAGTCAACTCAATCAAGATATTCATGAGCTAAAAACAGAAAACAAAAAACTCACTCAAAGTAAAAATCCCAAAGCTCCTATTGTGACTCAGTATACTTTGGATCAGGTTCAAAACCAGTTGTCTAAACTCGATGATTATTTTTTAAGAGCCCGCCAGCTTGTTGAGCTTCTCTCTGGGGATCGGCCGCCGAGAAAAAACTTTGTCACCCAAGCCTTACTGCGAACACGCTGGGCTCATATCCCTCAAAATTATCCTAAGGTTGTTAGGGAGCTTAAATCTCTTCTTAAAGGTGAGGCCCGGGATGCAAACATACTAGACAAGGAAAACAGCTTCTCATTAACTTCTAAGTAAGATTTTATTTCTGTGAGAGTCTGAAATTCATCAGGTGAGGTGTTCATTTTGAAAATAACTAAAATTATGGCGCGGGAAGTTTTGGACAGTCGTGGGCGACCCGCTGTTGAGGTGGACCTCTATTCAGGTGATTTGCGCGCTAGATCCATAGTGCCTTCAGGGGCTTCAACAGGGGCTTATGAAGCCCATGAGCTGCGTGATCAGGATGTAAACAGATATCATGGAGCAGGAGTTTTAAAGGTCTTAGAAAAAATAGAAAATCTTAAAAATCCACTTCAGAAAATCGACTTTGAGTCCCAAAAGGACTTTGATAAAAAACTCCTTGAACTCGATGGGACTGAAAATAAATCCAATATTGGAGCCAATGGGATTTTAAGTTTATCCCAAGCCTTTGCTGGGCTCACACAAATGAATGCCAATAAAAATTATTTATTTGAAATTTTTAACGAAAAACCCCAATTTTTACCTACACCTTTGCTCAACGTGATCAATGGTGGAGCTCATGCTAATAACTCCATTGATGTCCAAGAATTTATGATTGCTCCTGTTTCTGGGGTGAGCTTTAAAGAAAATTTAAGAATAGGTGTTGAGGTTTTTACTCATTTAAAACAAATGATCCATAAAAAAGGATTGAGCACAGCTGTTGGAGATGAAGGGGGCTTTGCTCCGAATTTAGAATCTTCAGAAGTGGCTCTTGAGCTTTTGTGCGAAGCTATAAAAACAGCTGGATATGAGCCAGGTCGAGATGTGGTTTTAGCTTTAGATGTGGCCGCCACCGAACTTTTAGTGGACGGCCTGTATCAGTGGAAAGGCGAGCAAGTGCCTGCAGCAGCACTTATAGAAAGCTACAAAAAATGGGCTGAAGATTACCCACTAGCCAGTATTGAAGATGGCCTGGGGGAAGAAGACTGGTCAGGCTGGGCCTCTTTAACTTTAGAGCTGGGTTCTAAAATTCAACTTGTGGGTGATGATCTCTTTGTCACCAATCCAAAGCGAATTGCAAAAGGGGTTCAGGAGAGTTCAGCCAATGCCGTTTTGATTAAGCCCAATCAAATAGGAACTGTGACTGAAACCATTCAAGCTGTAAGAGATTGCAAAAATGCAGGGTGGAATCCGATCATGTCCCACAGAAGTGGAGAGACCGAAGATGTGTTTATTGCAGATCTAGCAGTGGGTCTTGGTTGCCCACAAATCAAAACGGGAAGTCCTTGTCGTGGTGAAAGAACGGCGAAATACAATCAGCTTCTGCGCATTGATGAGTACTTAAATTATGAATGCCCCACCTTGGGAAGAGAGAGTTTCAAGTGATGTCTTCTCTATACAAAATACTTTATAGCCCAAAGCGCATGTTCTTGCTTTGTGTTTTGGGCTTAATTGTCAGCTTAGTGTATTCAGGAAGCCTGTCTCAGCTTTCAGATCTCTACAAAGCCAAAAATAAAATCGAAAGTAAAATTATTGAAGTTAAAAAAAGCACACAGCAAGTGATGACAGAGCTTAAAGATACCGAGAGTTTAGATTATTTTGAACGTCAGGCCATTGAGCGCTTTGAATATGTCAAAGAAGGAGATCTCATTTTTGTCTTCTCAGATTAAAAACAAAATTTATTTAGTGGACGTCAGTGCGATGTTCTTTAGAGCATTCTATGCCCTTCCGCCCATGAACAACTCTGAGGGGTTTCCCACCAATGCCATTTACGGGCATCTCAGTATGACATCAAAGCTTTTAAAAGATTATAAACCTTCTCATATGGTTTATTGCTTAGATTTAAAATCACCGTCTTTTAGAAAAGAGTTAGACCCAAGATACAAGGCCAATCGTGGTCCTATGCCCGAAGAGCTTGGAGTCCAAATCCCGTTTATTACTGAATTCACCAAGGCTCTTGGAATCCCTATGATCTCTCAAGAAGGCTATGAGGCGGATGATATTATTGGAAGCTTAGCCACTCAATTTCAAAATTTAGATTTTGATGTTGAGGTTGTGAGTGGAGACAAGGATTTTGCTCAGCTTGTGACCGAGCAGGTGATTTTATTTGATCCCATGAAGAATAAAAGATTGGGGCCTCTGCAAGTTTTTGAGAAGTGGGGTGTGCGTCCGGATCAGTTTAGAGACTACCTCGCCTTAATTGGGGATAGCAGTGACAATATTCCTGGTGTAAGAGGGGTGGGGCCTAAAACAGCTCAGAAACTTTTAGAAAGCTATCATAGCCTAGACGGCATTTATGAAAACATAGACAGCATCAAAGGCAGCACTCAAAAAAAGCTCATTGAAAATAAAGACGAAGCTTATCTCTCTCAAAAATTAGTGAGCTTAGTCAATGACTTGGATTTATTTGAAAGCCCTGATGAGGCTCAACTCAACAGTATGGACCAAGATCATTTAGTAGAGTTGTTTAAAAAGTTTGAATTTAAAACACTTAAGGCCAAAATACTGGGGCAATCCGACCCTGCTGATGTCATTTTAAATCAAGCTGGGGATGGGGCAAAAAACACTGCGAGTCTCAAACCTATTGTTTTAATAGATGAGTTAAAGTCACTTCCTAAAAGTTTAAGCTTCTATTGGGAGCAAGCAGAAAAAAAATATCTTTTTAGTAAAGATCAATGTTTTGAGATTGCGCCGGAGCTCAAAAGTGATGAGGTCTCAAAGCATTGCCCCCTCATTGTTTTTGATTGGAAATCTCATATTAAAAGCTCAGGTGAAGAGTTTAAAGTCAGTCATGATTTGATGCTTATCCTCTATGTGATTGACCCAGGTCCCATTAATTTAATTAAAAGTTTTCAAAAACACAAAAACGAGGAACTAGCGTCTTCCGAAGTGCCTCAGCTTTATGGACAAGCTTTGTGGGATTTTTATCTTTGGGCGGAGAGTGAACTCAAAGCTCGCGGGCAAGAACCCATCTATAAAGCTCTTGAGCTCCCTTTGGTTGAACCTCTTTTTAAGATGGAAAACAAGGGTGTGCTCATAGAGCCTGAAGTTTTGAACCAAATGAGTGAAGAGCTTAAAACTGAAATTGAAAACCTACAAAAACAAATTTATGAAATAGCAGGTTCTGAATTTAATATTAACAGTCCCAAACAGCTCTCCCAAGTTTTATTTGAAGATTTAGGTTTAGAGGCTACAAAAAAAACAAAAACAGGATACTCCACAGATAGCGAAGTTTTAGAAGCTTTAAAAGGCGTTCACCCCATTGGTGAATTGCTCTTGCATTTTCGTGAAAGCTCAAAGCTTAAGTCTACCTATGTGGATGCGCTGCCTAGGCTGATTGATCCTCAGACCCACCGAATCCACACCCAGTTTCGACAAGCCTTTACAACTACAGGACGTTTGAGTTCTTTAAATCCCAACTTGCAAAACATTCCTATTCGTACTGAAAAAGGTCGTGAGATCCGCAAAGCCTTTATTGCACCAAAAGGCCATGTTTGGATTTGTGCCGATTATAGTCAAATTGAACTTAGGCTTCTGGCCCATGTGAGTGAGGATTCGGCACTGATTAAGGCTTTTCAAAATGATTTAGACATTCATAGTCTTACTGCCGCTGAGGTTTTTGATGTCCGTTTAGACGAAGTCACCAAAGAGCAAAGGCGCCAAGCTAAAGCTGTCAATTTTGGCATAGCTTACGGGCAAGGTGTTTATGGATTAGCTGTGCAACTTGGAGTTTCAAGGGCAGAGGCTAAGCAAATCATTGAAAGTTATTTTGATAAATTTCCAGGCGTGAAATCTTATATGGATAAAAGCATTGCCTTTGCTCGTGAGCATTTTTATGTAGAAACCTTTACTGGCCGCAGGCGTTATCTCCAAGAGCTTAAAAACAAATCTAAACAAATTCAAAATTTTGGTGAACGTGCAGCGATCAATGCCCCCATTCAAGGGGGGGCTGCTGATATTGTAAAGATGGCCATGATTCAATCTCAAAAAGAAATCAATGCCCCTATGGTTTTGCAAATCCATGATGAATTGATTTTTGAAGTCAAAGAGTCAGAGGCTTTAGAAACTGCAGCCCAGATTTTAAAAGTGATGGAAGGGGTGGGGGAGTTTAGGGTGCCACTAAAAGTAAATGTCACTCAAGGTCCCAACTGGAAAACCCAGCAGGCCGTAGAAGGGCCCACTTTGAGCTAAAACTGTTACTCAGTCTTGAGTTGCCTCATTGAATGGAGAGGGCCATTGATCAAGAATGAACACTCTTCACCGTTAACCTGATCAGGACTTAGATCAGTTCTAAGTGTGAGTTTTACATATAGTCCGTAGGCCTCTTCGACTCTCGTGTAACACTTATTTTCTGCACCACGTAGGGTGTATGTAATGAATACTTTGTCATCCACCTTGTAATTATATGAACGAAGGAGCTTTATAGTTAACTTTTTAAGATAATCAGTAATACTTTCATTATTATTTTGTTCACTAAAATAAAATGCATTATCTAAATCAAATTCATTGCCCTCAAAAGCGCTACATATACCCTCGTCACTTATAAGTGCCCTATATTCGATGTCTTCTGCAGGGGGTTCTGTTTGTTTTTTTCTATCAATTGGGCAAGCTAGACCTAAATCTCCTTGAACTCCGGATTTAATAGGGGCATAGACTAATTCAAACTCGTCTTGATCACTTGCATTTGAGTGCTGGAAGTTTGTATCTGGTTCTGAGTAAGAGACTAATGAGAGGGTTAATATTGTAATTGTTAGAATTATTATACTTTTCATCGCTTTTTCCTTAATAATGGTTTTAAGTCTAGGTAGCGTCCAATTCTTTCTGTAAATTCAAAAATTTTTAGTCTCGAAATTCAAGACGAAAGCCTTAATTGAGGGGACAAAAAAAGAGTCAGTATTTCATCCTAATATTTTAAACAACCAAAAAAAGGAAAAGAAATATGACTCCCATAAATATTACACTGAACGAAGAGATATTAGAAGGACTTTTAAAGCAAGATCCCAGCATGGCTTCAAAACTTCTTCAATCTGCACTTAACGAGCTGATGCTCATGGAAAGAGATCAACATTTAAATGCCAAAGCTTTCGAGAGAACTTCAGATCGAGATGGCTATGCAAATGGTTTCAAAAACAAAACTATTAAAACTCGAACCGGCCCTGTTCCATTATCAGTGCCTCAAGTTCGTAACAGCAGCAAGGGCTTTTACCCTGAATGCTTAGAAAAAGGCCTTCGCTCAGAAAGAGCTCTTACAGCCACCTTAGCTGAGATGTACATCATGGGTGTGAGCACACG
>CALGWV010000006.1 GCA_937936325.1 uncultured Bdellovibrionales bacterium | reverse complement strand
CAAATAGGCGATTGAAAAATCGGACTTATTTGAGACACTCAAAGCCTTAAGATGTGTTAAGTCGTGCTCGTTAAGGCGTTTTATTATTTGTAAATTTTATTAAAAACATGGAATGTGATATAGTTTAAGAAAATTTAAACTAAAAAAGGAAGCTTATGTCAGAACTGAATTTATTTGAAAAGCGTAAAGCCGATCATATGAAGTATGCGATGGAAAAAGCTTCCGATGTCAGCCTGAACCTCAGTGATCAAATCCAATTGAGCCATGAGGCTCTTCCAGATTTAAACTGGGATCAAATTCAAACACGAGTCCAACATCCGATCTTTGGTGAGATTGAAACCTGCTTTGTGAGTTCTATGACGGGGGGCTTTGAAAAAAGCCTTGAAGTGAATTCCATTTTAGCAGGTGTTTGTGAGAAAAACCAGATGCTTCTAGGTGTCGGCTCACAAAGAAGAGAGCTCACTGACGAGGCTGCAAAAAAAGAATGGCAGTTGATCAAAGAAAAGCATCCTCAAGTCAAACTACTGAGTAATATTGGTGTGAGCCAGCTCAAAGATCATAAGACTTCTGAAATTTATGAGCTAGTTAAAAACATTCAGGCAGAGGCTCTCATCATCCACCTCAACCCTCTTCAAGAGGTGATTCAAGATGAGGGAACACCCCAATTTTTAGGAACTCTAGACTTAATTAAAAAATGTATAGATGAAACTCCGTGCCCGGTCATTCTAAAAGAGACCGGCTGTGGTTTTTCTAAAGCAACGCTTGAGCGCCTTAAAGGTATAGGGCTTCTTGCTGTAGATGTGGCCGGTTTTGGGGGAACCCATTGGGGGCGAGTGGAAGGGATGCGCTCGGATGAAAACCATCGTAAATCAGCCTCAGGTGTTTTTGCCCACTGGGGCATGAGTACGGCCCAAAGTTTAGAGGCGGCCTCAGCTCTAGACCTGGATTTTGAAATCTGGAGTTCTGGTGGGATTCGAACGGGGTTAGATGTGGCTATATCCGTGGCTATGGGTGCCACACTTTGTGGATTGGCTCGCCCTTTTATGCAAAACGCTTTAGAGTCTTCGGAAGCTTTACAAGGCTTTGTGGAGGAGCTTCACTTTCAATATAAAACAGCGTTATTTTGCACAGGTTCTAAAGACTCTCAAACGCTGACAGAAAAAGGACAATGGCAATGGGTGAAATAAAAAAACTTTTCAAAGGCTTCTCTAAGCTTTCAAAGCAAGAGCGCTTTGATTGTTTAAGTCGTGCAGGACTTCTGGACTTAAAATCTATAAAGACTCTTAAAGCCAGTGATATCTTTGAAGTGGACTTAGCTGAAAAATTTATTGAAAATGCTTTAGGCTATTTTGCCCTTCCTCTCGGTGTCGCTACAAACTTTGTCATTGATGGCCGAGAGCTTTTTATTCCTATGGCCGTGGAAGAGACTTCCATTATCGCTGCTGCCAGCAAGACCGCCCGATGGGTCAACGAAAACGGAAGTCTCACAACCTCAATGAAAGGGCAGGAGTCTATAGGTCAAATCCAAATTTCAAAATTAAAATCTGAAACTGATTTTAAAATATGGCTGGATGAGCATAAAGAGAGTTTGATTGAACAAGCTAATAAAGAAGTGGCTTCAGGATTAGTGGCTCGTGGTGGTGGTGTCAGTAAAATTTATTTACGCACCCTAAAAAGACCTGACGGCGAGACAATGGGCGTTTTGCATCTCCATGTGAACTGCTGTGATGCCATGGGCGCAAATATTATAAATCAAATTTGTGAATTTTTAAAAACTAAGATTGAGGCGTCCAGTTCTGAATCTGTGACCATGTGTATTTTATCTAATTTAACAGACACTCGTTTGGCTTGTGCTAAAGTGGTTCTTAAAAATCAAGATCCAGTACTTTGCCGTAAAATCAGTGAGGCCAGTCTTTTTGCTCAGCTCGACCCTTACCGCGCAGCCACAAACAATAAAGGAGTTCTTAACGGGATTGATCCTATCGTTATTGCTACGGGTAACGACTGGAGGGCCGTAGAGGCGGGAATGCACGCCTTTGCTGCTGCTGGTGAACACTACAGATCACTCTCCACGTGGAGCTTTGATGAGGCAGCCCAGGAGCTTATAGGTGAACTTGTGGCTCCGATATCAGTGGGAATCGTCGGGGGAGTGACTAAGCTGCATCCTATGGCCCAGATGGGGCTTCAGATTTTAGGTGTGAACTCAGCCGATGAGCTCTCACGTATTTGCGCTGCGGTCGGTTTAGTCCAAAACCTAGGGGCTCTCAAGGCTTTGAGTACTGTCGGGATTATTGAAGGTCATATGAAGCTGCACATTAAAAATTTAGCACTGAGTGCTGGGGCCAAAGAGCAAGAGGTGAGTGAGGTAGAAGCCAAACTTAAAAGTGTTCTTCAGCTTCAAAAAAGAATCAGCATGTCCCATGCCGTTACAGCCGTCCAAGAGGTTCGAACTCAAAGGCAATCTGAGCTTGTGAAATCAGGAGCATGATTGAAGACGTGCTTTATAAAATCCCAAGCAAATCTTTTGTTTTCGGAGAATATGCCGTTTTAAAAAATACGCCGGCTTTAATTGCGGTAGGCGAAGAGTATTTTCTTGCCAGCCAAGATTCAAACGCAGACTCGAGGCTCATACTTCTAGATTTGCATCCTCAAAGCCCCGCTGGACGTTTAAAAAGTTTATGTCTTAAATTTGAAATTAGTCTTGGCGATATTTTCTTTTTCGATCCCCATCAAGGACGAGGAGGATTTGGAAAGTCCACGGCCGAGTTCATTGCCGTGACAAGATGTGTGGAATCAAAACTTCAAACTGAATCTAGCAAGCAAAAATTAGGACTACTTTTTAAGGCTTTAAATTTAACATTTAATGATGAAGTAGATATGAGGGATTCAAAAGTGATTTGGAAGATCTACAGAGGGATTCATAAAATAAATGCAGATCCGTTGCCGTCGGGTGCTGACCTTGTAGCCCAAAACGAAGGGGCTAAACTAGGGAAAGCCACATTTATTCAAGTTCAAACTGAATCCATAAAAGTAGATTTATTTGATATGACAAGTGATTCTACTCCTAATTTGTCCCATTCCATAAAGTCTGCTGAAAAAGCTCAAACTCAAAAAGTAGAAAATCCTGCTGAGGATGCTGTTTGTTTCACTCTATTCTCAGTTCTAGAAAATCCTCAGTTAAAATTCAGCTTTTATAAAACCCCTTGGGATGAACCTACACATGAGCACTTAAAAAAGCTACAAGTTGAAGTGCCTGACTTTAGAAATTTAAAAAACCTCTCTAATCAAAATCTGCAATTTTTTAAGACTCAGAATTTTGTAGAAATTCCTCGAGCACTTCAGAGCTATAGAGAAGAACTTGAGCTCTTAGGCCTTCAAGACTTAAACAGTTTAAACAAAGCTAAAGACTTAGAGCTTAATGCAGGAGTCCTCATGGCCAAAGGCTGTGGTGCCTTGGGTAAAGATGTGATTTTGGTGGTCCAAAAAATTCAAACCAAAACATCAGAAATAGGTGAGGGCTTCAATTTAAAAATGCAGCTCTATTTTTAGACTAGAGAGTGTCTCGAATTCGATATTGTGGCTTAAAAAAAATCAGATCGTATTCAAATTAAGTGAGCGCAGGTCGAATAAATTTTACGTCGCCATGAGAGTCTACTTACAAATTTATGAGGGCGAGCATGGCTTAATTTGGGTGTGAGGTGGATTTTGGAGCGCTGTATCGAATTTGGGACACGCCCATAATACCAAGGGCTAGAGTCAGTGTTTACCGCTATTTGAATTTGGGGTGAGCTGTCTAAAAAAAATGAGGGCCCCCAGAAGAATGAAGTCTATTATCTTAGTGCAGTCGTAAAAGAGAAAGGCTAAGACCTCAATTCGTAAGATAAAAATAAGTGATAGCCAACGAAGCAATAGTGAACATCAGTCCAATGATGATCTTATCCAACTCAATCTCTTCTTTTCTCAAGTGAGCTCGGACATATAAATAAACAGCCATAATGGGCCCTATGACGGGCAGTAAAAAGAAAGCAATAATAGACATGCGCCAAAACTGTTTCGAGGGAGTGGCTGTCGCTGAGGGCTCGACTCCTTCATCTTGTTGTTCAAAACCTTGTTTTTGATTTTCTAAAATTTGTGAGGCTTTCTCAAAGTCTTTGTCTAAAACTTGAAGTTCCATGTCTTTCATTAAAGGAAGATAGCTCATCATGTGGCGGCTGTATTCGTCTTTAAGTCGAACTTCTAAATCGTGGCTTTCAAGCAGTGAACGTATAACATAGGCTTCAGTAAGGTCTTGAAAAGAGAGGAGGGTTTTCCATTTCATAAGCCTATTCTAACATATTTTAACTCTGCTTGCTGAAGTTCTAGGAGGAGTTGTTTCAGCATAAGCCTATGCTTATACTGACAAACTTTAAGAGCTTTGGTGCCAGGCACTTT
>CALGWV010000005.1 GCA_937936325.1 uncultured Bdellovibrionales bacterium | reverse complement strand
TTTAAAACTGCCAAGATACATGAAAGACCAACTTAAGCCGAGCCAGTCTCAGCGTATGTCTCAACCTGGCCGAAGGCTCAGGGAAAACAAGCCTTAAAGATAGAAAAAGGTTTTATGAAATTGCACTCGCCTCTCACAGAGAAACACAGTGCTTGATAGAGCTCATAAATGATCAGAAACTGGCCGAAAAAGCCGATCATTTGGGCGAATGCCTGTTTCAACTGGTCCGAGTTCTGAAAGCTCAGGCAGGGGGCTGACCCCCAATTTCAGAAGAGAACCAAACTTTGCCCTGAAGTTGAAGAGTATTACTACTGCCATAGAGACAAATCAAAATGTGACCATAACACATAACAGCGGACCTTAGAAAATATGCGAGGAAACGTTGCCAGAGTGAACACTGTCTTAGATGGAGCAGGTATAATCCAGATCGTCTATAACGAAAAATCAACAAAGCCATAATACAATACTGAAACTGGTAGCAATGAAGAAGTTGGTGTTCGAGTTCAAAAAGACACCTTAAGGCTTTTCAGTGTTCCTTTTGATGAAAACGGGTCAAAAAGAGAATTTGGGTTTGGCGCCGATGACCCTAAATTTCACACCTGTAAGACTGATAATTTCCATGATTACAAATGCATGAAGCCTCTACATGACCACGTAAAATCTGGTCACCCATTCCGAGGCTTGATGTTTTATCCAGATATCTTCAGCGCGGTTCCATCAGAAACTCTAGAAGTTGCTGAAATTCGAACAACTGGTTTTGTGAAGAACAAAGCTGTTGTAGGAGTCTCAAACACAGGGAGAAACAACTGGCTCTTCACTCCCCTATTTACACAAAACAACCATATTAATCGTTTTGGGTATAATAAACCTGAAATGCTGAAAGATTATGGCATCACTGACAGGTGTAGTAAAACCTATCCTATAGTGTCGAATTTTACCTCAGGTGTAGCAACAACAAGAGGAGCACTACTAGTATCAAACACTGATGACTCAAGTGGTGGACTTCCGACACATAATGCCGAATATATTGATAGTGTTTATCTACAAAAGTCTAGATCAGTAGATATGCATGGTCGCCAAGAGCTCATGTTAGATATCAACGCATTGACTGATGTATTTGGTACAAACACATTAAATGTCCCAATGAACGAAAAGTTATCTACTGAATTTGTTAAAGTCTTTAGCCTATACCACCAACCTATCTCAGGTGTACCACCGATTGAAACCTTCAGAGCGAGTATGACAACATTCTGGCGAATTTGCGATAAAGATTTTAAAGCTCATGTGAATTTTGATACTGAAATGGTACTCGACAAAAACCAAACAAGTCTTGAAATCTTGGGTTTTCTTTCAGCAATTAATGAAAATAATAACTTTAAGAATAAAATATTTGAGCCTGAACTCACAGCAGATATCTGCAAAAGAAAAGGACTTATTTCTCGTACTATACACGATTAAAAAAATCAAATATCAGATTTTTCTTTTTTAATAACGGCGAAGTTAATGGCCCCACCGCCTCCTTCAGTGATTGTGTACATTATTTTCTTAAGGGCGAGGATCGGTACCGACTCATCGGCCTGAAGGGTCACCTGGTTTACAGGAGCTTGAGCCCTGTAATTAGGGTCGTTTTGCTGAACCAAGGCCACACGTATTTGCTCGGCTAAGTTCTCAGATCTTTTTTTTGTCTCATTAGCAATTGCAGATTCTATAGAGGCTTTTAAATCTGTAATGAGCCATTGCTCGCTTTCAACAACATCTAACAGACTGGCGACCTTGAGCTTGTTCACTTCAATAAAGTCTTTGCCTACTATGACGACGTTTGCTGGCTTTAACTCTTTAACAGCAGAGGCCTGAGGAAGTTGAATCTCACTTCTCATAGGTAAGGCTTCACCTGTGACCTTATAGTTTTGAAGTAGAAAAACCACAAGAACCGTAAACATGTCCACCATAGCTGTTAGGGAAAGGGTAAAAACAGCACTTCGGTTTCCTGCGGAGAGCTTACCTCTTCTATTACGTTTTCCTGGAACTTTAATTGCCATAACTTAAGACCCTCCAGAGGCCACAGAGACATCAGGGAAATCTGCAGAAATAGCAGCGTCCATTCCTTTAATCATAGCTCCGTAGTTTAAATCATCTGAAATTTGGATAATAATATCTGATTTTTCTGGGTAATCGATTTTAATTTTTTTAAGTTCAAGTATGAGCCGATCAGTATCAAAATCATTCTGATACATTCCAATATTAATAATATTTTGCGCCACATTGAGAACATATCCTGTAGCTAAAATATCTAGTCTTAGAGGTAACTCAAGAGCCTTAGGCTTTATAATATCTTCTTGTGAACTTTTCTTGCCGTAGACTGTTGTTCCCAACTGTATCATTGAAATTTGATTCCAAACCGCCGTGATTAACAAAAACACAATGAGGACACTCATCAAGTCAATCACGGGTACGATATTCACTTCGACATTTGCCGAGCGTGAACCTCGGCCATCATCCATATGAGCCATAGTGATCCTTTTTGAATAAAAACAAACTCATGTTTTTAGGTTTATAAAGCCTTTTAGGCCTTATCTATTTTATCGCGGTTGGAAACAACAAGATTCATAAGATCCATGCTTGTTTCTAACATGTCATTGATCGCTCGTGAGATACGAATTTGTAAAAACCCATAAGCCACAATAGATAAAATCGCGACAAACAATCCAAATGCGGTACAGTTCAGAGCTTCAGAAATACCACTGGCTAATCGAGCGGCCTTTGTCGCAGCATCCGCTTCAGCCACACCACCAAAGGACCCTATCATTCCAATAATAGTTCCTAGGAGACCAATAAGAACAGCAATGTTACCGAAAACAGCGAGAAATGAAACCCAACCTTCTAGACGAGGTGTTTCTCTTAAAACAGAGGCATCCATAGCCACTTGGACTTCATCATCATTCCGACCATTTTGCACTTGAATAAGTCCAGCCTTAAGAGTGTTTGTCATTGGAGTGGGTTTGCTATCACAAAATGATATTGCCTGCCTGAGATCACCACGAACCACCATTGATCGTATGTTATCAACAACACTTTTTTTATTTGAAACTAAACGAGCTAAAGCAATGAGTCTTTCAATAATTAAAAAGGTAGCGAGGATCCCCACAAAAGCGATGAAATACATCACCACTCCACCCTCACAGAAGGCTTTTGTTACGAATACTTCATGACTAGCACATTCATTAATAACACTTACAGCGTCCACATTTTCCACCTTTTTTAGGGTTACTTTATTTAAGTTTAACCCATGCCTACAAGGAATAAGAAGCTATAAACAAATTATCTTTACCTTTGGCTAGGGGTTGTAGATGATTATTATGATTAGAAAAAACTTGAGCTTATTGGAACTGGATCTGTGAGTAGATAAAAACAGTTTTTGCAGTTCTCTGAGACACTCGGCACCAATTATAATCCGCTGCCTATTAAGGCTCTTTGCTGTTGAACTTTACGAAACCATTGAAAATTTCATAGTCTTAAATCAAAGAGTTTATCTTCCAACAAATTCAAATGGAAACTCTGTTACCGTCGCTTGCTCGTTGCCGGGGTCTGGGAATGTAATCACCTTTAAACGATTCACCAAACAGTTGGCTACCGTGCGATTGCCCATTTCATTTCGGGTAATTTTAAAATTAATTGGACGCCCTCCGGAAACAATTGTCCAACCAACACCAATAGTCCCACCCAGGTTTCTATTTTTTATAAGCTCTCTTTGATAACAAGCTTGAATGACGGATTTATTACGACGAATAATTCTACGGATTTCATCTTTTGAAATACTGCTTGAAGAGATTCTGGCACCGGCACCGGAAACATTCACTAAGGCCACGGCCCCTTTGTCCCCAATACCACCGGCTCCATAATTTGTCTGTCCACCTGATCGACCAGTAGTATTGATACCCTTACTGGCACCCACTAATGATTTTCCATTACCACCACGGCCCACATCTTTGAGTGCTGAACCTAAACCATCACCTTGACGATCATCGAGCTGCCCGGCAGCGCCAGTCGCCTTATCAGACAGTCCAAAAGTAGTACCCGCTCCCGAATAAGCTTTATCAATTTGAGCTCGAGCTCCACCACCACCTAAAGTCCCCAGTAGCCCTACAGTTTTAATATCGGGCTTAGATTGAGCATTAGCTCCAGTCGCTCCTGTTCCAATGGCACCACCGCTTTTATTAACCGTAGTTCCATTTTTCTTTTTAGCATCAGGATTAGCTTTGAGTTCACTGGCCTGGCCCGCTTTTTCAGCGATGACAGTCTCTTTAGGCTGACCTCTTTTTCCTTTGGATTGCTCTGGTCGAGGAGTTTGTTTTTTGACTACTGGTGCAGCTGTTGTCTTGGTTTCTTGTATCACTGTTTTCTTTATCGGGGCTGGAGGTACGACCACTGGTTTGTCTTCCACAATTGCCTTGGGCTCAGGAGGCTTGGCAAACTCTGGGGGTGGCTTAAAGTCAATTTTTGCCATTCTGTAAGGATCATCTAAAAGTGCAGTCTCAGGATCAATACTATTTTCAGAAACAAAAGACATATAAAAAGCTAAAAACCCTGAAACCAGTGTCGCTAAAAGTATTCCTGCAGTTTCAACGATACTAAAATCAAACAAAGCTCCACTCGGAATCGTAGGCGTGCTTTCAACAAACCTCACAATAGCCTCTAGATTTTCTCCATCAAGTTCCACTCTGGCCACTTGGCCTTGTTGCAAACTATGTTGCCCAGGAAAATCTAAAGTACTAGGAACACCCTCATTGTAGATTTTTGCATTCATAGTAGATGTTAAATTTAGGACAGGGTTTGGCGAAAAACTAATAAGCTTATGGGTTTGAATTTTTTCAGGAATATTTAAATGTATATCAGAAGATCCATCATTACCCACACTTAGACTTTTTATGTTCTGGAAGTGATGACTTTCTAAAATACGCCCTTTCCAAACAATCAAAACCTCTAGTACCGCTCCACGTGTCTGCATATCTAACAGACTTTCAATGCTTTTTTCCTCGGCTACATATTTACTTTTAGTTTTACGTAAAGTTCTTTTTTTAGGCTTAATAATATTGGGATTGACCAGTGAACCTGCCAGAACCTCAGATGAAGTTGAGGGCTTCTGGAGTTCTGGCTCTAATTTCTTGTTAGATGTAAGCTTTGATTTTGTTTCTTGAACCTGAGCCTCTTCAGTTTTAACTTTGGATGTGGATTTTTTATCATCTATGGAAGAAGGAGGCTGCTGATCCCTAAGCTGAGTCTTAGACTCAGCGATAGGAGTCTCAGTGGATTTCTCGACGGTCTTTTGTTCATTTTTAGAGTCCTGACTGATGCCTGGACCTATTTGTTTTGACAACTCTCCCTCTTGAATGAGTGGCTCAGGACTTGGGTTAAGCTTTTGTTCTGCAATCACTGGTTGAGTCACCACGAGTGCCGCGACGTTAACTGTCGGAACTCCTGCTTGAGGATCTTTAACAATTGATTTTAACCTATCATTTGCAGCTTCTAGAGAAGTCTTAGGCTTATCGTGTGATTTATTAAAATTTGGCTGAGTAGCTGTTTTGGGAAAGCCAACGTAAAAGCGTATTGAAAATTCAGCTATATCGATGACATCACCACTAAGAATTTCTGACTCTAAAACATTTCTTTCATTGAGCTTAGTCTCAAGACCTGAACCTAAATCAGATAGATAGTAAGAGTCCTTACCATCCTTAGATCTTTTTTCAATCATGGCGTGAAAAAGTGCGACGTTATCTGAGTTCAAATGAACTTGAGCTTCATCTTGTTGGCCAATGAGAATTTGATCTTCTACAAACTGTTTTACAGCTTTAAGCTGATCACCAATATAAATTTTAACAATAACAGGTAAACTCAAGAGTCACTCCCTGTAATGTCAGACTTAGTTTTCCACAGATTCTTTCTAAAATTATCCCTAAGTTTTAACAAAGATCCGGCACCACTATCTTTAGCATCTAAGAATAGAAGCAGGTTATTATTGGTGCTGTCACCCTGGATAATCTCATTACCAAAAGTAAAGATATTTTTTTTATTTGTTTTTGTCTCAGCATGAATCTGATAACTAAAGCCAAGAGTTAGCAATATTAAGCTTAAAAGAACTTTAAAGTAAGTTAGATCACCTAATAAAATATTTTTCATTTGCATTCCTAGTTTCATATTTATCCACTCTCAGGCCAACCAACTCATCACAAAAGTGATTTTAACGCACTTATGATCTTAGAATCCTCCGCTGAATTTGATAAACTTTCATATCTTCTCAAGTAACCAGCGCCTTTAACTTTATCTTTCAAACCTAATATCGTAACATTTGAAATGTTCCTTAAATAAATTATATTTGCTGGGTCTTTCAAGTTCAACTGTTTTAGTATATCAAAGGCCTGATTAAATTCTGAGTTCTGAGCTAAACTAACAGCTAGGTTATTACGAATCTGGTCATGATAAACACGTATTTTTTCAGCTGATTTTAAATCTAGTGATTCTGATACAATCTCTAGAGGAACTAAACAGGATTTAATGCCCCCATTTTTATTTAGTAAATAACATTTATTTATTTGTCCAATAAGATATAAGTTATTTTCTTCAGCATTTTTAATTAAAATTTGCTCAGCCAACTCATCTTGATTCTGCTCAATAGCCAAAATGGCCTTATTGTTCAAAACACTAGGACCAGGATTCTTTATTTTGTTGAGATAATAAGAGCTCAGACCAAATTTTTTCTGATAATAGTAATAATAAGCTATTTCATTGAAAGCTTTTTCAGAGGCAGATCCTAAAAGAGCTTTCTGTGCTCTTTTAAGATAAGTAATTTCACCCTCATTCAAAAGAGCTCTTAAAGAACGGGTATCTGTGGTGTCTGCATCTGGTTTATCATAAATTTTTATAGAAAAGACTTTATCATTGCTTGGATACACACTGCTTCCTGAAGCACTTAGGCCTATTTTGTTTTTAGCAAGCTGATAATCTAGATTATAGGCTTTAAACCTATCCCCTTTTTCAACAGCTGTTTTAAAAGACTTATTAGCTGTGGCAAAAAAAGGGGTTACCAGTTTATCTATTTCTGATTTATAGACGCCTTGCTCTTCAACCGACAGTCCTTCTGGCAAAGGAGCATTCTTGATAGAATCAGCGAGGCTAAGATAA
>CALGWV010000004.1 GCA_937936325.1 uncultured Bdellovibrionales bacterium | reverse complement strand
TCAGCACTTGCTTTGGTCACTCCAACTGAAGCTACCAGCTTTACAGCTTCAGTTCTGAACTCTTCCGTATATCGCTTTCTAGACATTTCTTCCTTCCTTTCTCCCTCACAATACATGGGGAATTAGGAACTTCAAATCTGTCTACTAAATTTGGGGAGGATCATTGTTTTACATGAGTCCAAAGTTTTGGGCCCTTATTCAGAGAAAGATTTAAAAAAATTGAGTGAGAAGAGCTCGAACTTTTTAGTCTGGAATGAAAGCCTCAATGGCTGGACTCCCTTCATGGAAATTTTAAAAAAAACGAATTCCAAATGGTCATTCTCGAGCCAGGGAAACATAGAGCTAGATCTAAGCTATAAAGAACTTCTACTCAAAATCAAAACAACAACTCAAAAAAACGAAATCTTATTACAATCTCCCGACTCTGAAGCTAAGTGGAGCAAGCTTTACGATCACCCAGAAATTCTCAAAGACTTAAACTTGGAACTTAGAAAAGATCCCCGCTATGAAACCGCTGGAACGATCAACCTCAGCTCAGCAGACCATGATAAAACCGGCCAAATTTATAAAATCAGTCTTTCCGGATTTTCGGCTACCAACTTATTTGAAGTTCAGGTTCAAAAAAACTATCAATGTATTATTAATCTAAAAAATGAAGTGGAATCATTTCACTTGGATGTAACTTGTGTTCATTCACAAAATAATAATGTGGGCTTTTTAATTACCGAAAAAAACAATTTGGAAAGCCTCAAAAGGTGGCAAAGTTATCTCCAAAGACACTTTGGTTTAGAGACAGCTGACTCCACTAAAAAAGCAGCTTAAAGACACTTTTTAAAAAAATTATCCTGCCTACTGTATGACTCTAGCCGCTCGTTGATTTGGATTCACAATTCTTGGTGTAAGAAAAATCAAAAGCTCTGTTTCAAGCTTTGTTCGATTTCTTTCTTTAAATAGCCAGCCAATAATTGGAATCTTTCTTAAAACAGGAATTCCAGACTCAAAACGAGTTGAGTCTGTTTGATAAATCCCACCAATAACAGTGGTTTCATTATTTCGAACAAGCACCTTTGTTTTAGCAGATCTTGAATTTTTAGGTGCTGTATTTACAATTGTATTAAAAGCACCGGCAAACTCACGATTGAGCTCTAAGTCTAAAATGACTTTGGCATCAGCAGTAATTTGCGGAGTGACCACAAGGTCTAGCTTTACTGGAATACGCTCAACACTGTTCACGACTTGGCCGTCTTCAATAGCTATTTTTGGTTGTAGCACCTCACTCGTTTGTGATATTGAAGCTTGTACATTATTCATTGTCATAATTCTTGGTGAAGATAGAACTTTAAGTCTATTTTCTGACTCACCAATATTGATCAACGAAGTTAAAGTTCCTAAGATATCGAGGGTTCCCAACTGAAGACTTGCAGTAAAAGGTTGAAGAGTTGCTGCTCCGGTACCCCCTGAGAGGTTCACATTTGGCGAAGCATTATTGATAAGAATATTGGGACTAGCAATTATCGAACTCCCCGCAACTCCTCCTGTCTGAGAAAGTACTGTGCTTCCCCCAAAAAATCCCCATTTAATCCCAAGGGTTCTTTTAAAATCCTTAGTCGCCTCCACAATACGACCTTCAATAAGCACTTGAGATGGTGCTACATCTAACTCCCTAACTACCGAAGTGATTCGGTCTAAGACATCTTGAGTGTCCATGACAATTAACGAAGTGGTTCTGTTGTCCTCAATAATTTTACCCCTTTTAGAAAGTAGGGGTTGGAGCTTAGTTTTAAGGTCACCAGGCAATGCATAACTTAATGGAATTAAGCTCGACTTAAGGGGCTCCACTCCTTTTCGGGCTTCATTTACAGCCAATACAGATTCCGACTCTTTTTTAATTTCTTCTAAAGAGGCAATACGCAAAACGTTTCCTGACCTGACGTAACCTAAGCCCTTGCTTTTCATCACCGTAATCAAGGCTTCATCCCAAGGGGTTTGTCTTAGCTTAATTGATAAATTTCCCTTCACTCCGTCAGTCATTACTATATTGGCCCCTGATTTTTGAGCTATCAGACGAATAATTGTACGTATGCTTTCATTGTCCACTTCAAGGTTAATAGGTTTTCCATAAAATTTATGCTCACCAAGAATAAACTCTTGAAGATTCCCAGAATTCAATGTTTTTTTTGCAATGAACTTATTATTTTCTGATTTATCAATCTTCTCAGAAGGATAAACCCAAACTGTGTTCCCTTGAGTCTCAACTCGTGGAACGCCTCCCTTGGCCACTTGTATGACAAAGTTTGGAGAATTATCTCCTGGAGACAAATAAGGGTTAACAGCTCCGAAAGATTGGTTGAAGTCTTTCATATACAATGGCCTTTGAAACATTTTTGGCAATTGAGTTTGCGCTAATGATACAACAAACTGTCTAGACTGAGGGTTATAGTTAGTTTGAATGCGCGGCTTATTTCGTGTCTGAATAAAAACGGCACCACCGGATACATTGGGGTCATAACCAAATCTTTCCACAACATTTGTACTGCCTAAAACTTGAGTGGCCGCTGGTGGTTCTATTTTGGACTCAGCCTGGAGGACCTCAAATTCACTGTCTAAACTTTCATCAAAATCATCAAACTCTTCTTCTGTCGACGCCTCTGAGAAGTCATCAAATAAGTCTTCACCCGTATCCTCTGTAAAGCTCGCATCCAGGTCTAACTCCTCATCAGAAAACTCACTCTCTGTGCTTATTGAAGGAGTTTCGCTAACTTTTAGATCATCAAAGTCATCCATATCAAGCTCATCATCAGAGATCGCATCAGACTCTGATTCAGTAAGAACTTCCTGAGTTTCCACTGAGCTTTCATCACTCAAATTAGAAAAATCAGAATCCTCTGAGTCTTCATCATCCAAGCCCTCAAGGGCAGACTCAAAACCATCATCAGATTCGTCAGATGACACAAGAAAATCATCATCTAAAATAACAACAGGTTCTGAGGATGAATTTGAAGTGTTAGAGCATGAAGTTAAATTTAGACTCAACAATAAAAAGAAGCTTATAAAACATAAATATCTCATCGCTCTATTTTAGCTTCTTTTAAGTCAAACGTGTAGAAATAGGTCCAGGGATTCATCCCAGATCCGCGGGTAAGCGGCGAGGTAAAACCCATCAAACGTTCTTCAGCAGTGTCTAGCGCAGAAATTTTCTCTTGAAGCCTACTCACCTGTACGGTGAAAGAGAACACTTTGAGCACGACGCTGGGGGAGGGCGTTTCATGGGTTTTTACCGCCGCTTACCCGCGGATCTCGGATCCATCTTTAAGAGTTTTAGAATGAATTAGGATATCTAACTTGCTTTTTTTCCGAATTTTTTGAGTCTAATTTTTCAGCACCGGTTTTAAGGTAAACAAAACGTGTTTTTGACGGCTGCTTGAATCTTTGTATAGTTTCTTGAATCTTGACCAGACCTTCACTAATTTCGATGATTTCGCCAGACTTTGAACCTATTTGATCTCCAATGCCTAATCTGTAGGTAATTCCTGCTGGATCTCTTACAAGGCACTCTTTCAAATCATCTGCAATGAGGGTTGTGGTAAGCCTAAACTCTTTCACACTATACCCAAGAACCCCTGACTTAGCTTCTGCTTTCACGCTATTAGAAGCTAAGTCGGCAGACTTCTCCAAACTCTTTTCAAGTAAACCCACTGGAGGCATGAAAATATTCTTCTGACCTTCAATATAGAGAAAAGGTACGTTCACCTCATGATCTTCTTTGGGTAAAACTAACTCCTGGGGAGCCAAAATATTTAGAGGCTCCTCTACAGAGTGAACAAAACAAATAAAAAAATGTAAAATAAAAGTCCAAAACATCATTTATCCTCATTTAGGTCTGGAGACTTCTTATTTTTTAGCATTTGATAGGTTTTAAAACTCATATCTGCAGTGATCTCTACTTCCTCAGCTGTCGACTCTGTAAAAGAGTTGAAATTAGACCTTAAATTTAATGAAGAGACTTCAACCACTTCCTTAAGTCGTGTCACATTTGAAGCAAATCTCATAATTTCATCAAAACTCCCTCTCACATTCATATCAACACCAATACTTTTCTTAAAGTTATGAGCTTCTTCACTTGGGGCTTGATAATTGGACTGAGAGGATTTTGAAATAGAGATAATATTTATACCTACAGACTGGGCTTCTGAAGAAATTAGACGACTGAAAGCATCCTGGTTAATTTCTTTCCGAAAGAATTCAGCCTTACGAGAATATTCAAGGGATGTTTTATCGAAGAGCTCTGGGTCAACTACCAGTTTCTCAAACTGAGCTTTTTTTGTAGTCACACTTTCTTCAATGACTTTGACCTGATTTTCTAAATTTTGAAGTTGTTGCTTAAATTTACCAAAATCTAGATAAAAATATCCAAAAAACGCGGCAATGAAACACCCCAGGATTAATGCTTGCAAACTGGATAATTGTTTTAAAAACCCCATCTAGCTAGGCTCAACTTTAAGTTGTAGATTGTATTGTATTAATTTTCGACCTAAAAAATCAGCAGGAACGGATCTTTTCAAAATGACATCTTTAAATAAAGTCTGCTCTTCAAGTTTTTCTATAAACAGAGATAGATTGTCTTCCTTTAAAGAATATCCATTCACAAGTATTTCTGATTTTCCTGCACTCAAACTAGAAACCCATAAACCATCAGGGGTGAGTTTTTGAAAATGCTCTATGCTCTTTAAAAGCTTCAATCGACGTTGTCCAATTTCATTGATCCATGTCAATTTTTCATTCATATCTTTGAATTTTAGTTTTAAGTCTTTATTTTTTGCAATATTAGAATCTAAATTAGTCTCAATCTCTTTAAGCTCGTCTAATTGTTTATTCATAGCTTGAGCCTTGGGACTTGTCTGCATGGTATCCATGCTTTTGTAATACTGATAAACTCCAAAACCAGGAAGCATCAAAAGTAAAAAATTAATTAAAAGAGCCAAGTCTCCTTGAGAAGAAAGGCTTTTTTTACTTTTTAAAGTGATTCCTTGGGTTTTAATATCTCTAGGCGAAGCTGTATAGCTTTTAGGTTTGTTTAGGTTGATTTCTAACACTTCATTTGTCCTTTCTCAACGCGAGACCTAGTGAAACCGCTCCACTTTGAAAAAATGAATTTTTTAGACTTGGGTCACCACTATATTTAACTCTATCTGAAAAGTTTAAGATCTCCATCTCTTTTTGAAGACTTAATTTTAATGCTTCGAGAAGCCCAGGAGTAAAAGCTCCCCCCCCTGTAATGTAAATTTTTTCAAGATCAAATTGGCTGCTTGTGTTCAGAAAAAACTCAATGCTCCCTGTGAGCTGATCAGTAACAAGCTTATTCCCGGATAAAACAGCTTGATGGACTTGTTCTGGCCATTCACCTACTGAAGCTTTCTTAAAGGCTTCAGCTTCTTGAAAACTCAATCCCATCGCCTTTTCAATCTCTTGAGTATGGGCTTTACCACCAATGGGAACATCTCGACTAAATATGAGCTCATCCCTATGCAGCACAATAAAATGTGTGGACTCTGCACCAATATCAAAAAGAGCCACTGTTTTATGAGGTAATCCTTTATAAGTTCGTGACAATGCATTGCTTAAGGCAAAACTGCTGACATCAATACAGGCACATGTTTTTCCTAAGTTCTGAATGAATTGATTCACTTGCATTACAAAATGATCTTGTGCTGCAACTAAGAGCACCTCTAAAGAGTCTGGCTGAAGTTTAAGATCCAATTTTTTGTGCTCTAGTATTACTGAACCCAAATCAAATGGAATATATTGCTCAGCTTCCCATCGAATCTGTTCATGAATTAAGGAATCTTCCATCAAAGGAATTGTCACTCTTTTGACCATTACAGATGATCCAGCTACCCCAGCACATACTTTTTTTGATTTTATTTTTAGCTTTGACAATGCCACTTTACATTTTTGAATGAGCTTATCTGTTGGGTGAATCTCCCCCTGATGTATTGGATTCTTGTCCATTGGGATTTCGAAATACTTCTTTACATGGATTGAATTCGACTTTATTTGGGCCACACAAAGCTTTATTTTGCTTGCCCCAATATCAAAACCCAATAAATTTTTAGATCCTAAAAAAAACATCCACCCAACCTATATGAAGTCTCATCTCAAGCATTTTAATTTTATGCTATAAATAAAAATTATTTCATGATTTAAGCTTAGAGTCGATCTAATGCCGTTTCAAGATCAGACAAGATATCTTTAATATTCTCAATCCCGACACTCATACGGATTTCAAGCCCTGTAATATCAGCTTGTTTGCTTTGATCAGAGTCTAAGCCTGAATGGGTCATATAACCGGGAACTTCTATTAAAGTTTTTGTTAAACCCAGGCTAACGGCCAGGGTGATGGAATAGGAGTCTGAAGCTATAAAATTGACAAATTTTTCCAAAACATGGATGTCGCCATTAAGCTGAAAAGCTAACATATAGCCCGGAGAAAAATCCCCATCAGGACTTATTAAATACTTTCGAGCCAACTCTGTCTGGGAATAATCCTCTAAGCCAGGATACGTCACACTTTTGATATGAGAAGCTTTTGTCAAAAACTGAGCCACTTTAAGAGCATTCTCTTGTTGCTTTTCATACCTCAGTTTTAAAGTCGGCAAACCATGCACATAAATATGCCAAGCAGAGTGAGGGTTCATATTTGTGCCAAAATCTTTTCTCACAAGCTTTAATTTTTTAATAAACTCATCATCTCCACAAACAATTCCTCCCATTTCAGTTCCAAAACCAGAGATGCATTTCGTGAGACTATGAATGACAACATCCACTCCCCACTTTTTTGGCTGGAACCCTAAGGGTGTCGTGAAAGTGCTATCCACTACAATTTTAATTTCGTCTTCGGGCTTACGATTTAGATTTTCTTTTTGGACCTCAGAGACAATAAACTCAAAGTCTAAAAGTTCCAAATTTGGATTACTCAAGCTTTCAAAATAAATAAGCTTGAATTTTTTGTTAGTTAAATGCTTCATCCATTCTTTAGTTTTGAAGTCTATGAAAGCAGTTTCAATACCTAAACGAGGAAGACCAGATGCAATGAGAGAGTGGGTGCAACCATATAAAGTATGGTGAGCCAACATCATGTCTTGATTTTTAAGCAAGCACATAAATGTCGACGAGATTGCCGCCATACCTGTATTGAAACAAAGTGCTGCATCATAATTTTCAAGATCAGAAATTTGTGATTCAAGCATAGAAGTGTTTGGCTCATCAAGACGGTCATAAACCCAAATAGGATCCACACTTTTAGCATTAGCCACAAAGTCTGTGAAACCCTGTGCCCCACGTTTTAGAGATTCTAAACGAAATGTGGTATTGGCTGTAATAGGCGGAATAAGATGATGTTTAAACTCCCAGTTTTGATCCTGGGAACGACCATGAACAAGCTGAGTTTCGGTTTTCTTTTTCATCCTATGATCATGCCAGATCAGGGTTTTAAGTCATCTCTATGAAGCTAAAAATGACTCAAACAGAATACTTAAAGCCCTATAGAGCTAAGGGAGATTACAATCTAACTTAATAATTGTTCTTAATAGCTTTTTTGTTGAGTCCAACTCATTAAACTTTGTAATGAGATCTGCGTTTTTTTCTGTAGACATCTTATCAAGTCCAAAGTGAACTTCCATTGAAGACCAGGAAAGAGCCTCTGGCTTTTCATCTGAGAGTCTTTCAATCCTACAAAGTTTTTGTGCTTGGCTTTTACTTTTAAATTCAACAGAAATTTCATCTCCCTTGTTAGGTATAATATCTGCAAAATCAAAGGCGTAACGAACCAAATAATAATTAAAGCACTCTTTAGAATTTTTAAATATATCACCTAAGACATAGCTCAAAAACCATGGAATTTCATGAGCAGACTTACAACTTGCCTCTTCCCAGGCGGCACTCTCATCCCATCCCATCGTCGACTCTTCAGCTTGTGAGAAGAAAGAAAACAATAGACAACTTAAAACCAGGCTTAATATT
>CALGWV010000003.1 GCA_937936325.1 uncultured Bdellovibrionales bacterium | reverse complement strand
TAACTTTTTATTTTTTTTAAAATACTGCTGAAGCTCTGCATGAGAGTTTTATTTAAGGTTTATAAGCGCTAGGACTGGGCATATGCTTGGGAGTCTATTACTCTTAAAGGTCTTGCTATGGAGGCGTTTGAAGCGTTTGATCTCACTATACAAGCCTCTCCCTGGAAACCTCAGTTTATTTTAGAATTTTTATAAAGTTGGATAGATCTCATGAAAAAATCCCTTCCTTTTAACTCTGAAGCCGAAGTCTCCATACTTGGAGGGCTTATGATGGATATGGAAGCCTGGGATGAAGTGGCAGATAAGGTCACTGCCGGTGACTTTTTTGTCCCCGCTCACAAACTGATTTTTGAAGCTATTTTTGATTTGAACAAAAAGGGTCAGCGCGCTGATATTGTGGTGGTCTCAAATCACCTAACCCAAGCTGGTCTCATCGACCGTATTGGGGGGATGCATTATTTAGTCCAGCTCATTGAGGATACGCCCTCTACCGTCAACATTGCTTCTTATGCCAATATCGTTAAGGAAAAATCACTCACACGCCAAATGATAAAAGCCGGGCAAAAGATTTCTGAAGTGGGGATCTCTGAAGATTTTGAAAACTTGGATCATTATTTAGAAACTTCTGAGGCTTCAATTTTTAAAGTGGCTCAAAAAGGAGATCAGTCCGATAATTTGATGGCTGCTCCTGAGCTTGTTAAAAATACTATTGATCACTTGGAGTATATACAAACCCTTGAAGGTAATATCACAGGGATCGCCACCGGATTTTATGAGCTCGATGAAATGCTCTCAGGCCTACACTCCGGAGAAATGAGCATTATTGCCGCCCGCCCCTCCATGGGAAAAACGGCTTTTAGTTTAAATATTTTAAGCCACATGGCTTTAAAAGAAAAAAAATCAGTTCTTTATTTTTCTGTGGAGATGCCTAAAGAGCAAATGATGATGAGGGTTCTGGCCTCGAATGCCAGCGTGTCTTTGTCTGAAATTCGCTCTGGAGGGCTCAATACCAATGAGTGGAATTATTTACTCACCTCAGCTGATGAGATCACTAAAGCTAATATTTATATTGATGACACCAGTGGTATCTCCCCATTTGAAATCAGATCCAAAGCCCGAAAAATTAAATCTAAAAAAGGTTTAGACATTATTATCATCGATTACTTGCAGTTAATGAGCTTAAAGCAAAGGGTGGAAAGTCGAGAGCGCGAGGTGTCTGAGATTTCAAAATCTTTAAAGGCCCTGGCTAAAGAGCTCAAGATCCCAGTCATTGCACTGGCTCAGCTCAACCGAAGTGTGGAAGGGCGTTCCGACAGAAGGCCCATGCTGTCTGACCTCAGGGAGTCTGGATCTATCGAGCAAGATGCCGATGTGATCATGATGCTTTACAGAGAGGATTACTACGAAAGAGATAATCCTACAGGCCAAGCCGAGGTCATCGTAGCGAAACAAAGAAACGGACCTACAGGCAAAGTGAATCTTCTCTGGACTCCCATGTACGGTCGCTTTGAAAATAACTCCCAAGGGCAAATCAACCCTAACGCCCCACCGCCTACCGATGCTGACATGAGACCACAAAAAAAATCCGGCAATGACCCTAGGTTTAAAGAGCCCAACAAAAACTTTGCCCCGGGTTAGCAATGAGATTTTTCTAGAAAGTCCTGTTTTTAAGAACTCTTATGAATTCTTATTTTACCTCAGTCTTCTTAAAGACTAGATTCAAATCGATTTTAAAATTGGGGTTGATGGCGGCCTTGTTCATAAAGCCTTCTTGGCCCACTTTCCATTTTTTACGATCAATATAAAATGAGGCTTTGGCGCGCACCTGGTCTTTTCCAGCAGGGCTTAAATTAAATACGATATCTTTTATTTCAGCTCTATTTTTTACCAGCTCTAAAACTCCAGAGACTTTATAAGTTTTATTTTTTTGTAAAGTGGCCTCGGTAATTTTAAAAGTGGCTTCCTTATGAGCGCTCACATTAAAGAAATCTTCGTTTCTCAAATGTGCCATAAGTTTGTCATGACTCTTTTTATTCGTTTTAGCATCTAAATCCAAAACAAGAATGGAATCCATATCTATAACTACGCTTCCTCTTTTAAGCATTCCGTTTTCAAGCTTTAAGTTTGCTTTTTTGAACTTCATACTCCCGTTATGGCATTTTCCACCGGCAAGAAGACTCATAGTTCCACCTATAAAATTTGACTTTTTACAGCCCTCCCACAAGATTTCACTTTGCGCTATATCCATCGACATTTGATGCGTGATATCTGAAGCTTTTTGCACTTTAGCAAAACCTAGATTTAAACTTAAAAATATCGCTGATAAGAAAACAACTATTTGATGCATGACTTTTTCTCCTTGATTTAAATAATTTTAGATAAATTTTCCACAAACCACAATTAAGGATGTGAGCAGAACGGATTTTAATCAAGCCAGGAAACTGGAGAGACACTCAAATTTTTTAATACCTACTTTTAATAAAAAAAGACTCACCAAATAAATAGTGAGTCTTTGTTTTCTTTGAAGTATTAAAAAACTAAGTTTAGGTTTTAGTCTTCTGTGTCTGTTAGGAGGTTGCCGCCTTCGCGTTCAACACTGACAGCGACTTCTGTTTTAAGCTCGTCTTCAGGTCCTAGCTGAACTACAGCTTTATATTGGCCCAAAAGTTTAATGCTGTCCTCGAGGAAAATATCTTTTTTGTCGATTTCAAAGCCTAACTTTGCAAAAGCTTCAGAAAGATTATGAGTGGTGATGGAACCAAACAATCTTTCTGTTTCACTGGCTTGCACTTTAAAACTTAAAACTACGCTTTGAAGCTTATCAATCACTTGCTTACGCTCACCCGTAGCTTTTGATTTTTTGACTTCAGCCATACGCTTTAAATGCTCAAACTGCTTTAATCGACGGTCTGTGGCCATTTCTGCTAATTTTTTTGGAAATAAAAAGTTACGTGCGTGACCAGGAGACACATTGACCATGTCCCCCACTTTACCTAAATCTTTCACATCTTTTTGAAGAATCACTTTCATCGGTGTCCTCCCGTACGTCTTTGTTTTTTCAAAGCGGCTTTTTCTTCGGCTTCTTTATGACGTTTTTGCGAATCTACTAGAAGTGTTCTGTAATTGTCATGATGTTTTTGAGCATCCATCTTGTCATCCAAACGAGTGAACAAAAATCTAAAAACCTTATCGTTGATTTTAAGGTTTCTTTCTAGCTCTTTAACCGCTTGAGAATCAGCCGTAAAAATACAGTAAAAGTAAGTTCCCATTCTTTGTTTGTTAATGGGGTTGGCGAGTTTTCTTTTTCCCCAAGACTCTACGGCTTGGATCTCGCCTTTGAAAGACTCAAGAATGGTTTTGTTTTTTTTAAAAACAGCTTGTTGATCTTCAACTGATGCTTCTGGGTGAAGAATAATCACACCCTCATAAGATCTGTTGCGAGGTTCAAGTACAAATTTGAAAGACATTCAGCGTCTCCTTATGGTTTATCAGTCAGAAATCCAAATAGGGGTCACCCTTAAAATCTGACAAGGAAGTAAAAAGGTATAATATGTATTTGTCCTAAAAACAAGGCTTTGTATTGATTTAAAGCCCACTCTGCTTAGTGAACTTTGGTGCCAGCCCCCTTTTGAGGATGCAGCGCATGCTCAAAAGGGACTGGCACCAAAGTTTTTAGAGGTGTAAAGTAGATTTTAATGCCGCTAGCTTTTAAACATCTCTCTGAAAATAGGTTTTATCCTCTGGTCTCGGGTCATTTTATTGGGCGTGGGAAGGACTGTGAGATCCGTCTCCAAGACCCCAATGCTTCTAGTATCCATGCCAAAGTCATCGAAAATGACTCTGGACATTTGTTTATACAGGATCAGGGCTCTGCCAATGGGCTTATTGTTAACAAAAAGCCCATTAAGGAAAGCCTTCTTTTTCCTGGATTAAAAATCCGAATTGGACAAAGCTCCTTAGAAGTCGTTGAGATTTCAACAGATGAGTGGGAGGCCTTAAGCCCTGAATCTCAGGTTTTATCTTCTCAACTGTATCAAATACTCAAAAAGATCAAAATTACTGACACAGGTATGGGTAATAATGTCGAGATATTGCAAAAGCCTTTTCAAATTAAATGTGTCTCGGGTCTTCACCTTGATGAGGTTTGGCCTATTTATTTTGCACCCTATACTTTTGGTAAACTCCCTCTTGAGGGGCAACTCATGGGGTTGAAGCTTCCGGATGTCATCTTTAGGTTAGAGCCCAGCACAAGTGGCTTAGCTCTCATAAACCCTGAGGTCATGAACGCCCTCTCGCTTAACGGTGGGGCTCCACTTAAAGAAGCCGCCCTCATCCGTGCTGGAGACCTTATCCACTTTTATCAAAACGAAAGGATTATTTATAGTTTTGGGGTTTTAGACCTGTGACAGACTCGGCCAAAAGCTTTAAAACTCATCAGGTCCAAACTCAATTTGGGTATTTAGAGATTTTGCAGTTTGGAAATCATAAAAGAAAAAAGTCTATAATTTTTCTGCCAGGGCTTTCTTGCCCGTGGAATCACTACCACCACCAGATTGAGCATCTCAAGGCAAACTATAATATTTACTTTGTCATCTACCCTGGACACGAAAGCCTGCCCCAAGAGCCTCGATCTTTTGATTATATAGTTAATGAAGTTCTTGAAGTCTTAGATTTTTTTAAGATCAAAAAATCGTTTATTATTGGCCATAGCCTAGGAAGCCCACTGGCTTTAATGTGTGCTTTAAAAAAGCCTAGGCAATTTGAGGCCTTAGTGCATATCAATGGCTTTGCTAAAAACCCTTTGACTCTTTTTAAGTCCCAATTTTTAGAAAACAGACTGACACAAATTAAAAACTTTGCAGAAGAATTTCCTAATATCGCAAATCGAATCTGGAATATCGGCATGGATCACAGCTTAGGTTTTAAAGTAGCGGGCTGGATCGGTGGATTTAACTTAGAGCTCACAGAACACAAAGATATTGAGATCTACGCCAGCTTTTTAAAACACCAAAAAGCCACCGATGTCTTATTTTATTTAAAAGAAATATTAAAATTGAATTTAGTAGAACAGCTTACAACTCTTAAACAGCCCCAACTCATTTTGGCCGGATCCAAAGATAAAATCACACCTTTAAAGTATCAATATGAACTTCATGATTTATTATTAAACTCAAAGCTTGAAATATTTCCCACTGGCAGCCACTGCACACAGTTGGATCACCCACAAAATGTGACGATGCTGGTTGAGGGGTTTTTGGGTTAAGTAGCCGTATCTGAAATAGCTCTATGACAAGCTTTCAACCTTTTGACATGTTTTTCAATTTCACCCACTTTTTTTCTTCTCATTTCATCGGTAATCTTATTATTTTTCTTATCATAATTACTTATGAAATAATTGATGTTGCTCTCTGACATCTTAGAATCTTCTGAATCAATAACCTGAAGAAATATATTCTGAAACTTTGCAGAGAGTCCACTTTTCCCTGCATAGCCAGCATTGTAAATCACATTGGAAAGTAAATTTAGCCTATCATCTGGTGGGAATGGAACTGAGCCTTTATTTTCCACACACATATTCTTTGCTGAATCGTACTTTAATTGTGAAAAGCTAAAATTAACTTCAGAGCTCTCTTCTAGTTTTCTCATATCATGTACTGATCCCACGAACATATTATAAAATGGGTTTGCCATATGCTTGGTTTTATCTTCACATGTGTCTTGTGCTTCAATTGAGATTTTTTCTTCAATATTTTTGTAAATTCTATTATTAGTATAACCCCCTTTTATATGGCAATCTAGAAACTCCTTAAGTTCTAATTTAACATCTTCATTAAGTTTTTTTTCTAACTCTTCGGAAAATAATGCATTCTTTAAGTGAGTCACATGCTTTTTAAAAGCCCTATTATATGCACCAGACCTACATTCCAATCTAGCTTTTGTCTTTATATTTCTAGCTCTCTTTGCCTGATCTAACTCTTCTGAAATATTAATATTTGGCACAAGAAACTCATTTACACCCTTCATCGCCTTCTCTGTCATCTGTGCAAAACCTCTGACTGCTGTATAAGATGATGGGTTAGATTTAAAACCTGATTCAACAGCAAAGAGGCATTCCAGCTGTCCAGGTTTTCGATTCAACACCTGGGTTAAATTGTCTAAAGCAAATTTATATTTTTTATATCGGTCATCAGTAAAGTCATTGAGGCCTTTAGCAAAAGTCGATTTATCACTCGGATTACAATCAGCAGGTACAGGGTTTAGCCCATTAAGAGCTGTAGTGATAGATTCTAGACTGTCCTTTGGAGTTACTGAAGAGCGCTTTATATAGCAAGAGTATTTTTTGGAGGTCTTTCCACAGTAATTTGTGAATTCACTGAATTGGTCGTCGATAAGCATATAGCCATTAATATCAGAAGTTGGGTCGCAATTGCCAACAATAAGCTTGCTCTGACTGCCAGCAATATTATCTACATCTAAATCATATTTTTTTAGAAACTTTTTATCTTCTTGCTCTAAAGATAATGGACCAGCACCTTTTGAATTCGGATAACGTTTGATTGTTGATGAAGGATTAATAATATATGAACACTCATCTGCATAGGCCTCAAAAACAAAACTTGAAGTCATAACGCAAAATACTAAAAGTTTAAGTTTTCTCATAGCTTCTTATCGACAGATTTGAGCTGAATAGAAAGCCCAGTTCATTTATGCTTTTATGAGCCAGAGCTTGTAAAAATAAGCCCCACTAACGACTTTAGTCTGATCTAGGTGACATGCTGCTTATAATATTTACTTATGATTTAAATGCTGTATTTGTACATTTTTTAAGCAGTTAGGAGTTCATTTTATTTTATATGTGGAAAACTGTGGGGATTGATGGGGATTAGTCCACTAAATTTAGAATGTCGCTTTTAGCCATTTCCTATATCTAGGTCTAACTCCCCAGCTTGCGAGACTATAGTCCAGAGTCTCAATAATGACTTATTTATTGAAGATTGAATTGGTTAGATTTTTTAATTTTTTGAGTGCTATTTTTCAGAAATCTTAAGCCCAACCTAATAAAAAAAATTTTAAACGTCGCGGCAGTGCGTATCGTGGGGTGCACTATGTAACCATAGTACATTCCAGGAGACGCTCTGCGACCGAAAGTGTTTTTTTTTATGAGGTTGGGCTTAAGATTTCTGAAAAATAGCACTCAAAAAATTAATTCATTAAGAGGATTTAATCTGAGAGCCCGTATATCTACGATTCATTCGAGCAATATTCTCCAACTTGATCTCTTTTGGGCAGGCTGCTGAACACGAACCCGTATTTGTGCAAGCTCCAAAACCTTCTTCATCCATTTGGGCTACCATTCTTTGGGTACGAAGATGGGTTTCTTCTTGACCCTGGGGTAACAAATCTAAATGGGAAACTTTGGCTGACACAAATAACATCGCTGACGCATTTTTACAGGCGGCCACACAAGCGCCGCAACCAATACAGGTTGCTGATAAAAAGGCCTCATCAGATGTGAGCTTAGGGATAGCAATAGCATTGGCGTCTGGGGCATTCCCAGTGGAAACAGACACATATCCACCGGCAGCCTGAATACGATCAAAAGACGATCTATCAACCATAAGGTCTTTAATCACTGGAAAAGCCTTGGCCTTCCAAGGCTCCACATAAATGGTTTCTCCATCTTTAAAAGCTCTCATGTGAAGCTGACATGTGGTGGTGGCTTTTTGAGGACCGTGGGGATCTCCGTTAATCACCATAGAGCAAGACCCGCAAATGCCTTCGCGGCAGTCATGATCAAATGTGACAGGATCATGGCCTTCTTTGATCAGTTTTTGATTGAGCACGTCCATCATTTCTAAAAAAGACATTTCAGAACTCACGTCATCAAGAGTGTGATCTTCCATACAGCCTTTATCTTCAGGGCCTTTTTGTCTCCAAACTTTAAGATGAATTTTCATGAGCTTGTTTCCTTGTTCTAGGTGCTATTGAAGATTGGTAAGTGCACTGCAAAAACCATCTCAAGTCGAAATTAAAATGTACGCTACCAAAATAAAGCTCGACTTAGTAACCACTAAGCCTTCTCTTAATTTTGGTAGCGTACATTTTAATTTCTCGTGAGCTGATTTTTTCGTTTGCACTTACCAATCTTCAACAGCACCAAGTAATCTAAAATTTTTATAAACTTTTTTTATTTACAAGATATATTGTAAATATTTTTTATTTATAACTTCTTGTACTGAGTTTTACGTTTTCAAACTCAAGTTTTTCTTCATGCCGTGTCCAGCTGGCTTTACCCGTTCCTTTATCATAAGTGAAGGCGGCGGAATGGCAAAACTCTTCATCGTTTCTCAGGGCTTCACCATCAGCAGTTTGATACTCTTCTCTAAAGTGTCCCCCACAGCTTTCTTCACGCTTAAGGGCGTCTAAAGCCATGAGTTCACCTAATTCTAAAAAGTCCTGAACTCGGGCTGCTTTTTCTAGTTCATCATTTTTAAAGTTTTCATCTCCTGGTATCAAAACCTGATGCTCATACTCTTCACGGAGTTTTTGTATTTGAGTGATGGCGGTTTTCAAACCTTCTGCGTTTCGAGACATGCCTACATGCTCCCACATGATTAGCCCTAACTCTCTATGAAACTCATCCACAGTCTTGCTCCCTTTATTGCTGAGCATGGCAGAAAGACGCTGTTTTACATCCTCTTGGCTTTGCTTAAAGGCCTCATGGGAGAGGCTCACATCCTGCAAACTATGAGAGGCTAAATAATGTCCCAGGGTTGCTGGGATCACAAAATAGCCATCGGCCAAACCTTGCATCAAAGCTGAGGCTCCCAAGCGATTAGCTCCGTGATCAGAAAAGTTGGCTTCACCTAAAACATGAAGGCCAGGAATTGTGCTTTGTAAATTGTAATCCACCCAAAGGCCCCCCATCGTGTAATGGACTGCCGGATAAATTCTCATAGGTTGTTTGTAAGGATTCTCACCAGTGATCTTTTGGTACATTTGAAAGAGGTTTCCATAACGCTCTTTTATAGTGTTTTCACCAAGCCTAGTTATAGCATCGCGAAAATCCAGGTAAACGGCTTTTTCAGTTTTACCCACACCACGGCCTTCATCAATTCTGTATTTGGCCTGTCTAGAGGCCACATCACGTGGCGCCAGGTTCCCAAAACTTGGATAAACTCTTTCTAAATAGTAATCCCTTTGGGCATCACTGATTTCACTAGGATGTCTTTTATCAGACTTATCCTCTGGCACCCAAACACGTCCGTCGTTTCTTAAGGACTCGGACATAAGAGTCAGCTTGGATTGATACTCCCCTGAAACAGGAATACACGTAGGATGTATTTGGGTGTAACAAGGATTGGCAAAAGCCGCCCCTTTTTGGTGAGCTCTCCATAAAGCAGAACAGTTTGAATTTTTTGCATTCGTAGATAAATAAAATACATTTCCGTACCCACCACTTGCCAATAAAACAGCGTGGGCACTATGGGATTCAATTTCGCCAGTCACAAGATTTCTAACCGTGATTCCTCGGGCTTGATCGTTGATGGTTACGAGATCCATCATTTCACGACGAGTGTGGAGTTCGATGTTCCCCTTATCCACCTGTCTCATCATGGCGGAATAGGCTCCAAGTAAAAGCTGTTGCCCTGTTTGTCCTCGAGCATAGAAGGTTCTAGAAACCTGAGCTCCCCCAAAAGATCTATTTGTTAAAAGACCGCCGTAGTCTCTAGCAAAAGGAACCCCTTGAGCCACACACTGATCAATAATTTCATTTGAAACCTGCGACAGACGATACACATTGGATTCTCGAGATCTAAAGTCTCCCCCTTTCACTGTATCGTAAAAAAGTCTTTTGACTGAATCCCCATCATTTTGATAATTCTTAGCTGCGTTGATCCCACCTTGGGCCGCAATCGAATGAGCACGCCTAGGGGAATCATGAAAAGTAAAACTTTTTACTTTGTATCCTAGTTCAGCCAAAGTGGCCGAAGCTGAAGCTCCAGCTAAACCTGTCCCTACAACAATAATATCGAATTTTCTTTTGTTGGAGGGGTTCACTAAATTGATATCAAATTTATGTCTTTCCCAAGAAGTTTCTATTGGACCTGTTGGAGAGTGAGAATCAAAATTCATAATTTCACCTTAAGCTGAGTAAAAGAAGTAAACATAAAGAGGCTGAGAGATAAAACCTAAACACACAACAAGTGCGTAAATCCATCCAATCGTTTTAACCGCAGGAGCAGATCTTTCACCTGTCATCCCTAAAGATTGAAACACTGAAGAGACTCCATGGCTGAGATGCCCCCATAAAAGAAGTAAGCAGAATGTATAACCCACAACATAAAGAGGCTGTTGAAAGACTTCAATCATAAGGCGGTGAAGATCTCTCATTTTCTCGCCACCGTACTCAACATAGTAACCATCGTTAGCGAATTTAAATGTGAGCAGATGCAAAATAATAAAAACCAAAATGACTAAGCCCTGGGCCCACATAGTTCTTGAGGCTAGAGAAGCTTTTGTTTTTTTTGGTTTTTTATAAGTGTAGGCTTGGGAGCCACGACTCTTCCAGTTCTTCCAGCTGAGCCAAAGGCTTAAGATCACGTGCCCCAAAAATATGGCCACCAAACCTGCCTCAGCAAAATAAATTAAGGGATTGCTGGTCAGGGCATGTCCATATTTATTGTAAGCCTCGGGACTGACGAAAATTAGCATATTCCCAGCCATATGGGCGAACACAAAAACGGCTAAACCCAGGCCGGCAAGACCAATCACTTGCTTGCTGCCTATAGAAGATTTTAAAAATTTAATCATGAATTTATCCTTGAGCTTTTGAGAAAAGATCTTCTAAACTAAATGAGCTTGTCTGTTTTGTCCATAATGAGTCGTGCCCATAGGCTTAAAAAATAGTATTTTTCTATATTAAATCTTGTTCAAATATTTTCTTTAATTAGTTTTGGGAGAACACACATGAATATTTTTGTTTGTATAAAACAAGTCCCTGATACTGAGACTAAAATTCAAATTCAATCTGATGGCCAAGGAATTGAAACCTCCAGTGTGAATTGGATCTTGAACCCCTATGACGAATTTGCCATTGAAGAGGCTCTTCAAAAAAAAGAGGCTCTAGGTGCTGATAAAGTCATCGCTCTTTCCGTTGGACCAGAAAGAGTCACAAAAGCCTTAAGATCTGCCCTAGCCATGGGTTGTGACGAGGCCCTTCATGTTGAAACTCCTGAGAACTTAGACTCGCGCCAACTCACCCAAGCCTTAGCTCGCTGTATCTCTAAAAAAGGAGACGCTGGATTAGTGCTTCTTGGCAAACTGGCCATAGACACTAACGAAGCTTTTCTTGGGGCTCAGTTAGCTCAAGAAATGAGCCTTCCCTATGTTGCAGCTGTTTCAAAACTTGAGGTTCAATCTCCAACAAGCCTTGAGCTGACGCGACAAATTGAAGGTGGAGTCACAGAAACCTATGAAATGACCTTACCTGGTGTGGTTACGGCCAACAAAGGTTTAAATCAACCTCGTTTTGTGAGCTTACCAGGAATCATGAAAGCCAAAAAGAAACCCTTGGAAAAGATAGATCTAGCCTCTTTAGAGCTTTCAGATGTACCAACAAAATCTGTTTATTATGATTTTACAATGCCTCCAGCTAAGGCCACCGTTCAAATGCTTGATGGAGATCACTCTGTAGAAGAACTTGTTGAAAAACTGAGAAATGAAGCCAAGGTCATTTAAATCGCGCCCGAGGCTATCTGGTAGAAAAAAAAACTTGAGGAGATCTGAATTATGATTTTATGTTATGCGGAATTTGATCAAAATAAATTAAAAAACAGCACTAAAGAACTTTCTTCATGGTGCCTTGAGCAAAAACAGAATTTTGCCTGCTTTGGATTTGCAGAACTCACTCCAGAGCAAAAAACGGATTTAGAAAATGCGGGAGTCCCTAGTTATATCCAAATGACGAATACTGGAGATTCATATAGCTCCATGGGTTGGGGGGAAGCCTTAGCCAATTTGGTTTCAGCAAAACAATCTAAAGCCGTTTTAGCGACTTCTAACACACAGACTAAGGAGTTCGTGGCTGCGGGTATTTATAAGAGTCAGGGCAGTGTGGTTTCAGATGTGATTGCGCTGAGTCTCGACGCTGGGCAGTTTAAGGCTCAAAAACCTCTCTACGCTGGAAAGTGTATAAGCTCTATTAAATTTGAAGGCGAAGGGCCGGTGGGGATCCTTATGCGCCCCAACCAAATCCAAGTGCAGACGCCAGAGTCCCCTTCCACAATCCAGATTGAAACTTTTGAGGCTTCTCCATCAGCTCCTGGTTGCGTTCTAAAAATCTCAGTTAAAGGCAGCTCAGAAAAACAAGATCTTACTGAAGCCAGCCGTATTGTTTCTGGTGGGCGTGGAATGAAAGAACCTGAAAACTTCAAACTTTTAGAAGACTTGGCGGACACTCTCGGTGCCACAGTGGGAGCCTCAAGAGCTGTTGTGGACGTCGGTTGGGTGGCGCACTCCATGCAAGTTGGGCAAACAGGAAAAACGGTTTCACCAAACCTTTATATTGCATGCGGGATTTCAGGAGCTATTCAGCATTTAGCTGGAATGAGTAGCAGCAAAGTCATCGTGGCTATTAATACAGATAAAGAGGCCCCCATTTTTGAAAAAGCCACTTATGGGATTGTTGGCGATGCTTTAGAGCTTGTTCCAAAACTCAATGAAGCCTTTAAAAAAGCTCTTTAATAGAGTGATTTTCAGATTGGGAGTCTGGCTTTTTTGCTGGGCTTACCGACTCTTAGCCTTTAGCTGGAGTAAAAAAATAGTATTTTCTCCTGAATTCACTAAACTTAGCGATAATAATAAGCCCTTACTTATTGCTTTCTGGCATGAGCATTTATTCACTTCTTTATTTATCACTCGATATCATAAGATCATTACCGTGGTTTCTAAAAGCTCAGACGGACGATTTATAGCCGAAGTCCTGAAGCATTTTGGCTCCAAAGTAGCTAGGGGCTCTTCAGGTTCAGGAGGGGTCGGAGCCCTTAAATATATGCTCGATCATATTCATACTGGGACCCACTGGGGCGGTGTCGCCGTAGATGGTGGGCGAAAAGGCCCTCGAAGAACTGTGAAGCCAGGCATTTTTGATATGGCGATTAAAACAGGGGCTCCCATTTTTACAGCCTCGGTCCACTCTAGCTCATTAAAAATCTTAAAAAACACCTGGGATCAAACACAAATCCCTCTACCATTTAGCAGGGTTCACTTTCGTATTGATGGCCCTCTTGAAGGCCTGGACCAAGATCCAAAATCTCCCGCCAACAAGGAGCTTTTGAAGGCTCAGCTCATACAAACTGAGAAAAACGCCGAATATAACTCTATAAACTAAACACTATGGCTTGAAACAGTTTTCCTAGTGATTTAAGTGGTGAGGGGTGCTAGATATGGGTTTATTCAAAATTATTTTAATCATTTTATTTGCTAAGTCAGCTTTTGCGGCAGATCCCACAATTGCCCAAATAGGCAACGAAAGGGTGAAGCTTTCTGAGTTCAAAAAAGACTATAGCAGAGCCAAAAGGCTTATGGCTTCTATGCCCGTTCCACCAACAGCAAACGAGTTTATGGAAGACTGGATTCGTTTTAAGGTGGGCCTCCAAGAAGCTAAAAAAAATGGAGTGAGCCAAGATACAGAAGTCAAAAAAATGTTAGAGCAAACTCTTTATAAAGCCTATTTAGAGAAAAAAATTGGACCTTCTGTAGAAAAAATTGGAGTGCCAAGCCCCAACGAGATGAGAGCCTATTACTCAAAGTATCCCAATATACGCACAAGCCATATTTTGGTGAGAATCCCCTTTGGAGCTAAAGCCTCTCAGGTTAATGAGGCCAAATCCAGGGCGACTAAAATTTATAGAGATGTAAAAGCTTCTAAAAGAAAATTTGCAGACTTAGTGAAACTTTATAGTGAAGATGAGCTTAATAAAAATTCTGGTGGAGATGTGGGATACCACTCTATGCATAGCATAAACCCTAAGTACTATCAGGCCGCTCTTAAAACTCCACAAAACGGCGTTGCTGGAATTATACAGACTCAATTTGGTTTTCATATTTTGAAAGTCACAGGTCGCATGTCCTACGACAGTGCTCCAAAAGAACCCATCCGAATGGCCATCTTTGATGCCAAAAGAAAGAGAATCTTTGATGGCTTCTTTAAACAAATCAAACCTAAATATAAAATTCAGGTCAATCAAAAGCTTTTAAGCCAGGTGCGATAAGCCTTTATCTGTATTGAGTTTTAATTGATTTAGACCCAGACTGTTTGTCTTATGCAATACATCTGGGTTTTCTTTTTTTTTATATTTTTGTTTCTAGGTTGTGAAAAAAAACAACTCAACTCAAACCCAGAATTAATAAAGTATAAAGACCAAATTTTATATCTTAATGACTTTATTTCACAAGTTCACTCTAAGCTTGATAATACTGAACTCAAAAACCATTCTCCAGAATCCTTACAACAAATAAAAACTCTCAGCTTAAAAGAACTCCTTCAAGAAGTTTTGATTTTACAGTACGCCAAAGACAACAGCATTTTTGTTAAAAAAGAAGACTTAGATTTAAAACTTTCGCAAGAAAAGGAATACTTTCCAGATCTGATGTCTTTCCGTAGCCTCGCCAGAGAAACTCAAACAGATTATAATCAGTGGAAAAAAAACGCCTCTTTTGAAATCCTAACTCAAAAAGTAATTGAAAAACTTCCTGGTTATGGAGACTGGAAGCCTCTTGAAAATTCTGAAATCAAGAAAAAATTTCAAAAAAGAACGGGCCCCTACTGTCGACTATTTCATATAGTGGTCGACACTGAAGACAAAGCCAAAGACATTCAAACTGAGCTTAAAGCAGCAAACCTAGAAAAGTTCAAAACTTTTGCCACAAAGTATTCACTAAGCCCGTCCAAGTTTAAAGGCGGGGATTTAGGATGGCTGGAAGAGACCTCATTTTTCTATAAAACTTGTACTTCATCGTCTTTGAATAAAGTGACTGACCCAAAAGAAATCAATGACCAATATCATTTGTTTTTTTCAACAAAAAAACAGAAGTATATCACTCATAACTATGAAGATTTTAAAAAAGAATATACAGCCCAGTACCTGGCAGCTCAAGAAAGCCGACTTTTGGCCTCTTGGCTTCAAAGCCAAATTGAGGCTGAAGAGGTCCAAATAGCCTATAAACTCATCGAAGACATTCAATTTGACCCAAAGCTATTTTAATCATTGGAAGCCAGGTATGATATAAGAGCTCACTTTCCTCATTAAGTCATGAACCCCTAATTTTAGACTTAATCTATATTACAATTAGAGAATTTTTTGATATAAAGAAGGGATGAAAAAAAATCTATTTGTCTTACTTCTTAGCTCCGTCTTTTGCCTTCCTTCTTTTTCTAAAATCATTGATCAGGTTGAAGCTGTGGTTTTAAAAAGACCCATACTGACTTCAGACCTTACTCGGTTTAAAAAGAATTTAGAAAGAGGAGTGCTTGTGGAGCAAGCTATAGCTCAAGTCTTTGAGCTGGAGTCTTTAAAAACGGATAAACAAACTCAAATTAATTATTTTAAGTATCTTGAGATCTTTAAGAACCATTTTAGCAAAGACCTCAGAGGCAAAGTCAGCGATGACGAAATCACTCAAAAAATTAATTCCATTGCAGGAAGGAGCAATCTCAGTTTAGAAGAATTTAAAGTTCAACTGGCCAGAGAAAACATTGACTATGAGGACTATCGAGAGTTTTTAAAAAACTCTCTTCAAGTCAGCCGTGTAATTGGAGTCGAAATTTCACCAAGGGTTAAGGTGAATGACCAAGATGTACTACAGAAGCTCAAAACTGGCGCGACACTTGTCCCCTCCTTTAGATATAAGCTTTCTCATATCATCGTGAAAGGAAGCCAAGGCGACGCCTTAAAAACTAGATCTCAAGCCATAGCCAAAGGTTGGCAATCTGTGAGTCTGAATGCAAAAGTCAAAGTGAATGCTCCATTTGGAAATTTTAACCAAGGAGATCTCATGGATGATTTCCAAGCAGCGTTAGACGAGGTGGATTCTTCCGGTGTCACTCAACCCATTGCTGTGGAAGATAAATACTATATTCTTAAAATTGAAGAAAAGAGTAAGATCAAAGCTTTACCCAATACGCCTGAAATTATGAAACTCAAAGCAGAGTTAAGACAAAAGTACATGCTTGATAATATTCGTAGTTGGCTTAAAAGAAAATCCAGCGACCTAAAAGTTTAAAATCGTGAATCAACTCCCGCACATACTTATTACATCAGGTGAAACCAAGGGTGTGGGTTCAGAAATTTTACTGAAAGCCTTTAACTCCCCCTCTTTACAAAGAATTAAAGCTCATTGGTGTATTTTAGGCCTGGACTCTCCCCAAGATTTTATCTCCAAACTGGATCACTCTTATAATACTCATGAATTTATAGCCCCAACTCTAGTTGAATCACTTTCCCCTAGTCTTCAGGTGATTCAAAATAATCTTTTAGCAGCTCAACAAGTTGAGCTAGCCACAAAACTTTGTTTAAATTCACCTGATGACTGGCAAGCCTTAGTGACAGGGCCACTGACCAAAGAATCGTTTATCTCTGCTGGATTTAATGTCATGGGTCACACTGGACTGTTTAAAAAATTGCATGGTAAATCAGATTTATTTATGTCTTTCATTGGTCAAAAATTTTCAGTAGTTTTAGTTACTGATCATATCCCTTTAAAAGATGTTGAAGACTCTCTCACTCAAAAAAACTTCAAATCTTGCTTCAACTTGGCTTCAGAGTTGAATTCTAAACTCTATGATTCTAAAAAAACATTAGCTGTATTAGGTCTAAATCCTCATGCTGGCGATGCAGGACTGATTGGTTCTTTTGAAGATCACAAACTCAAACCCTGGCTTCAGGATTTAGGACATAACTCATTGCCACTTCCTCCTGATTCTGCTTTTACTCCTGAAGTTGTAAACAGATATGATTTATACTTAAGCCTTTATCATGACCAAGGCCTTATAGCTTTTAAAACTGCCCACGGTATGTCAGGCTACCAAATGACCTTGGGGCTTCCCTTTATAAGAACCAGTGTGGATCACGGACCTGCCTTCGAACTTTATGGCCTAAACCAAGCCAATCCCAGGTCTATGATGGACGCCCTTCTTGGTGCTTATCAAATGTCGGCCAATAAGATAGAATTTTAAGGTCTTAAGGGGTAAATCATATGCAGTGGAATACACAAATTTATAGAGAGTACGATATACGTGGAGTTTACGGAAAAGACTATGATGAAGAGTTTGCCAAATGCTTAGGCGCTGCTTTTTGCTTGAGCCTTGAAATGAAGTTAGGGAGACCTCCTAATGTCAGCTTAGGTTATGATGCTCGACTCTCTAGTCCGTCGCTCTTTCAAGCTTTGACCGAAGGCATTCAAATAATGGGTGGACATGTTTTAGACATGGGCATGATCACCTCTCCTTTATCTTACTTTTCTTGCTTTCATTTTCCAGAAGTCGATGGATCTATTATGGTCACCGGCAGCCATAACCCACCAGAGTATAACGGATTCAAGATGTCTTATGGGAAGAGAACCTTACATGGTTTACAAATCCAAGATTTAAAAAAACGAATTGAAAATCCACTCCTTTGGGATACAGTTTCTGAAAACCCTGGGACTTTGTGCCAACTTGATGTTTTTGAACCTTACTTAAATAGATATAAAAAAGAATTCCACTTTGATAACCGGATCCCTGTAGTGGTTGATTGTGCCCATGGAGCTGCAGGTGTGATCTGTCGTGAACTTTTTGAAACTGTTGGGTTAGATGTTACTTTTATCAACGAAACTCCTGATGGAAGATTTCCAGCTCATCACCCTGACCCCACAGTCGCTGAAAACATGGTTCAACTTGCCGACAAGGTAAAAGAGATAGGTGCTTTTGTGGGCATAGGCTTTGACGGCGACGCCGACCGAATAGGCGTGGTTGATGAAAACGGCAAGATGCTCTACGCAGATAGTCTTCTCGCTATTTATGCAGAATTTATTTTAAAAAAACACCCCGGTGCTAAAATTATCGGGGATGTAAAGTGCACACAATCTTTTTATGATTTAGTAAAACAGCAAGGTGGTGTCCCAATCATGTGGAAAACGGGACATAGCTTAGTCAAAGATAAAGTCCGTATAGAAGAATCCCCTTTTGGCGGAGAACTCTCAGGTCATATCTTTTTTGCTGACAGAAACTACGGTTATGATGATGCCCTTTACGCAGCACTAAGACTCATTGAAATTTTAGAAAGCTCAAAAAAGAAACTCAGCGAAGTGGTAAATCTTCCTGAGCTTTTTACAACCCCAGAATATCGACTCGATGTTGATGATGATAAAAAATTTGAACTCATTGAACAACTCGTTACTGAAACAAAAAGTAATAAGCCTGCGTTTATGGATGAAGTGAGCTACGTCGATGGAATTCGAATTAAGGCATTTGGGGGTTGGGCTTTAGCAAGGGCTTCAAACACCCAACCGGCCATTACAATTCGACTCGAAGCACAAAGTGAAGATCAACTTGAAGAGTTGAAGCAAAAATTTATTCACTGGATTTTTGAATCTTCAGGTTTCAATTTTGTTAATAAAATCCAATAGAAAATTTTTTATTAAAATTTTCGCCTTTTTCAAATGCATTAGCTTTTGAAACTCTTCAAGTATATCCATCTATAAAGAGTATAAAAGGTTGTATATTCCTTACTATCAAATAAAAAAATCACATTTTGCATGTAGTATTTCCTTTCGAATGCTTTAAATATCATTTTTACATTCATAATCCCTATAAATATTACAATTTACTTATTTTGTCTTTTAAAGACTGATTTTTTATCTATATATTCCACGAGTTCCTTCACCTTTAACTTTGGAGAGTTAAAATGTTTAAATTTCTAGTTTGTTGTCTTTTGTTAACTTTTTCATCTTTGACTCTTGCTGAGCTAAAGATAAAAGACCTAGAACAAAATTGGTTTGGAAATAGTAAAACTTTTAATTCACTATTCCTTTTATTTCCTAGTACTCCCGAAGAGGTCATAGGACCTGCAGATGTAATGAAGAAATGTTATGAGACATTAGGAGTTTACTTAAAAAAAGCTGAAGATGATGTTATGGATCTTAAAATTGCAGCGTGTGATCTCTCTACAGAGTCTCAAGTTATCACTGATAAAATAGCAAAAATATACAACAAACCTAAGAGTCTCATTGGTAAAAATTTTACAGGATTTATTATTTATTTAGAAAAACACTAATAGTTACTTTTAACATTCACTAGACTCAAAAAAAATAGTTCATTTATTGAATCTTAAGTAACCTATAAATTAATAAATCAATTGATATACAAAATGTAGAGAACTAAGGCTGGTAATATTAGCTTTGGAAGATTCTTGGCTTTAAAGAATTTTACCAGGGCTTCTTTTTGTGACAGGGTAAAGCTTTGGTCTGATAGGCTTTCACTATCTAAGGCTACAGCTGCTGAATTTATTGTGACCATATTCATGGCTTTTAATTGTGTGTTTTTCTTTAGTCTGCTTTCTTCTTGCAGATATATATAAATATAAGAAAAGCCCATCAGAGACATAAAAATTACAGAAAGATTGGCCCAAGGAAATGTCGTGATTTCTGTAAAATGCCCTACACTTGAAGCTAAGATATAGATCATTGTTGTAATTATAATAAAAATATTTATCTGACGACTAGAGGACTCCACCCAATCTATAGGGATAAACCATATAGATAAAGCCATTGCAAGAATAATGAAATGAGTATCTTGAGCCCCAAAAATAAACAGAAAACTCAAAAAATTAATCATCAAGCCTAACCACCTGAATTTTTTTATACAGAGACAAACGGCACTTAACAAAAGTATAGCGGCTATAAAAACATAGGCTAAATCTATATTGGCTAGCCCTACTAGTTTCTCCAGAGACAAGGCAATATCTTGTCTCACAAAAATGTTTTTAGAGATATAAAAAATCCAAAAAATAAAACATAGTTTAAAGCTCAAACTCCAGACTTCAATATTTGTTTTTGTTTTACGAATTAAACTCCAAACATGAAGTACAAAATAAAAACCAAAAAGAGCTGAGAGCATTAATGGCAGCATTTGATAGGATTGCTGATAAACGGCAATGAGACTTAGCGCTAATCCATAAACACTCACAATACAACGTGAATACTTTTTAAAATACTCGGAACCTGCAAACACTGAAATGAGTGCAAAATCAAAAAAGCATAAAACATAAAGCTCAGCGCTAAGATGTAGATTCATAAGCGCTAAAAGAAGAAGACTTAATGAAAAGTCACCCCTTGGTTCTCTTCGACTAAAGAGTTCTGAAAACATATTTTACCTCAATGACTTAAAATAAATTTCATTAAATAGTGGATCAAAGACATATTCTAAATTTAAATACCCGAAAGTAGAACTCATTTATTAACACCAGACAAAAGTTAATGTGATTCAGTGATTATAATACCGAGGAGTCATTATGCCTCTGAATGTCTTACTTTCTTCTATATTAGCTCAATTTATACTTTCCACTGCAGTTGCCCAAAAAATGTCTCAATGTGATACAAACCAGTATATTGTCTCTACTTCACAAGATATCACATTCAAATCCACAAAGATCACCCGTATTCACCAAGCATCGAATCATAAAGCTTCAAATTTGAAAAAAGAGTTTGTGTTTGCATTTAAAGAATCACTGGCAGATATTCACCAGTATTTTCCTAAGAGTATTGTGAACCATGTTGAACCAGATTGTGTTGTTCGTCGTCCTCAGTCTCCCACTCGCTCCAAAATTTTAAGCCAATATTCATTTCCTTGGTATGAACAGCTTTTTACAAACTTTAAATTAAAATCTAATTTTAAAAATGAAGTTCTGATTGCTCTTATTGATGTTGGGTTTGACATTAGTAGCTCAGGCTTTCAAAAGTTTAAAAGAACACTTGGTAATAAAACCCTAGCTTTTGATGTCGCCGACCAAGATTTTAATGTCAGTCCTGATTATCAGAACCAGGACTCAGACCATGGCCAACATGTCTCGGGCTTTATTACAAATATTTTAGATCAATTTTCAAATTCTGAAGATTATATACAACTCCTGCCTATAAAAGCTTTTTCCAGCCGTCGCCCCACCCATATGAGTGACCTTTTGAAAGCTGTTTATTTAGCTACAGACCAAGGGGCTAAAGTTATCAATTGCAGCTGGGGCGTTACAAAGAGAAATTCTCTTTCTGAGTTCAAGGCCTTTGAATATGCAAGGGTTCATGGGGCACTGGCCATCGTTGCCGCTGGAAACGAGGCCTTAGACGGTCTTGAACGTAGTAGTCCAGCTGGGCTTCCTAATGTGTTAAGTGTGGGGTCAATTAATAGCCAAAATCAAATTTCTACATTTTCAAACTTTGGAAAAGGTGTAGATATATACACTTATGGTGGCGATGGAGTTGAACGTGAGTTGGAGCTGCTTGAGTCTCAATCAATAGGACGGGAGTTAGCCTACAAAAAAGGAACCAGCATGTCTGCGCCTATTATCTCTGCCATTATGGCCATGGCTTTGTCTCAGTTTGATTTTGACATCAATACACTGAGTCACAGCCTAGTTCAAAGTGCCTCGAAATCTCACTCTTCAGTTTTTTATGATCCAGGTAAAGAAGTTTCTCTATCCGTTTTAAATATTCATAGCTTTTTTAGACAACTCACCGACGGACCACAACTTCAAACTCATTTCTTAAAGCCAATTCCAAAAACTGCTTCAGGTATTGCTAAAGCCTTTCCAAAACAGTCTCAATCTTTGGCTGTCGAGCAAAAAAAAACCGGCTGTCAGAAGTCAAATTCTAACGACGCCGGTATTATGATTTATTTTTTATTATTACCTCTTTTAGGAGTACTAATTAAAAAAATAAAATTGAACCTATAAAGATCACGACTGACTGAGTAGGGATCTCCATATGCTCATACATTCACTTATTTAAATACTAATAGTAAAGCAATAACTAAACCAAAAAGAACAACTGTTTCAATAAATACTAAACCTAAAATCATAGGTGTTTGCATTTTCTCTGCAGAGTTTGGATTGCGTCCAATACCTTCCATTGCCGCTGATCCCACTTTTCCTTGAGCTAAAGCACCACCAAAAGCGGCTAGTCCAATTGTAAATGCCGCAGCAAATGCATAATAGACAGCACTTGGAATACCTGCATAAGCAACAGTATTAGCCACTTCAACTGCATCTTCTGCAAATGCAGCTGAACCCGCTAAGAAAGACAGTAGGAATAAGTTCATTTTTTTCATTGTTTCTCCTCTTTTATTATAAAAAAATTAAATTAATGTTCATGGGCTATCGACATAGAGATGTAGATCATTGTCAAAATAGTAAAAATAAAAGCCTGCATGCCACAAACAAACAGGCCCAAAAAGTAAAAAGCTACTGGAATCACATAATGTGTCATCTCAGTAAATATTCCTAAAAGCATATGATCCGCTGTCATATTTGCTTTAAGTCTTAGCCCTAAGCTGATAGGACGTACAATATGAGAGATGAGTTCTACCAAAATCATTAAAGGGGCCAGTAAAGCAATAGGTCCTGCAAAATGTTTGAGGTAGGCCCAACCATTTACGGCTAAACCATAGGCATTATAAACAACGAAAACAAATAACCCTACAGCAACACCCGTATTCATATTCTCAGTCGCCGGAGCTAGACCAGGTATTAAACCAAAAATATTATTAAAGAAGATAAAGAAAAATATTGTCGTAAACATAGGGACAAACTTTCGTCCCTCAGGACCAATCACGGAAACAGATAAATTTGTTATAAACTCTGTAAGCTGTTCAAAAAAGCCTTTCAATGAAAACCTTGAAGACGGTACTATTGCAGATTCACCTGTGCCTAGAGCGAGCCTTGCTGCAATCCCAACGACAACCATAGCACTCACTGCAATAACGGCCGTGGCCACATGAAGGTTGGAGTGGTCAACACCTGGGATCATCTCAATAAAGTTAAAGGAAGCCATGAATCACCTTACATACTATAAGACAGGGTTACGAAGCTGCAGTATGGACTTTGTTTAGCTATTTTCTTAGCTTTGCTGCTCTGTATAAATACAGTTTTTTATATGTACTCTTAAAGTTGCAAAAGCCTTAGATTTATTTGAAATCTGCGGGAGCTTAGGTTTTAGTTTTTGAGCCACAGGTTATAAGAACCCCTGACCAAAGAATCAACCCCAGTATGAAACTCCCCAAGAAAATCCCCACAGAAAATTCAGACCATGTGACTAGAAGATAAAGAGCCAGAACTGTAAAAGGAATCTTAAGAAAAAAGGCCAGAATAAGGTAAAACTTGAAGGGTCCAGGTTCTTTGGCTTTTTCTGGGCTCAGGAAATGCTTTATCATTAAATAATAGAGTCCAAATATACTTGTCATAAGTAAAAAACCAAATAGTGCGTTTAAAAAAGCAATCATCTCTTAAGCCTCCCTGTTAAACCACCGGGTTGCTGACTGAGCCTTCTTTTTAGTAGAACCAGCTTGGCATCTGCGGCCTTGCTTTCAGCCTCGCTCATTTCTTTCTGTGCGGTCTCAAGAAGGCTGATGGCAGGCTGAAAGTCCTCTAAATCTTGATAAGCCAGAATCATATCTTGTAATATATTGTATTTTTTTGAAAACTCTGGCGACTTCTCATAAAGTTGTAGCCAGTTTTTTAAGGCCACATCGCTTTTTCCAGTAGAAAAGTAAACCTGTCCTTTTAGCCATTTAGCCTTAGAGACTAAGTTAGGAGATGCCCAGCTCAAGCCCATGAGTTGATCTAACTCTACCACGGCCTGGTCGTATTCGCCTATGAAAAAGTAACATCGACCTAACTCGTAATAAGTTTGAGGTTCACAGGTTTTTCCTGAGCAATAACTCAAACTTTTTTGATAAGACTCTACAGCTTTATTACAAAGCTTCATTTTTTTTTGATAAATTTCTGCTTTTTTGTAATACCAAGTATGCCTTTCAGATCTATCGTTTTGAATAAGATAATCCAATGCGTTTAAACTGCACTGGGTATTATGATCAGCCAAGCAAGAGTTGAGCTCTTTTTTGGCTTGGGGAATTTTCTTATTTTTTTGGCCTTGTTTTACACAAGACAAACAAAAAGAAAAAATAATAATAAACTTAATCGTCTGAATGATCTTCATGCTCGTCTTCGTCATGATCTTTAACCAAAGCACATGATGTGACAAACTCTCCCTCGTTGAGTGAGATGAGTTTAACCCCTTGAGTGTTGCGACTTAAAGTCGAAATCCCAGAAGCTTTCATTCGGATTGATTGTCCCATATTAGTCATAATGACCACATGATCGGTTTCTTCAACAAGTCTTGCCGTAGCCAATTTTCCAACTTTATCGGAAACTTTTTGGGTGATCACACCCATTCCACCACGAGTTTGAGTCCGGTATTCTGCAAGCTTTGCTTTCTTCCCATAACCTTTTTCTGTAATGATGAGTACAGTTCTATCGTCATCTTTTTTGATCACATCACAACCTACAACATAATCATCTTTACCCAAGTTGATGCCTTTGACTCCTCGAGCTGTTCTTCCCATAACACGCACATCATTTTCATCAAATCGTATAGAAAGGCCATTTCTGGTTGTCAAAAAGATCTCCTGATCTCCGCCTGTCAGGCTTACGTTTGAAATCTCATCATCTAAATCTATTTTTGTGGCTATCAGACCAGAAGTTCTAGGGTTTGAAAACTGAGACAAACTTGTTCTTTTTATAATTCCATTTTTAGAAACAAAAGCTAAAAATTGATCATCTGAATAAGCTTCCACAGGGAGCACGGATTGAACATTCTCATTTCCATCAACCTGTATGACATTTCTAATTGATTTTCCTTTTCCAGTACGAGTAGATTTTGGAATTTTATAAACCTTAACCCAATAGCATTTTCCTTTGTCAGAAAAAACTAAAAGTGTAGAGTGGGTTTCTGTTAAGAAAACTTCCGAAACAAAGTCTTCATCCTTAGCTCCTCCACCTTTGAGACCTTTGCCCCCTCTTTTTTGAAGCTTATAACTTTCGGTGGCAATCCTTTTGATCGTTCCAGAGTGAGTGAGTGTCACAATGGTTTTTTCCTTTGGGATCATGTCTTCAATGTCTATATCTTCTTGAGCCTCTACAAGTTGAGTTTTTCGAGGAGTGGCAAATTTTTCTTTAATTTCGATAAGTTCTTCAGAGATGATTCGGTATACTTCTGAAACATCACCTAATACTTTTTTAAAGTATTCAATGGACTCACGAACCTCTTTGAGTTCATTAGCTATTTTTTCTCTTTCCAGACCTGTCAGCCTTTGAAGCTTCATCTCTAAAATAGCTTGAGCTTGTCGATCGGAAAAATCAAATTCTTTAATCAATCCTAATTTAGCTTCTTTAGTTTCTTTTGCCGCCCGAATAGTTTTAATGATTTTATCAATATGATCTAAAGCTATTTGGAGGCCCAGTAAGATATGTTCTCGGGCTTGTGCTTTCTTGAGGTCGAAAATACATCTTCTAGTGATGACGTCTCTTCTATGCTCAACAAAGGATTCAATAATTCCTTTAAGGTTAAAGACTCTAGGTTGGTTTCTAGAATCCAAGGCCAACATTATTATACCAAAACTGGTTTGCATTTTTGTATATTTAAAGAGCTGATTTAAAATAACCTGTGGATTTGCATTACGTCTCAGTTTCACTAAGATACGAATCCCTTCTCTGCTGGACTCATCTCTAAGATCTGCAATACCTTCAATTTTTTTGTCTTTGACTAAGTCTGCCATAGATATGATGAGCTTAGCTTTATTCACTTGGTAAGGCAGCTCCGTCACAATAATATTGCAGTGGTCTTTAAGCTCTTCAATTTCTGCAACAGCTTTAAGTTTAATGATTCCTCGACCAGTACGGTATGCGTCTAAAATTCCTTTTCTACCAGAAATTGTAGCGGCAGTTGGAAAGTCAGGACCAGGAATAATTTGAATCAAATCAGACAAAGTACAATCAGGGTTATTAATAAAATGAAGACAGGCATCTACAACTTCACCTAAATTGTGCGTCGGGATATTTGTTGCCATACCAACAGCAATTCCTGAACTCCCATTCACAAGTAAGTTGGGGTATTGAGCCGGAAGCACCGCTGGTACTAGGAGTGAATCATCGTAGTTTGGGGCAAAGTCCACAGTCTCTTTATTGATATCTTCTAATAAAAGTTGAGCTAGCTTGGTCATTCGGACTTCAGTGTACCTAGCAGCAGCCGGACTATCTCCATCAATGGAACCAAAGTTTCCTTGCCCATCTACAAGAATTTCTTTCATTGAAAACTCTTGAGCCATTCTTACCATGGTATCGTAAACGGCTTTATCACCATGTGGATGGTATTTACCAATAACATCACCAACAACACGGGCTGATTTTTTATAGGCCTTATCATATGTGTTTTTAAGCTCACTCATTGCAAACAATATGCGACGATGCACAGGCTTCAAACCATCTCTCACATCCGGCAAAGCTCTTCCAACAATGACACTCATGGAATACTGAAGATAGGCATCTTTCATTTCCTGATTGATATCAATTTGGGTAATATCTTCGGTATACATTTCTGCCATTTTGTCCTCGTAAATTTAAAATTTTTATTTTAGATTCAAAATATTTAGCTGCAATATAGTAAATTAAACGTCCAGGTCACCCACTCTTAATGCGTTGTTTTCAATAAACAAACGTCTCGGCTCTACCTGCTCACCCATCAATGTAGTAAAAGTGTCATCGGCCTCTAAAGCATCATCTATGGTCACCTGCAATAAGCTTCTGTTTTTGGGATTCAAAGTCGTCTCCCAAAGCTGATCAGGATTCATCTCTCCAAGACCCTTATAGCGCTGTAGGTTAACCCCTTTTTTTCCTTGCTCTTCCACTAGCTTAAGTAATTCATCATAATCTTCAATTTTGTGGACTTCATCTGTACTTGAATTTTCCACTAGTGTGGGAAAGCTCATAGTTTCACTAATGAAGCTCCACTTATCTGTCAGTTCTTTATACTCAATACCATCAATAAAGTTTTGATCAATTTTAGTATTAAACTCACGACCAAACTTAGTGGATGTGATGACAGAAGATACCGCACTCTGGCTGTCTTCAGCTAATTTTTCAGCAAGATGAATTTGGCTTACTCCAAGGTCTGAATTTTCAGTAAAATATCCATTCAATTCTTTAATGAGTTTATCTGCTGTGGTTTTTTCTCTAAAGCCTTGTAAATCAACTTTGTTTTCAACTAAATACTTAATGATTTCAGGATCCATTTTAACGGATAAGTTTTTAATCATATGTTTATAATCTTTCAGATGAACAAAGAAGCTTTTTACTTTTGCAACAGATAGCTCCACATTATTATTTTTTATAGTGAGTTTTTTAAGACTCAATTCTAAAAGATAATCTAAAAGCTGTTGATCATTTTTTAAATAAATTTCTGTTTTACCTTTTTCCACTTTATAAAGTGGCGGCTGAGCAATATAAACATAACCACGTTCTATGATTTCTGGAAATTGCCTATAGAAAAATGTGAGAAGCAGAGTTCGAATGTGTGACCCATCCACATCGGCATCGGTCATGATTATAATTTTATGATATCTAATTTTGCTGATATCCATATTGTCTTTACCAATGCCTGCACCAAAAGCAGCGATCATCATTTTTATCTCGTCATTAGATAAAATCTTATCAAATCTAGCTTTCTCTACATTAATAATTTTTCCTTTTAAAGGAAGCACAGCTTGATTGCGGCGTTCACGAGCCTGCTTTGCAGACCCGCCGGCAGAGTCTCCCTCCACCAGGTAGAGTTCACAAAGTGCAGGGTCTTTTTCTTGGCAATCGGCCATTTTCCCTGGAAGGGAACCGCTATCCAAGGCTGTTTTTCTACGCGTGAGGTCTCTGGCTTTACGAGCAGCTAATCTTGCTTTTGCAGATTCAACACATTTTTTTACAATAATCTTAGCATTTGTAGGATTACGATCAAACCAATCAGCTAGCTTTTCATTCACTAATGATTCAACAATTCCGCGAACTTCATTATTTCCGAGTTTGGTTTTAGTTTGTCCCTCAAATTGAGGTTCCATGACCTTCACACTGATAACGGCTGCTAAACCTTCACGAATATCATCGCCTTCTAAGTTTACTTTTAAATCTTTAAGAAGTTTCTTATCTTGTGCATAACTATTTGTAGTTCGTGTGAGAGCTCCACGAAAACCCACTAAATGGGATCCTCCTTCTAGTGTGTTGATGTTGTTACAATAAGAGTAAATTGTCTCACTGTATGAGTCGTTCCACTGCATTCCTACTTCGACTTCTACATCGTCTTTTGTTCCATAAAAATAAATCACATCTTTGTTAACGACTTTCTTTTTTTCATTGATAAACTGAACAAATTCTTCAATTCCTTTTTCAAACTGAAAAATTTCCGTTCTTTCTGTTCTTTCATCTTTTAAAATAATTTCTAGACCGCGATTTAAAAAACAAAACTCGCGAAATCTTTTGGATAAGGTGTCAAACTCAAAAGAGATGTCTTCACCTTTGAATATTTCTCTATCAGGTTTAAAAGTTGTTTTAGTTCCTGTTTTATCTGTGGCACCCAATTTCTCTAAGGGACCGAGGGGTTTTCCTTTTGAATATTTTTGTTTCCAAATAAATCTATTTCTGCAGACTTCAACATGACATGAGCTAGAGAGTGCATTGACGACAGAAGCTCCCACTCCATGAAGACCACCAGATACTTTATAAGTTTCACTATCAAACTTTCCACCAGCATGAAGAACGGTCATTACAACTTCTAGCGCAGACTTACCACTAGGATGAGCTGCAACAGGTATTCCTCGACCATTATCTTTGATTGTCATGGATTCATCTGTATGAACAGTAACTTCAATGCTGTTGCAAAAACCTGCAACAGCTTCATCTACAGAGTTATCAATCACTTCCCAAACTAAATGATGATAGCCTTTTTTAGTAGTGTCTCCGATATACATTCCAGGCCTTTTACGAACGGCTTCAAGTCCTTCAAGGACCTGTATCGAGGATGCATCATAATTACTCGGAGCTGATTTTTCTTTTTCAGTTTCCACTTGTACCTCTAGGTATGTATGGGTGTTAATTTTCCATTGAAAATATTATAAATTTTTTGAGGCTTTAAAGTCCCCGAAATATATTCTTTTTCATCTGTTGTTGTGATGACAACCTGAGCTGAAGAGTTCTCTAAATATTCTAACAAATGCTGTCTTCTTAGCTTATCAAGTTCCGACATGACATCATCCAGTAAAAGTATTGGAGTCTGATTATGCTGTTCAATTCGAGTCTCTACTTCAGCTATCTTAAAGGATAATATTAAACCACGTTGTTGCCCCTGTGAACAGTAGGTTTTTGAATCTTTTTCGTCCACTAGGAAGCTAATATCGTGCTTGTGAGCCCCCCACAGGGAGAAGGCTGTTTGATACTCTATTTTGCAATATTTATAATACTGCTCAGTGAGTACTTCCATCAATTTTTGAGATTCTTTCAGGTCATAAGTTTGAGGATTTATGCTCAATTCTTCATTTATTTTATAGTTCATACAAGCAGATTCACAGTTTACAAAAAGGGATTTGTAAGCCTGTTCAAAAGCTTTTCTCAGGTCTTTTAAAAAGAGTATTCTTTCGTGACTTAATTTAAAACTGAGGCCAATAAAAACCTGACTGAATTGCTCTGCTACACTCCTTAAGTTTTCTGTTGGGTCTTTAGAGTAATCTTTTAAGGCTTTGTTACGTTGCTTTAAGCATTTCTTAAAATCGGTTATAAGTTGCTGCCTCCGGGGCTCATAGCTCATTGCCGTATCTATAAGCTCTCTTCTTTTTGAGGCTTCTTCTTTGATACACCTTAAACTTTCAGGACTGAATAAAATAACTGGAAATTTATTTTTTACTTTTTTGGCACTTATTTTCTTACCATCAAGTTGTAACCATTTTTTTTCAGAATTTTGAATCCATTCCAGTTTTCTTAAAACATGATCTTCTTTAAAAATGGCCTGAACCTTTGTGGGCGATAGTTCAAAATCCTCATTACGAAAATTTAATAAATTTTGTGTTTGATGTGTCCTAAATGAAGAGCTATGACACGCTGTATATATTGCTTCAAGGAAGTTTGTTTTTCCCATCCCATTGGAACCAATAAAAAGATTGATCCCACTGGATAGTTCAATTTCTTGAGATTCTAAATTTCTAAAATTTAAACTCACAATTTTCTGAATCGACATAAAAACAGAACTCCCTGGTCTTAAACCCTCATTGGCATCACAACGCAGGAATAAGAACTGTCATCATCGGGCTGAATTAAAGTGGGAGAAGATTCGTTTTCAATAAAAATATTTAAATTTTGATCCTCTTTCAAAACAGACAGCACATCTAGAATATATTTAGCATTATAACCTACAGATAGCGAATCTCCGGTATAAGCTCCTTCCACATTTTCTTTTGCTTGGCCTAATTCTGACCCTGAAGATAATAATTCTATTTTTTTAGAGTCCAAATTGAATGTCACTCCCATGGATGTTTGATTTGTGAGTAGCGCCACACGCTTCAGGCTGGATCCTAAGGCTTCTTTAGTCAGTTTAAGGGTCGGTGTAGTGGGTTTAGGTATAAGCTCCTCAAAATTGGGGTATTTGCCTTCAATCAATCGAATGAGTAAAACAGTTTCGTCAGATTGAACTACGATTTGTGCTCCATCTAGCAACAGCCCCATATTTTCAGAGCCGGTTTCTACAAGCTTTTTAATTTCTAATATTCCTTTTTTGGGAATAATCACTCCTGTAGAAAACTCTGCACCTGTTTGAGCTTCTAACTTTCTTTCGATGTAGCTCAACCTATGGCCGTCCGTAGAAACCATTTTACAGAGCTGATCTTTGATTTCGAAGTAAACCCCATTGAGGTGAAAGCGTGCTTCATCGTTGGCCACGCTGTAAATTGTTTTTTGAATCATCTCACCTAGAGACTGCGGGTCGACTTGGTGAAAGCCTTCTTTTTTAAATTCAGGAAACACAGGGTATTCAGAAGGGTCGACACCAGCGATTTTATAATTATTAGGACCTTGCTTAAGTTTGAGCCAAGAGTTTTCAATTTTTTCTAAAACTAGTTCTGTGGATGGAAGCTCTCTGACTAGATCAAAAAAGCTTTTGGCATGAATGGCGACTGTTCCTGGCTCAATAATTTCAGCATCAATAGAGCTTGTTAAACTCACTTCCAGATTCGTTGCATAAATTTGTAATTTACTATCTTTGGCGACCATTAGAACATGAACCAAGACCTGCATGGATGTTTTTCTTTCAACAATATTTTGTATTTTGGATAACAAGCTTTGTAAGGCTTCTTTTTGGACTTTTATCTTCATTCTTTTTCCCTATTATATATATTAAAAGTTAGTAGTAGTAGTAGGCCCTGTGATTATGTGGATAAGTCACTTAAGCTCCTGTTTTATATTATTATTTTCTCCAAACCTCTTTGTGTATAAACTGTGTCTAAGTAGGGACTTATCCACACCGAAAGCTTGTCCACATTTTTAATCACAGCTTATTCACATAGTTTTCCACAATCCACATTCACACCCCTGTGATATTGTGGATTCTCTGCTCTAAGTCCTCGATATCTTTAGATAATTCAGAATTTGTCGTATGTTGATTCTGTATTTTTCTTACAGCATTCAAAACAGTGGTATGATCTTTTCCTCCAAAAGATTGACCAATATCTACAAGTGAACGATCTAAGTGCTTTTTAATGAGATACATCGAAACCTGCCTGGCTAAAACAATAGGCTTAAGCCTAGACTTAGACTTAAGGTCATTCAACCTAATATTAAAATGATCACAGGCCATTTTTTGAATGTCTTCAATATCAATATTGTCTTTTTCTTTATGAGACGCGAGAACTCTTTCACATAAACTGAGATTTATAGGAACACGATTGAGCTCTGAATAGATTCTAATCTTATTTAAGTTCCCTTCAAGCTCTCGAATAGATCTTTTGGATATCCTGGCTAGGTGATGAATAACCTCTTTGGTGAGGTTCATCCTATTCAATTCAGCCTTATATCTTAAGATGGCTACTCTGGTTTCCATATCTGGCATTTGAATATCTGCTATGAGTCCCCACTCTAATCGTGTGCGTATTCGATCTTCTAAGCCTTTAATATCACGAGGCATACGATCACTAGCCACGACCACCTGCCGGTTAGTCTCTAGGTATTCATTTAAGGTGTGAAAAAACTCTTCTTGGACAGCCTCTGTGCGACCCAGTATTTGGATATCATCCATGAGTAACATATTGGAGTGATCACGATACTTACTCCTAAATTTATGCATTTCATTTTTACGAATAGCAGTTATACATTCATTTAAAAAACGCTCAGCAGAGACATAGCAAATTTTATAATTAGTCTGGTTTTTAAAGACATGATTACCAACAGCATTAATAAGGTGAGTTTTACCCATTCCTGTTGGTCCACAGATAAAAAGAGGATTATAGTTTTTAGTAGAAGGATTCTCGGCAACGCTATGACAAGCAGCATGGGCGAACTCATTGTTTCTTCCTACTACGAAGCTACTAAAGCTATAGTTCGAATTCAATTGCTCTGATTTAGTCAGAATATTCTTAGGAGTTTGGGTTTGAGGTGTGAATTTAGGTTCAATAAAGTTTTTTTGATGTAACTCCTGGACCTTAACCTCTTCATCAGACTTAGTCTGTCCACCAGTGATAATAAACTCAATATTGAATTTATGGGTATAAATCTTGGCTATCTCATCGTGGATAAGCATGAGTATGTTTTGGGATATCCAATACTTATGAAGCTCTGTGGGCACTCCTAAGTAAAAACTAAGGCTGCCATCTTCATTATTTTGAATATCCATCAAAATTGTGGGTTCAAACCAAAGTTTAATGGGCTTACCGCCCTGATTCTCAGAAATCTTTGATTTGATGCTATGCCAAAATTCATTGGTCTGGGTCATGGTCCTACCTTGAAAATCTCTAATATCAGCTTTACCTATAATGTTTCCTAATTAATTAGAAAGGGGTCACAAAGTTTAGAGCTATAGCCTTATTTTTAAATTATATTTATAAAACGATCAATCTATTGACCTTAATATAAAATTCTGTGTATTTTAGGACTACTGTTTTCAACTCATTACTTGAGGAGTCATAATGAAACGCACATTTCAACCCAGTCGTAGACGAAGAAAAAACACCCATGGGTTTCGTAAAAGAATGGCCACTTCAGGTGGACGTGATGTGATTGCTCGTCGTAGATTAAAAGGACGTAAGCGACTTGCGGTCAGCGTGGGTGGAAAATAAATTTGTTTTAAAAAAGACAAGTGAATTTAATTATTTAAGAACGAATTCAAAAAAAGTGAGAGTAAGTCCTGCTTTTTTTGTAGTTTTTAAGCCAAACTCCTTAGGCCATCTCAGAGTAGGATGGACTCTCAGCCGTAAATCTGGGGGCGCCGTTGATAGAAATAAAGTCAAAAGATATTTACGAGAATCTTTGAATAAATTCCCTGATAAAAATAAATACCCTATGGATTGTAATTTTATTTTTCAATCTTGCACTCATAAAGATGTTGAAAGCTTTAATATTTTTTATAAAAAAACTTTTTCTAAAGTATTTCAAAAAGTAAACTTATCTTTAATTTCAAAAACACAATCATGAATAAATTTTTTGCCTATACTCTTCTTCTTATGGATTCTTTTTACAAAAGTATAATTAAGAATCATTTAGGGCATGGTTGTTGTCGACATCAACCCAGTTGCTCTGCTTATGTTCAACAGTGTTTTTTAGAACAACCCCTATATAAAGCCATTTATTTTAGTTCAAAACGATTGTTATCTTGTCAGCCTTGGGTTACCTCTAAAGAGAGCCAAGGAAGTCCCTCACGTACCTAGGATTACTCTAATATGAAAAGTGAAAATAATTTTAATAACCCGCCAGTCTTAATTTCATTTCTTGTTGTGTCCCTCTTCTTTATGGGATGGCAATATTACCTACAACAAAAGTATCCTGATCACTATAAAGTCAAACTACATACTGCTACTGAGCTTAAAGAAAAAACTCAGCCTGTCTCTGGATCCTCGGTCACACAGGTGACAGCTTCAAAAAAGTTTAAAGCTGCAGCTCCTTCAGTTTTAAATAATGTAGAGGCTCGTTTGATTACAGTTTCAAACGATCTGTACAATGTACAGGTTTCAAGTCTAGGTATGGGCATTGAAAACGTAGAGCTCAAAAAATTCACTGGTGAAAATTCGAAATATGTTAATTTAGACACCCAGTTTTTTCAAAGTATTCATCCGAGTACAGGTTTACCCATTGTCTTTAACCTCACTGAAAACTCCGCAACAGAAATTGTGGGAGAGTCCGAACTCCTTCGTAAGACGATCAGCTTAAACCCAGGTTCTTATGCCTTAAGTGTAAAGGTAGAACTCAAAGGGCAAGAAAAGCCTGAAAGCATAAGCTATCTCAGTCAGATGAAGCTTAAGGAAATTAAAAATAGTATATTTTCCCCTTCTTACGAAAGACAAGAATTCTTTGTATTACAAAAAGACCAAGAGTTCAGAGAGACTATGGGGTTAGATTTTAATAGCGCCTCTCAACATGAAAACACCAAAATCTTGGCCTTAGGCAGTCGTTACTTTACTGAGTCTGTGGTGAACCGCTCCAGTGTTTCAGGAGTTGTTGAGGTTTTACCACAGCTAGTAAAGCCTGAAGCCCAACCAGTAGTCCTATTTAAACAGACCCAGAGCTTAGAAGGTATTGATGTAGACCAGCTAAGGTTAGAGTATGAGCTCTTTCTAGGACCAAAAAAAGAATCACTCCTGGCACAGGTAGACTCAGATTTAGGGAGCGTTATTGATTATGGATTTTTTGAGATTTTATCTCGGCCGTTGATGAAGACTCTTGAGTTTTTTCACTCTATTTTTGGTAATTGGGGTTGGGCCATTGTACTTCTAACTCTAGTTATCCGACTTCTGGTTTTCCCTGTAGCTTTTACAGGCTATAAATCTATGAAGAAAATGCAAACCATACAGCCGGCGTTAAAAAAGATAAAAGAGAAATACAAAGATAATCCTCAAAAAATGAATACTGAAACTATGGCCTTTATGAAGCAAAATAAGGTGAATCCTGTGGGGGGATGTCTTCCAATGTTACTGCAAATACCTGTATTGTTTGCTTTTTATAGTTTGCTTTCAGAAAGTGTAGTCATGTATCAAGCCCCTTTTATCGGCTGGATACAGGATTTAAGCTTGAAAGATCCTTATTTTATTTTGCCTGTTTTGATGGGGTTGGCTATGTTTATTCAGCAAAAGCTGACTCCTATGTCCATGGAGCCCCTACAAAAAAAGATGATGATGTTAATGCCCATTGCGTTTTCTTTTTTCATGATTTCCTTGCCCAGTGCGTTGACTCTCTATATATTCGTAAGCACTTTGTTTGGGATCGTTCAACAGTATATATTTTTAAAGATGACCTAGATAATAAGTATAAATTTGATAAAAATCACGTAGATGATAATCTTCAGGAATCCCTCTACGTGCAATAAGTAAAAAGGAATAAAACAAATGTTAAGTACAATAAAATCTTTATTTGGCTTTGGCCAAAAAGTCTCTGGAGTTGAATCTCTTCTTGTTAAAACTACAGAGGATCTCATAGATAAAACAGGATTTGATATCTCTTATGAGGTGAAGACTTCTGACAAAAGAGATAATGAATTCCTTTTAGAATTTTATGGAGAAGATGAAAATCTTTTTAAAAGAAATGATGGAGCGCTCTTAGATGCTCTAGAAATTTTTTATAATAGATCAGTCCAGTCTCAGGTTAAAGATAAACGTTCACAAATACATACTGACTGTGATGGTTTTCGTGAGCAATCAGAGCAAAATCTACTCGACTTAGCTGAGAAGCTTAAGTTATCTGCCCTTAAAAAAAACAAACCTGTTTTTTTCAAACCTTTACCCGCTAGAGAAAGAAAGCTCATCCATAAATACTTATCTGATGATAAACGTATTGTGACTCGTTCCATTGGAGATGGAAACTATAAAAAGGTTAAAATTTCACCAGCAAGAGAGCAGCAGCAAAATCATTAATTTATTATAAAGTACAAAGTATTTATTTTATTTAATTTTTAAACTGATTCATAACCCATGTATAAACTCGACGACACTATTTTTGCTCAAACGACTGTACCAGGTCGTTCCGCAGTATCAATGGTGAGACTGTCTGGCCCGGAAGCCTTAAACGTTATTAAGAAGCTATTTCGTCCAAGTATTCAAGACTTTAAATCTCATACTTTAAAGTATGGACGACTTCACTCTCCTTTAGAGAAAAACAAGATACTCGATGAGGTTATTGTTTCATACTTTGAAGCCGGGCGATCTTATACAAATGAAGAGGTCATAGAAGTTGCCACCCACGGCAATCCTATTATTATTAATCAAATATTCGAAGTTTTTGAAAGCCTAGGTTTGCGATTAGCAGAGCCCGGTGAGTTTACTTATAGAGCTTTTGTAAATGGTAGAATAGACCTTACAGAGGCAGAAGCTGTACATGATATTATCAGTTCGAAAAGTAAACAGGGTTATCAATCTGCTTTAAATTTAGTCAATAAAGGACTGCGTTTAAAGTTAGATCAATTTTATAATGATTTGCTTTTAATTTCGGCCCATATGGAAGCCGATATTGATTTTAATGAGCAAAATATTGAAGTAGATCATAGAGGAGAGCTCATTGAACAAATGAGTGAAAGCCAAAAACAACTCTCGGATTTGTTGGGTAACTATATAAACCATGAGCTTGTGCAACAAGGTGTAAGGGTATTACTTTATGGCCCCACAAATGTTGGAAAGTCCTCCTTACTTAATGGTTTGTTGGGGTATAACAGAGCTCTTGTTTCACCGATTGAAGGGACTACTAGAGACTATGTATCTGAAAAACTTTACTATAAGGGTTTAGAAATTGAGCTTTACGATTCTGCCGGTCTTAACAGCTCAGCAGAGGGTTTAGAAAAACTCGGGATAACAGAAAGTCTGAATTTAATACCTCAAATGAACGTGATATTAAATCTTTCTGACACTGGTGATTTTTCGAATCAAAAGCTAGTATTGGGGAGCAATCAAAAAGAACTTCAAATTCAAACTAAATCAGATCTTATGACGGATGAAATTCGTGGTTCTCATTGTGTTTCCAGCATGACCGGTGAAAATTTAACTTTTATTTTAGATCAAATACATGAATATTTTTTAAACCAAAATTTTCAGGCAGACGATGGCCTGATGGTATCTAAAAGAGCGTATTCACACCTTAAGAGTTGTTCTGATGAATTTCAGAAGGCCTTTTCACTTTTAAAATCTGATGAGAGTTTTGAGTTTATTCTTTTTCATTTAAACAGAGCTCGATCCGCTTTGAATGAACTTTTTTATGAAAAGAATGACGAGGCAGTTCGTGATAAAATTTTTTCTAGTTTTTGCATAGGTAAATAAAATGCTTGATTTTGATATTATTGTTGTCGGCGGGGGCCATGCTGGTATTGAAGCCAGTAACATTGCCCACTCTTTGGGCCTTCGAGTCGCTCTTGTAACGAGCCGAATTGATACTATTGGGTTCATGTCATGCAACCCGTCTATTGGTGGTCTTGGAAAAGGCCATATTGTTAAAGAGGTGGACAGCTTCGGAGGCTTAATGCCTCTTATTTCTGATCAGTCTTGTCTTCAGTTTAAAAAATTGAATACTCGAAAAGGACCAGCAGTTCAAGGGTCTCGAGCTCAGTGCGATAAAAATATCTATTTAAAAACTGCTCAAAGTTTTTTGAAATCAAAAAAAAATCTGACTTTAGTAGAGGCTGATGTTACTAGTCTTATTTTAAATGCTAATAACTGTGAAGGTGTGACTTTAAATAATGGAGTTTCAATAAAAAGCCACTCCGTCATAATATGTACCGGTACTTTTATGAGTGCTGTGATGCATATTGGGGACCAGCAAATGAGTGGTGGCCGAGTGGGAGAGGAAGCCACATATGGGATTTCTGATCAGCTAAAGGATTATGGCTTCGATATTTCAAGACTCAAGACCGGGACACCTCCTCGTCTTAAGAAATCCAGTATTGATTTTTCTGAACTCACTGAAGAGTGGGGGGATGAAAAATTTGTTCCTTTTTCCCATCTTTCTCCTGATAAAATGGCTCTTCAACGAAGCCCTTGTTACCTCTCTTATACGAACGAGAACACCCATGATATTATTAAAGAAAACATACACCTTTCTCCACTGTATAATGGTCAAATTAAAGGACATGGTCCAAGATACTGCCCGAGCATTGAAGATAAGCTCACCCGCTTTACTGATAAATCTAGACATCAAACTTTTTTAGAGCCAGAAAGTTTAACCACAGATTCAATTTATCTTCAGGGTATTTCAACTTCATTACCTGAGAGGGTTCAAATCGAATTTTTAAAAACTATTAAAGGTTTGCAAAATGTTGAACTTATAAGACCTGGCTATGCCGTTGAATATGATTTCATACAGCCTACAGAATTACTAAAAACATTGGAAACTAAAAAGATAAATAATCTTTATTTATCAGGTCAAATTAATGGAACGAGTGGTTATGAAGAGGCTGCAGCACAGGGTTTAGTCGCAGGACTCAATGCAGCTCTAAAAATTACGAACAAAGATCCTTATATATTTTCAAGAAGTCTCTCTTATATCGGTGTCATGATTGATGATTTAACGACTAAAGGGACGCTTGAGCCTTATCGCATGTTTACTTCTAGAGCAGAGTTTCGACTCTCGTTAAGAGAGGATAATGTTTATGAGAGATTATTTGAAGATTCTAAGTCTATGGGCTGTCTTTCAGCTAAATCTTTAGAAGTCATTTCACATAAGTTATCTCAAAGAGAGAAGCTTTATAAATTTTCAAACGATTACATTTTAACTCCTCAACCCAAAACACAAGAGATACTCAAAGAGCTTGAAACCACCCCTCTCAAAAAGCCGCAAAGCCTGGCTGATATATGTAGACGTCCTGAGGTCAACTTTCATAAAGCTCTTAAGTATTTCACTGATGAAGTTTACGACGATGACGATATTTACTCTTGCCACGTCAACATCAGGTATCAAGCTTATATTGAACAAGAGCGACTATTGATCCAAGAGTTTCAAAAATTTGAAAATACTTTTTTGGATCACTTAGATTATGACGATATACCAGGTTTATCCTCTGAAGAGGTTGAAAATCTTAAATTAATCTTACCTAGAGATATGTCTCAAGCTAAAAATATGCGCGGTATCACGCCAAGCGCCATTAAAAATATAATGCTCTACCTTCATAGAGGTGGTAAAAATGCTGCAAAAAATCATAGATTATAAAAATCATCTTGAGCATTATAACAAGGCCATAAACTTGTATTCTAGAAACATGTCTCAGCATGAACTTCGCGTTCATCTTTTAGATTCTATCCATGGATCTAAAGTTATATTTGAAGCTATAGAAGACATTGCCCCTAGCTATAATCATAGTGTCGTTGATTTAGGCTCTGGCAACGGATTACCTGGAATTGTGTTTTCGATTCTATATCCCCATTTAAGGGTCGTTTTATTTGATACTGATGAGCGCAAATGTACTTTTCTAAAATCTATGGTACACAAACTGAATTTAAATTCTACTGTTGTAAATAAAAACTATTTACTTATAGAAGAACCTAATATTTTTATCTCAAAGGCCTTTATGAAGTCGAAAGATCTCTTCACTAGTTTGCCGAAGGGAAGTCACGCCTTTAATTATGTGAGTGATTATGACTTTTCTAATTCTTCTTCATCTTCGAACAGGTTTTATGATTACAGGGTTTTGCACTCAACACGATATATTGAACATGGCATGCTCTAATTTTCTAAACCTATTACCTAAACCTGAAAAGTCTGCAAGTTGTTGATTTCATTGAGAATTCTAGTTTTTATTTTATTATCATTACCCTAAATCATTTTTCAAATAATTGTCCACTTTTTTTAGCTTATTCGAAAGTTTAGTTGCGGTTAATTTTTTCAATTTTTACATACAGCTACCCAAATTTTAATCGACACTTAAACCCCATTTCGCTATGTTTATTGTTTTTAACATGTTCTACGTGGAACAATTCAAAGAATTACATATATACTTAATTTTTATACATCTCTGTGAATTGATTTCTTTTATTTTGACATTAATGTGTCCATATATTTTTTCATGACTAATTATGTAATGAAACATCTATTCCCACTTATTCTTTTGTTCAGAAATCTTCAATCGTAGGATATATTTTCTTTCCATATTTTTATCTTTTTTTCGCCTAATGGCCTAGCAGAATGAATTTATATAATTAGAGTCTTCTAGATTTTCAAGTTCAGCTTTGCTTTAGATTTGATAGCCTGATCCATTACTGACTAGGGTCTCTCCTAAATTCGTTACACTTGCATAAAAATTCTGGTCAAACTCAAATCAAGTGAGCGCAGGTAGAATAAATTTTTACGTATCCATAAGATTACTTACTTATTCACTAGGGCGATCATTGCTTAACTTGGGTGTGAGATTGGTTTTATAGCGCTATGTTGAATTCGAGAAAAGCCCTAGTCTGTTAGATCTTATAATATTTTCATGGACTCATTATCTTGTTAATAAGTACTTCTACATTATGTTCCACGTGGAACACTCCTTTGTCTTCCTTTACCTTATGTTCCCTGTTCCAATTTTTTGTACTAGTATTTGAACAAAAATATAATTTATTATGTGCTAAATAGGGAAGTCTAAGGCCGCGACAAGGCTTTTTCTGGCTCTAGCCACTCTCTGAAACAAAAATTTCATATATATACTGAAAGTTAACTCAAGATCGGATATAAAACATTCATGAAGCGAGTTAATTTGAAAAGAGCATTAAGTATGAAAAAGCGTAAGAATACGTGAAAACTGAGAGTTATTTGAAACTCCTCTATTAAGTGATTCATGTTAGTCTTAATTCAATTTATTAAGCATGATTATTAAGTCTGTGTGAAGTATCAAAGCCTCTATTAGGATGTTCCACGTGGAACATCTGTGATTTATTTATAAAACTAGCCTATGCTCGGGGCATCATGAGTCCAATAATTAAAAGATAAATGCCAAACTAATAATAGA
>CALGWV010000002.1 GCA_937936325.1 uncultured Bdellovibrionales bacterium | reverse complement strand
ATGACCTTTAAAGAGGTCAATGAATTCTTAGAACACATTGGAAACGATCAAATATGGGTTTAGCCTCTCCGAATCAAAAAACATCTAAAAGAGAAGCTCGGGTTTTAAGCCTTGAGATCTTAAGCTGCACAGAGTTTAACGAGTACTTTGATAAGGTCATGAACGAATACTTAGACCACTTAGACCCAAAGCCGGCTCACACCACCTGGGAGTTTGCCAGTGGACTTGTCACTTACATCTGGCACAATAAAGAAGAATTGGACAAAAGAATCCAATCTTCACTTAAAAATTGGGACATCGGCCGTATTGCAAAATTAGATCTTCTGCTTATAAGAATGGCTCTCTCAGAAGTCGCTTTAGACTGGACACCCCCAAAGGTGGCCATAAACGAAGCCATTGAATTAGCCAAAATTTATAGCACGACAGAATCGGCTCATTTCATAAATGGTGTTTTAGATCCTTTACTAAGTGATGAGCTCTCAGTAAAAAAATGACATCACTTTCAAAAAGAAAAGAAGTTTTCCAAACACCTGTTGATATTTGGCTCTGTGATCCAAGAAGTGATTGGGGGAAAGAACTCAATCTTCTATCAGGCTTTTTAATGTCAGAGATGCATGAACGCTCCTACCCTCTGAATCCAGAATTAATGGCTCACATTCGCTTTGACGAGTTTCCTCCGCCACAAGTCTACTCAGTGAATACCCATATTGTTGAAGTACACAAAGTATTACCCCCTCAAATCATTGTTTTTAAAAATAAAGATAAAGAGGTTTCAACCTGGATTTCAGAATGTTTGACTGAAGTTGAAGGCCTCAATCTTAAAAGTCTTTTAATTTTTGACGATGCTCCCGAAGTCGCTGAAATGAATTTTGGGTCGACAAAAATTTATCAGAATCTCAGCCCTTCACTTATGAGTTAAATATATGAACAAACAAGACAATGAGGCCCCTCAATTTAATATTTATGTCATTTCAGATGGCACAGGGCAAACGGCCATGGACCTCGTTCACGCCGCCATTGTGCAATACGAAGGTTATGAAAAAAACTTAATCCGTATCAAAAATATAAAATCAGAACTAGAGCTGCAAAGAGTTTTAGATGAAGCTCATGGAGTCAAAAGCCTGATCGCTCATACAATAGTGAGTCAGCGTTTAAGAGAATACCTGAGTGTAGGTGCACTCAGCCTGGGCCTACCCTGCGTAGACCTCATTGGCCCTATGTTTCAAAGCTTGGATGAGTTTTTTGAAACTTCTAACTCCCACTCTATGAAAGCTGGACTCCTCAGAGTGGTTGATGAAAATTATTTTAAAAAAATTGAAGCCATTGAATTTAGCGTCCGACATGATGACGGGAAAACCCCCCACGAGTTAGACCTCGCAGATATTGTTCTGGTTGGAATGAGTCGCACCAGCAAAACTCCTTTATCTATTTACCTTAGTCACAAAGCTTTAAAAGTCGCCAACATCCCTTTAGTCTTAGACCAACCCCTTCCCAAAGAGCTTTTTGAAATCGATCAAAGAAAAATCGTAGTCTTAAATATCGACGAGCAAAAACTCAGTCTCATTCGCCGTAAACGTTTAGAAAAATTTGGGCAAGACCCTTCAAGCGAATATGCTGACATGAAGCACATTCTTAAAGAAATGGAATACGCCCAAGACATCTACAAAAAAAATCGTCGGTGGCCTATAGTCAATGTGACAGACCGGTCCATTGAAGAAACAGCTTCTGAAGTGATACGCATTGTTTCTGCACGTTTGGGCAAGAAACTCATTGATCTTTTTTGACTGAACTCAAGTTAAATCTTTGTTAAGCCTTCTCTCTAAACAAGCATCTATTGCTTTTATCCTGGATTTCAGGTTAAAACTGAAACATCAGAACAACTTAAAAACTAAGGCAGAAAACAAAAAAATTTCCGAAACGAGGAACCGCATTTTACCTAGGCTACTATAATGGTGAGTACCTGTTTGCGACCTCAGCCCACTTAGAAAGACGTGAAGCTGAAGCCATTGAAATCATGAATCATTCCAAAAAAAATGGTCAAACATTTACATTCGAATTAGACAAAAAACCATTTTTTGTGAGTATTCAAGCTGATATCCAGCTTGAAACTAGAGCTTCACCGAAAAACCCAGATCCACGGATCTGGGTTTTATTTTCCTAAAGCTTGGCGCTTGATCGCTCTATGTAGAACTTCAAACATATCTTGCTTTGGAGAACGATTATGGAAGTACATATTGATGGAAGTGGTATATTTCAAATCGTCTAAAAGAACTCGGGACATACGCCCTGTACGTACTTGTTTTAAAATACTATGGGAAGGTAAGAATCCCCAGCCTAGCCCTGACTCAATCACTCTTTTTAGAGTTCCCACATTATCTGATGAAAATATAGGCTTCATCTCTAAGCCTTTTTTCTTAAGCTTTGTTTCAAGTTCTTTTCTAAAGCCAAGATAACGATCTGTATAGTAAACGACAGGCCTTTGAACAAATTGCTCTAGATTACTTTGACTTGGAAGAGTACTATCACGCCCCGTCCCCACAAGCCACATTTCATCGGTCATGAGATATCTAAAAGTAAGTTCATCACTGATCAGTTTTTCAGACATAGGCTGTGGAATGATCACTGCATCTAGCTCTTCTTTTTTTAAGGCTTTTAAAAGATCCTCAGAATTTTGATAAGCTAGGGAGATTCTCAAGTTTGGATTGTGCTTTAAAAACAAACCCATAATTGGACTGATAAGATAAAGGCCTAGGGAGTTTAGGGTCCCGATCCTAACTTCACCTGAGAGTTCAGTTGACATCGCCTGAAGAGCCACCTCTGCTTGCTGTGTGAGATGTAAAATACGTTTAGCATAATCAAATAATAGCTGACCTTGGAGTGTGGGCTTTACACTTCTCACTCCTCTTAAAAGCAGTTCGCAGCCTACTTCGTCCTCAAGGTTTCGAATTTGCTGGCTTACAGCTGGTTGAGTTAAGAATAACTTATCTGCAGCGGCAGTCATACTACCTTCGCTCACAACAGTACAAAATGTCGTTAATTGCTGAAGATTCATAGATCTACTCCTTAAAAATCAGCCTCAATGTACCGAATTGATACAGACCTTTAGTTGGGGGGCTTTCCCAAACCATGTCATTTGTTATCATATAAATGAAGAGAATTAAACACAAAGGTCTAATTATTATGAAAAAAATCTGCTTTTGGCTTTTTCTAGGCCTCATACTCCCACAACTCTGTTTTGCCAAAAAATTCCAAAATAGCTATGTCAGTTTTGATTTGCCGCCGAATTGGGACTGTAAACTTGAGGGCGTCACTTGGACCTGTGTGAATAAATTCAGCAAAAAACCTAAAGAAGCCATAATCATTTTAGCGGCAAAAGAAAAAGGTCCTGCGGACAATATCAAAGCCTACGCCAATCATCTCAAGACTCCTCGTAATTACACGAACTTTAAAGGAAAAAAAATTATTTCTAAGGTCAAAAACCTAAGAGAGAGACAAATCTCTAATCAAAACTGGATTGATGGGCTCCACGTAGGAAGCGAAGTGGACAATTACCTCACAAGATACCTTGCCACTGTAAAGCAAGATTTAGCTATCTTAGTCACATTCAGTGCCCACGAAAAACATTATCCAAAATATGCTAATGATTTTATTAAAGCCATCCAAAGCTTAAGAGTGACGGCAGCAAAAAGCTCTTTAAGATCTAATGAAATTAGCTCGAGTCAAAAAAGTATTTTTAACCAACCTCTTACAAACTCTTTGCCTGACGATATTTACACCTCTGAGCAGTTTCCGGAAGACGAATCTAGCTCTGGATTATTTGGTTTTCTCTCTGGCCAAGGGGGACGCACGGCCATTGGTGGATTTTTAATTCTTTTAGCGCTTGGTGGTTTTTACGCTTACAAAAAAGAGTGGATCTAGGGTCTTTAAAAACTCATCGACTAAGTCTGACTTTAAGACCTGTCCAAATTATACTGAACAAACTTAGGTTTTCCCTATTTCTGAAGAGCACTTTTGATCAAATTTAATTTGATCAGCTTCAAATGAGCTAGGGTAAATATTTCAGGCTCACGCATCAGATTTGATAAATAATCACTTCCTAAGAAATAAGGAAAACCTAAATGCACTCAGTAAACTCTTCAAAAAATTGAGTTGGAACCTCTTTAATGTTTGTAATACCATGAATTCCCATAAACAAACGTTCCACACCTAGGGCAATCCCGGCAGCTTTCTTAATCTTTTTTAAAGCTTCTAAAAAGCTCTGATCTATGGGAGCAGACAGTTGGCCCATTTTTAGCTTTAGTAAATTTGCTTTTTCAAACCTTCGTTTTTGTTCTCCAGGATCTGTGAGCTCCTGGTATGCGTTAGCAATCTCTAAGCCTTTAAAGTACATTTCAATGCGGTCCGCCCACCCCGCTTCATTAATTTCTGCTAGAGCACATTGGGATGGGGGAAAATTTCGAACTATTGTCATAACTTTAGGATCGAATGAGCTTTCAATTTTTTCTATCACTAAGCGAAAAAATAAATCATCAAAGCTATCTTTAGAATCAAAATGAAGCTCTAAACTTTGACACAATATTTGAAGTTCAGAAGCTTGAGTGCGTGGTGTGAGATTAAAGTCCAATTTTTTTTGAAATAACTCTGACCAAGTTGTGGATTCTATTTTAAAATCAAAAGGACAGAGCAAGCTCACTAATGCGATAAGATCTTCTTGAATCTTGGCCAGGCTCTCAAAGTTTCGATACCATTCTAACATCCAGAACTCATTGGCATGATGAGGCCCAAGCAGCTCGTTTCTGAAAACCGGTCTCAAATCATAAACCTGGTTCAGCCCTTGGGCTAAGCCCTTTTTTAAACTCAGCTCAGGGCTCGTGGGCAAAACCAATCCTTCAGAGCTATAAGGCACAATATGTGGCTCAATAGCTTGGGCTCTCAGCCTTGTGGGTGTAGGAAGGTAGACAAAATGACGCCCTTTCATAAAGGCTCTGATGTTTGTCAAAAAGTCAGCCCACATTTCAAATTTAACTGTTTCCATAGTCCAGATCCTAGCCTGATTTCCAAGAGATAAAAACGAGTTTCTAACTCCTCGCGTACAAATACTCCGCTGTCCTAGCGTTTTTTTAATGCCAAAGCCCAAAAAATATGGCAAAACAAAGTCCTATGCATGCCAGGCCAGGCTTTGAAAATTTTGGTGCCAGTCCCTTTTGAGGATGGGGCGCATCCTCAAAAGGGGACTGGCACCAAAGTCGCCGAAGTCACTAACGATCTTGAGGTGAATTATGAAAACTTTTTCGAAACGTCACAATGGGCCCTCTCCTAAAGAAACCCAGCTTATGCTTAAAGCCTTAGGCTATGAAACCCTAGATGAACTTGTGACAGCCACAATACCTAAAAGTTTAATATCTGAATTTAAAGAGACATGGCCGGCTCTTTCTGAAACCGAATATCTCAAAAAAGCATCGGAGCTTGGGAAGAAAAATAAAACTTTTCATAGCATGATTGGCGAAGGTTATTATAATTGCATCACCCCCAATGTGATTTTAAGAAATATTTTTGAAAACCCTGGGTGGTATACAGCCTATACCCCTTACCAGGCTGAAATTTCTCAAGGACGTATGGAAGCTTTGATTAATTTTCAGACGATGATCTCTGATCTTACCGCTTTACCCTTAGCCAATGCCTCTTTGTTAGATGAAGGTACGGCCTGTGCTGAAGCCGTGGCTATGGCTTTTGCTAAAACACGAAAGAAAGAGCAAAATAAAGTTCTCGTTGAGAAAAATATTTTTACAAACACTTTGAATGTTTTAAAAACGCGGTGCGAATCCCTGGGTCTAGAGCTGGAACTCGTTGATGCATCTCACTTTGAAGTGCCTAAGGAAGCCTTTGCACTCGTACTTCAATATCCAGATTCCTTAGGACATGTTTTTGACCCTAGCGCCGCTTTTAAAAAATCTAAAGAGCATGGCTTAGTGAATATCTCTGTCTCTGATCCTCTAGCTTTAACACTTTTAAAAGCTCCTGGTGAAATGAGCGTTGATATTTGTGTGGGAAGCACCCAGCGTCTTGGAATCCCTCTCGGATTTGGTGGCCCTCATGCGGCCTATTTATCTTGCACAAAAGATTTTCAAAGACTCATCCCTGGACGAATTATAGGGGTATCCATAGACAAGGAAGGACAACCTGCTTACAGACTTTCTCTGCAAACTCGTGAGCAACATATCCGCCGTGAAAAAGCCACGAGCAACATATGCACTTCCCAAGTTTTACTCGCTGTGATGGCAGGAATGTATGGCGTGTACCACGGCCCAGAACAGCTAAAAATTATAGCTAAAGACATTCATAATAAAACACAAAAGATGGCCACCGCTTTAGAAGCTGCAGGTTATCAAGTCGTAAACAAATCCTATTTTGATAGTTTGACTCTGACCGGCGGACCTTTGAATGCAGATCAAGTCCATGAGTTGGCTCGTGCCCATGAGTTTAATTTTCGTGTGATTGATGAAAAACATTGGGGGCTGAGTTTTGACGAAGCCACAAGTGAAGACCAAATTAAAACCCTTCACCAGTTCTTAAAACTCGACAAAACTGAACTGCCAAAAGATGTGAGTTTTTCAAATGAGCTCAAAAGAACATCTGATTTTATGACCCACCCCGTGTTTCACAAATACCACTCTGAAACCGCGATGCTGAGATACATGAAACATCTTGAAAACAAAGACCTCTCTTTAGCCCACTCGATGATCCCTCTAGGTTCCTGCACCATGAAGCTTAATGCCACTGCAGAGATGATTCCTGTTACAGACCCTCACTGGGGAAGCCTGCATCCTCTTTGCCCAGCTGATCAACACCAGGGTTATTTAGAAATGATTCATGACCTTGAAGATAAGCTTAAAACAATCACTGGTTTTAGTGCTGTGAGCTTTCAACCTAACTCTGGGTCTCAAGGAGAGTACGCTGGACTTCTAGTCATTAAAAATTATTTAGAATCTAAAAAACAATCCCACAGAAACATTTGCCTCATCCCTAGTTCGGCCCACGGCACAAACCCTGCCTCTGCCGTAATGGCAGGAATGAAAGTCGTTGTAGTGGCCTGCGATGATCAAGGAAATATTGATCTTGATGATCTAAAAACTAAAATCGAAACCCACAAAGAACACCTGGCCGCTTTGATGGTCACATATCCTTCCACCCACGGTGTTTTTGAAGAAAGCATTAGATCTATCTGCTCACAAATTCATGAAGCCGGAGGACAAGTCTACTTAGATGGAGCAAACATGAACGCCCTAGTGGGTTTAGTTCAAGTTTGTGATTTAGGGGCTGACGTCGCCCATATGAATTTGCATAAAACTTTTTGTATCCCTCACGGTGGCGGTGGACCAGGTGTTGGCCCTATTGGTGTAGCTGCACACCTTTGTGATTTTTTACCTGGGCACTCAAATCTAGAAAATCAAACACCTACAGGTCCTGTGACAAGTGCCCCCTATGGAAGTGCTAGCATATTGCCTATCTCATGGGGTTATCTCCATATGATGGGATCAAACGGAGTTAAAGAAGCCACACAGTTTGCCATCTTAGGAGCCAACTATATCGCTGAAAGACTTAAAAACTACTATCCGATTTTGTATACGGGACAAAATAACAGAGTAGCTCATGAGTGCATCATTGATGTCCGAGGTTTTAAAGCTACGGCCGGAGTCAGTGTAGATGATATTGCAAAACGCCTTATGGATTATGGATTCCATGCTCCTACTATGTCATGGCCAGTGATTGGCACTCTTATGATTGAACCCACCGAATCTGAAAACAAAGAAGAGCTGGATCGATTTATTGAGTCTATGATTTCTATTTACCATGAAATTAAAATGATTGAATCTGGTGAATACCCTAAAGAAGACAACCCACTTGTGAATGCCCCTCATACAGTAGACAGCTTAGTCTCTGATGAATGGAATCATAGCTATAGTCGTGAAGTGGCCGTTTTTCCAAAAAAGTTTGTGAAGCATAAAAAGTTTTGGCCTGCCGTAAGCAGAGTAGATAACGTTTATGGAGACCGTAACTTAAGTTGCAGCTGCCCGCCGCTTGAAGACTATATGTAAATATTTAGAATGTTTTCCAGAAAAGAAAATGAGAGAGCCCTCTAGATTTAAAGCGCGTTTGCGGCCGCAGGTCATCTCATGGAATGCGCTATGTTTACATATCGCACAACAAGATACGCACTGCGCGCTTCTCTTTAGCTTTAAATCTAGAAAGCTCTCTCAATCTCTTTATCGGAAATAAACTTGATATTTTGTGGAAACTGTAACCCCCTACCTTGTTATATGTTTGTTAGCGTTTCGTTGTTTGAACGATTTTTCCTGCGGACACACAACCAATTTTTTAGTTTGAGGCCTTCTACTCATTTAGACCTAGATTCGCGGATAAGCGGCGAGGAAAACCCCTCAAACGTGCTTCAGCAGTGTCTAGCGCAGAAATTTTCTCTTGAATCGTACTCACCTGTACGGTGAAAGATAACATTTTGAGCACGACGCTGGGAGAGGGCGTTTCATGGGTTTTCACCGCCTCTTATTCGCGGATCTAGGTTATACTTTCAATTTTAACATGTGATTGTAATGTCTTATTTACCGGGCATTTTTCTGCTACCTCATAAAGTCGTTTTTTCTCTTCTGGAGTTATAGTCCCGTCAATTGTAATTTTTTTACTAATAATATCTATAGTCTCAACCTTATTATCGCATTCGACACAATCTTGAGAGTGGACTTTTTCATGGCTCAGCTCAACAGCTATTTTATCTACCAAAAGACCCTTACGTTCAGCATACATTTTTATCGTCATTGATGTACACGCGCCTAACCCTGCCAAAACTAAATCATAAGGGTTCATACCCAAATGATTACCTTTAACGGACTTGGGTTCATCTGCAACTATATGGTGGTCCTTAGTATAAATATCTTGAGTAAATTTAAAGTTGTTTCTACTTTGAACAACTACTGTATTTTCTAATATAGAATCCGAGATTTTCATGCTTTTGGAAATATATTTCTGCACCCACGCCCCTATTACAGCCCCTGCATAGCTAGCGTCTTCTCGATTAAGTAATAGGTGATCTGCTTTGTCTAAACTCACAAAACTTTTTGGATGCTTAGCCTCACTAAAGATTTTCGAAGCATGATCAATTGAAACTGTATTATCCGTAGGGGAATGCATGACAAGCAGTGCTTTCTTAAAGTTCTTTACCCCTTTGAGAATATCGACTTCTTTAATGTCATCTATGAACTGTTTCTTTATTGTAAACTTTCTTCCAGCTAAATTTACTTCGGCATGTCCAAGTTTCTCTATGTTTTTTAAATCTTGTTCAAAGAGGTGCTCGACATGGTTTACACAGCTTGGAGCTCCGATTGTAACAATAGCTTTGACATGATCTAAGAAGGTTGCTGCTTTTAGTACCGCAGCTCCACCTAAACTATGTCCTATTAAAATTTCTGGGTGTTTAAACTCTTTTCCCAAATATTTACATGCTGAAATCAGATCTTGAACATTTGAAGAAAAGTTAGTATTGGCAAAATCTCCTTCGCTATTTCCTAGACCTGTAAAATCAAAGCGTAGCACACCAATATTTTGACGAGTTAAAGATTTTGCAATGACATTTGCAGCAATAATATCTTTAGAACAGGTAAAACAATGGGCAAAAAGAGCAAAGGCTCTTGGGATACCTGCTGGTAACTCCAGTCGTCCGGAAAGAGTTTCTCCATCATTATTTATAAAATCGAATTTCATATAGTTTAGATTCCTTATCAATTTTAAATCCAATACAACTTGTATATAGATAAAATAAAACTCAAAATAAAGTTATGAAAAATTTTACCCCTTCTTTAAATTTAAGTCATATGGCCATGAACATATTAGCTGTGATTGCCTGCGCTTTTGTGCTGATTTACACAAAAAGCATCATGGTCCCATTTGTCATCAGTTGCTTTGCTTACCTCACACTCCTACCTGTTTTGCTTCATCTTCATAAACAATTTAAGTTTCCAAAAACGCTCGCCTTGAGTTGCACATTTTTTCTTGCTGTCATCATACTTTGGCTGGGTCTGTTTTTTGTGGGTTGGACTTTTAGAGACATCTTTACAGCTCTCAGCGAATATCAGGAAAACCTTGTTGCTGTTTTTAATAAAATTCAAAATCAGCTCATTGAGCGTGGCCTTCCAATACAACCTGTTGAGCCTTTAGAAGCTTATAAAAAACTTCCTTTAGCTAATATGCTCAGCGGAGCTGGGTTTGGAGTTTTGCATATCTTTAGCACGTCTTCTTTAGTTCTTATATTTTTACTGTTCTTACTGATGGGAACGAATTTTCAGATCCAAAGTAAAAGCAGCTTGCTTATGGAAGTGGATCAAAAGATCAGACGCTATCTTTTTTTAAAATTCATGATTTCTGTTGTGACAGCCATAGTAGTGTATGTCTCTTTCAAACTTATAGGTCTTGGTTATGCCCACTGTTTTGCCATCTTGGCTTTTTTCCTCAACTTTATTCCTACAGTGGGATCCATCATTGCCACGCTTTTACCTCTGCCAATGGCTTTGATTCAGTTTGATTCCCTCACTCCTATTTTATTGGTTCTACTGGTACCAGGAAGTTTTCAGATTTTTATGGGGAGCCTTGTAGAGCCTAAACTCTTCGGGCAAAAGCTTAAACTTCATCCTATCGTCATACTCATATCACTCATGTTTTGGAGTCTGATCTGGGGTCTGGCGGGAGCTTTTTTAGCTGTCCCACTGACGGCAATCATTAAAATTATCCTCGAAAGAATTGAAGGTGGAAAAGTCTTCTCTGAGCTTCTAGCCGGCAATCTCGAAGCTTTTAACGATTAAAGTTTAGTTCTCGTTAGCTTGCTATAACGCTAAACGTCAAAGCTTTTGAAATTTTAATTTTTGCTTATAGGCTTAAGTTACAAAAAGGGATGCTAATGAGATTTTTTATCTTAAATATATTAATACTGACTTTACCTCTACCTCCTATTTGGGCTCAGAGGACAGAAACTCAAGAACAAATCCAAGCACTTAAACTCAATCGCAGCACCTTTATGGATTTGCTCGATAAGGAGAGCTTAGAAAAGCTACAAAATTCTCAACTACCCGACATTGATCACGCAATGGGATCTTGGAGGGTGTAAGCCCTCAAAGCCCCTGCTGAAATGTATTTCAAGATTTTAAAATGGACCTCTGAGAGGCCCTGAATGACTGTATTTTTAACTTTTTTGAATCTTATTTCTATCAGGTTCACTCCAAAAAACATTTGAAAGACCCACTTCATCGTTGGTGTCCGGGTGGGTTTACCAACTTGGTTCATGATCGTATCACCATGTTTTTCCAATGCTCGCCTTAACCTTCGTTGGGCCACAGTATAGACCATCAACGATAGCGTCATAATCATCAGTAGCGCAGCAATTCTTTTGGGGCTTTTTAAATACAATGAGCTAGTAAAAAAATAGGGATCTTTCATGAACCTAAAACCAAGCTCAACTTGTCCTTGTTGTTTGTAGGTTTTTATAACCTCTTCTGCCTCTAACTCTAATACTGAAGTGGCTAAAACAAAACAGGCTTTTTCGTGCGCTTGAATTTCTAGCGGAACGTTTTCACATTTTAAAATGACTTGATATTTATAGTGATCTGCTTCAACTCCCGCTTTAGGGCGCCCTGAACTCTCATAGCATGGGACTTTTTTGATCTCTTCCAGAGTCAGTTTTTGATATTTTCCAGACTTTTTAATCAACTCCTCAGCCTTTGCCTCGGCGTCTTTTTCGCAAGAGTACCTCTCTGCCTGGAGGTGAAAAATCTTTTTTTCAAGCTCCACTCTTTGCTTTTGAGCTTGTCTTAAAAGGGTTTTCGAAGATCGATTGAGCCCTTCTGTACTATAACAAACCACCCACTTTTGCTTGTGTCCATAATGCTCTTGCTCAAGCTCACGGTAAAACGTCTTATCACACTGAGTTTGCTTCCACTGACTTAAGCTCACAGAATCTTCAATCATGTCTTTGCACAGCTTCAAACTTGCTGGAACACGAGTTAAAAACCGAATTTGTTTATGCCCTTCAATAATATCTTTTGAGTATAGTTTTGAGTCAGCAATCCAGATTCGATCTGTATCCATATTAAAATGATCTTGAAGTTCTCTCATCCTATCTTTAAATACTTTAGAATCAGACTCGTTGCCAGAATGGCTCTTCATATGCAGTGGAAAACCACCGTCGTTTGTGACGACAAGCTCATGGATGATTTGATTTAAATCAGGCCTATGGTCTTTGGAGTAGCCCTTCGTAACTTCTACGACATGCTTGGCCTCATCGTCTTCTTCGTTATTATTAATTCGTTGTAACGGTCTCCTGTTACAGAAAACGTGGTCGTATCATTAACTTGCTTCTTCCTATCAATTTCTTCTTGATCAGCAACTTGCTCTGCTAGTTTTGAAAATAAAATGTTCACATCGGCTTCGTAAAGCTTGTCTAAGGTTCTTCCCAATTTATGACGGTTCAACTGCGAGGACTCTATTTTGCGACCAAATAACTGCTCAAGTGGAAGCTGTTCAAAAAATTGTGGCGTTAAGCTCAAAGGGCGATCTGAAAACCCCAAACCGTTTATAATCATTGCCGCTACTGCTTCTCCAGATGTGACTTCCTCCTCTCCTGTCTCTAGTTCTTTGTCTATGTATTCTATAATTCCTAAATCTTGGATTACTGAAGATACAATCCCATGGTGATCTAATCTTTTTGATGTCACGTCTTCGGCTTTTAACATTTTTCACCCCTCTTTAGTCAGGAGTTTAATGCAGTTTTACTTTATCTATTATTTTTGACTCATCCCATGATCAATGTCGGAAAGAAAATACCAAAGATTCTTTTAGTTCCCAAAACCCTGTCCTCAAAGCGCTTTTATCTAACAAAAAAATTATGGGCCAGATTAATCCTTTTCTTACTGAAGATGATCAATTTAATTTTAAAATGAATAAAAAGACTCACTCTTTGTCAGTGGAATCTGTAAGATCTTTTTCTATAGAAAATTTTTTAAAAATAGAATTTACACGAAACTATTAACTTAATACTGTTATCAGTTTATTGCCTGAAGACTCTTTCAGTTCCCCCCAAGTCTTCTCTTGCAACTATCATCTGAAAGCGACTGTGATCCCAGGTCAACGCAGAATTGGCAGAACTGTAACTGACCAACCAAGCTAATATGAATGATGACGGAACTGTTGTACACGCGCAAACAGATAGCTTACAGAGAACTCAACATATTGAAGTCCCAGATCGCGGAAAATGGTATAGATTTAGCATCATCCAAAATGAGTCTTCATGTGTAGAGGCTTAACCTGTGATATCATAGTTTTCTGTTTATACATCAGACCCAATTTAAATTTAGGCCTGATGTGAGTACTGCCTTCAAACTGATAAATAAATTTTAGAAAAAAAAGAATTCTCTTTAGCTTCTGTAAAGGTAAATCTCAATTTCCGCAAAGATTATTTTTTTACTTTCTAGTATTTAGCAAATAACGACGACTTGATCAGTTTTAAAGATTTTAAATTTTACTCATGCGTCCAGTCAAAGCTTTTAATGCTTAATTTTATTAGATATCTTGACCTGATTGATAAATTAAAAGGAGACCTCAATTGTGAAAAATTTTTTATTGACAATTTTAATGTGTGGTTTTGCATCACCCGCTTTTGCAGAACCTATCACTATAGATCCAATGCTTATCGCTGCTTTTCAAGACGTAAATCTCATAAATCAAATTGACCCTTTCAAGGCTAATTCAATCGATTATATAGCACCCCTTCTAGACACTGATGAAGATCCGATACCCATTAACCTAATCCAAGGTTTTCAGTATGTAGACTTCACGAAAATTACTAATAATCGATTTACTCTAACAACAAAAACTTCCCTTCACTTTCAAAAAAGCAATCAGGTAGAGTATTCATGTAAATTTGATGTTTATGCCAGTGTTATTCCACGAGCTTTTAGAAAAATTAATAAAACTTTTAAAAAAATACCCGTGGTCCCAGCACAAACAACAAATTTAATGGATAGCACTAAAGTTTATGAATCACCATCTACATATAGGTTTACTATACAAACTTACTCATGTGTTAAACACGTAATTACAGCTGATAAGAAAAATTAAATCCTTGTCAGTTGGAGTTGGAGTTGCTTTTATTTATTAAAATCCTCTTTAGAAATGATTTCCAGGGTTTTAATCAAAAGCCTGGTGATATTTAGAATCATATGACTTTCGTATTTAATTCTTACTCTTTACAATTAAGTGACGTTTAAGTTAATAATTTGCTGAAATGGAGTATAATGACACTAAAAAGTATTCTTATTCTTAGCAGCATCTTAATGCTCACAACTCTATCTCTTGCTAATCAACCCGAACTTGATAATTCCTTCAGTTCTAAAAATCTCATTCTCAAATCTTTATTAGAAAACAAGCATTTTATGTCTCAAATCAACCCTTTCTTGAGGCTTAAATCTGAAGATCCCACATTTATTTTAAATGGCTATATAATAAGATTTGATCCAAACAAAGTGATCTCTTTTTCAATTCATAGCTTTTCTAAGTCAGCGACTTTGGAGGATACTTATACTTTATCAACAAGTTTTAGCCTTTTGCCAGAAGGGCCAGAACAAGATCCAACGACTTATTATTGTAGATATTATTTTGTTGTGAAAGTAATCTCCTCAGACGATTTAATAACAAAAGATTCCAAACCTTCTGAAACCTCTGAAGTTTACCAATTCACATATGTAGACACAGACTTGAACGCATGCTCTGAACAAAAAATTTAATTGCTGATCTGATTGCATATTTTAGAATGTGATTTCTCTTTTAGAAAAATGCAATCAGATCAGCAATGGGTTATATTGGATGCTCATGAGTCTTTTCGTGTGAAAGTTCTCTCAGCTCTATCCTCATTTTGAGGAAACTCATCTTCAAGGTCTTGGTATTCCTCTGAAACCCACTCAACCCTTTGCTGCCCGGCAATTTCTTTTTTCGTGGGTTTTAAGATGTCGACCCCTGGTAATGAGCGCTTCTCAAGATACTCCAGACAAGCTCCGCCACCTGTAGAGACATGAGAAAACTCACCTTCAAACTTCAGTGCAGCCGCCGCAGAATCCCCGCCACCGACAACTGTAAATCCTGTATTCTCACTTATAGCCTGACACACGGCTTGGGTTCCTCTAGCAAACTTTGGGTTTTCAAACACACCCATTGGTCCATTCCATAAAACGGTTTTAGCTTCTTTAAGCTGTGAAGTATATTTTTCAATAGTTCCCGGCCCTATATCCAATGCCAGCTCATCATCGGCGATTTTACGCGTGACATGAGCTCCCAACTGACCGGAGAAATCTTTAGAGACGATATGATCTTCTGGCAACAAAAGAGTTTTCCCCTTGGCATGGAGACGATTCATGAGCTCAGTGACATATCTTAGCTGACTCTTTTCAACTAGAGACTTTCCAACTTTTTCACCCCTAGCTTTTAAAAAAGTATAAGCCATGGCTCCACCAATGATAAAACCATCAGCATGACTCATAAGCTGCTCAATGGTAGGGATTTTTTGAGCTATCTTTGCCCCACCCATAACAATATAAAAAGGCTTGGCAGGTTCATTGAATAAAGCTTCTAAAGAATGTAGTTCTTTTTGAATGAGCAAACCCATACCACGCTCCGTATAAAGCCGAGGCAAAGCATGGAGGCTCGTGTGTTCACGATGGGACGAACCAAAGGCATCGTTCACATAAACATCAGTGTAAGATTTGATACTGTTCGCCAAACTGGTTTCATTTAGAACTTCATCTTTATGAAATCTAAGATTCTCTAATAACAAAATTTTATTACTTTTAAGCCCCAAGAATAAAGCTTTTGGAGCATCACTATCGACCTCATCCACTAACAAAACTTCTTTTTCAAGAAGCTCAGCCAAACGCTCTCCCACGGGTTTCATGGAAAGCTTTTCTTGAAAAGTTCCTTTAGGACGTCCAAGATGTGCGCCAATTATAATACGGGCCTTTTTTTCTAGCAGGTATTTAATTGTGGGTATGGCTTCTTGAATACGTCGGTCATCAGTTATATGGCCTTGGCTGTCCATGGGAACATTGAGGTCTAAACGTAAAAAGACTCTTTGATCTTCGACCTTAAGCTGGGTGAGATTTTTAATCATTTTATTGTTTTTCCATATATTGAATCATATCGACCATACGGCTTGAGAATCCGGCTTCATTATCATACCAAGAAACGATCTTCACTAAAGTGTCTGATAAAACCATAGTGGAGTGCAGGTCTATAATTGAACTTTCAGTGCGACCCATAAAATCTTGGCTCACAAGAGGTAAAGCTTCAACTCCAAGGACCCCCTTGAACTCATTTTCAGAGTATCGAGTCAGAACATCATTGATTTCTTTAACTGAAACTTTTTTTTGGCTTTCAAAAGTAAAATCAAGTAAAGAGACATTCGGCGTAGGCACTCGAATGGCCATCCCATCGACTCTACCCTGAACTTCAGGGAATATGGAACCCAAGGCTTTTGCAGCACCCGTAGTCGTTGGAATCATGGAGACACCCGCGGCCCGAGCCCTTCTTAAGTCTTTATGGTTAGAATCTAAAATTCTTTGATCATTGGTATAGGAATGAACGGTGGTCATCATGGCTTTCTCCAAACCAAACTCTTTTAAAACCACAGACACAATAGGGGCTAAACAATTGGTCGTACACGAGGCATTACTTAATGTTTTATGTTTTTCTATATCAAATTCCTGATGATTCACTCCATAAACCAAAGTAAAATCAGCACCCGGCGCAGGTGCTGAGACAAAGACATATTTAGCTCCAGCATCTAAGTGGGACTGGAGTTCAGCCTTGGACTTAAAAACCCCAGTGCATTCCAGCACCACATCCACGCCCCACTGTTCCCATGGAATTTCTTTCGGGTCTCTTGTTGAAGATAACTTTATATTACGGTCTCCGATCTTAAGAGCATTTTCCCCGATAGAAACATCTTGATCCCAAATGCCGTGAACAGAATCATACTTTAAAAGGTGGGCCAGGCTTTCTGGCCTTCCGACACCATTAATACCCACAATATCCAGCTCGCCAAAAGCTTGTCTCAAAACTTGACGACCAATGCGTCCAAGACCATTTATACCGACTTTTAATTTAGGCATCATTTCTCCTCATTTAAAAGGACATCTTAATGCTTAAGTTGGATTTGTCTAGGCGTTTTGAATGAACTTAAACCTGGGAAACATTTTTTTAGAATTCATCAATAACTGGGCTTGAAGCTCATCGAGCTCCAGACCTAGGAGCTGCCCTATATATTCCGCCGTATGGATCACATAGGCGGGTTGGTTCTTGCGTCCGCGGTGGGGCGTTGGGGTTAGAAATGGGGCGTCTGTCTCAATGTGGATTCGATCAAGGGGCAAGCTTTTGACCACATCTCTTAAGGCCTCCGCTTTTTTAAAAGTCACCACACCACTGATTGAAATGTTCATTCCGAGCTTTAAGACTTCATCAGCAAGTCGTTGAGTTCCTGTAAAACAGTGGATCAGGCCTTTCACCTTCCCTGAGAAACTCCGTAAAATATCCAAGGTGTCTTCTTCAGCGTCGCGGGTATGAATCTCAACTGGTAAACCAAAATCTATAGACATTTGGAGCTGCTCTTCAAAAACTTTTTTTTGTGTCTCACGATCAGAGTGCTCATAATAGTAATCCAGTCCCATCTCGCCTAGTGCCACTACACTTGAATCTTTGGCATGATCTAAAATAAAATCACGAGCATCACCAAAGGCTTCCGCATCATGAGGATGAACCCCAAGGGTGCATCCCATAAACTCATAGGCTTGAGCTAATTCTAAGACTTCTTTAAGATCGTCCATGCAGGTCCCAATATTGATAAAGGCTTGAACGTTTTGGGCTTGGGCCTGGGCAATGGCTTCAACGTTTGTGATCTCTAACATTTTAAAGTGGGTGTGGGTATCAATCCAAAATGACATATTGGGGTCTCCAAAAAACAAATTTAAACTTTGAGCATATTGACTCTTTATTAAGCTTACGACTAGATTAGTCAAATAGGAATTCTACCACCTAGATATTATCCAGCACTCACTTATTGCCCGAGTGGCGAAATTGGTAGACGCACAGGACTTAAAATCCTGCGACCTTTATCGGTCGTGCCAGTTCAAGTCTGGCCTCGGGCACCATTTACAACACTAGGTTGGTTCGGTTCTTTCCGATTTAGAGTGGTTCTTTGAAACGGTTCAACCAAGGAATGTCTAAGAAATTCTTTTGATACCACATATAGAGCTCATACGTATAATTGTCTAAAATAAAGACTCTCTCTAAAATGCGTGCAGCTTGCTCTGGAGACCTTATATATTCCCAGTGCAGAGCATCTCTTAAAAGAGCCTTTAGTATTGTATTCTTTTTTAATTGAGCAAAGCTGAAAAGCTTTTGATAAACTCTTTTTTTATTCTTGATATGTTTAAAAACATGAACATCAGAGCAGCTGCCGTCATGGTTTCTTAAAATACATAACTGTCTCTTCTTACTTTTATCTAAAAGTTTAGGAACCTCTCCAACAGAAAGTATTTTCACGCCTTTGCCATTCTTACTATTATTTTCTTTACTAGAAGCTAGGACTCCCACAAGAAGAAGAGCACCGGGTGGTTTTTTTAGATTTGATAAATGGTGTGCAACACACAGTCGCAGAGACTGAGCCAATGAACAACCTAAAGAAACAAGAAGAAATGAGAGTATATTTTTTTTCATATTTATATGATTAGACGAGATTTGGTGAGCTTTACAGCTCATCTCAAGATAATATGACTGAAGAATTTGAAGTATTTTCTATATTGAGTCTCCAAGTGTGTTTTATATTCTCCATGAGCAAAGCATTATCGAATTCTATAGACCCTTCTGGAAATAGGTTTTGATTATCAAAAAACGAAGATTTAATGTGAAGTGTTTCAAGTCTTTTAACAGACCAAGAGTCTGTTAAAAGAGAGGCTTTTTCCCATTTTTTTTTGTTTTTTGTTTTCGAATATCCACCTTGTCCCAATCTAAAAAAATCGGAGCATTCTTGTAGATCAGTAAACACAGAGGCTTTTGGAAACTGTGAGCCCACTCGCCCTTTATAATGAAAACTCGCCCCTGGACCCGAAGCTTGAATGTCGAAATGCCCCTCTCCTTCATTTATACTAAACTTGGATAAGCTTGGCCGTGTAGGGGTCAAAAAAGACCCTAAAATCATGAGTGGTGATGAGGTGTCACGCCTTTGCACATAGACGGCAGGCTTTCCATCCATGAGAACTCCAAACCTGTGAGCTGCATTTTCAGATGAAACTCCCCAAGATGCCCCTTTATATAAATTCATACTTTTTAAACGTATGAGGCAGATACCTCCAATGACTTTAGCTTTTACAAGCTGCACAGAGAAAGTATCTGGAATGATTCTTTTGACACAATCAGGATCAATGGAGTAATTGATCAGAATGCGTCTATCTATAACGCCATGAAGAGAAAAGCTCATTTAAACAACCTCGCTAAAACTGACCCATACACAAAGGATCATATTAACCGAAAAACCTAGAGAGAATTGAACTTGAGAAGTCTTTAAATATCACCTATTTTAGTCAACTACGAGGTTATACTGAACATACTTAGGTTTTCCCTGTTTCTGTGGAGCGCTTTTTTGTTAAATTTAATTTGATCGCCTTCAAAATAGCTATGGCTAGTCTTTCAGGCTCACGCATCAAATTTAACTAAAAAATCACTTCCACAGAAA
>CALGWV010000001.1 GCA_937936325.1 uncultured Bdellovibrionales bacterium | reverse complement strand
TTAATTTTTCTTGCAAAAAAAGAGAAGAAACTCTTCAAGATGTGTTTTCTTTTCACCTTATGAAGTCCATCAAAAGCCTAAACCCTCAAAACTCTAGAGGTGTTGGTGCAAAGACCCTTCTTAACAATTTATATCGCCCCTTAATGAAAATTAACGAACAAGGAAAAACTACAGCTTACGGGGCTCAAAGCTGCACATGGAATACCTCCTTAGAATTAAGGTGCCGATTGAAAAATTTTTACTTTTCTAATGGAAAAAAAGTTGTAGCTCAAGATTATGTGCGAGGGATGCATAACTTATTTAAACCTGAATCCCCCAATCCTTTTGTTTATCTCCTTAAAAACATAGCAGGCTTTGAAAATGCCTTTAAAAATCATAAGGCTGCGCATTTAAAAATTGAAGCTTTCTCTGAAACAGAACTCAGATTTATATTTAAAAATGAGGATGCTGAATTTATCAACAAACTCACTCACCTTTCTCTTATTCCTTTTCAGACTTCAGATCACATAGGCTATAGCGGTGCATTTCAAGTCTCAAAACAAACTCCTAGCTCTTTGATTTTATCTCCTCATCCCTACAACAAAGTCAAAAATCAACCAACGGTACAAATTTACTTTATTGAAAGTGAAAATACCGCACTAGATTTATTTAAAAGCCAAAAACTTTCTATAATGAGACAACTTATGACGACCGAGTTTCATTTGTTAAAAAAATACCCTTATAAAAAAACGAAACAATTTCGATTAGACAGCTTGCTTTTTGTTTCTGACTCCATGAGCTCCAAACCCCTAAGACAAGCTTTGAGCTATGCCCTGGATTACAGAAAGCTCCAGTCTCTTTATAAAAGTGAAGGGCTTCCTGGTTGCCCGAACCTTCCAAAGGAATTTTATAACTCAGACCTCTGCTTAAACTTTGCGCCAAAAAAAGCAAAGCTCCTATTTGAGAGCTTGTCTGATGAAATTAAAAACAGAACTTATCATCTCGCATTCTCAGGGGGTGAAGATCTCAAACGTGGAATGGAGTGGGTGGCCTTTCAGTGGAAAAAACATTTAGGTGTGAAATTTGAAATCCACTCCCTAGAACCCGGAGTGTTTATGAGTGCGCTTAAAAACAAAAAGTATGATGTGTTTCGCAAATCCATCTACCCTCAAAGATATAGCTGCCATGGGGCTTTAGAATTATTCCACAAAGACTCTCCTCTGACTTACCTTGCCCAAAAGTCTGCACTTTTTAACAACAGCCTCCAAAAACTCGAAACTTCGAAGGATATGAATCTTGAAAAAACTTTGTGTACGGAAAGCCTAATACTTCTTAGAGACAGCTTCTCGCGTATACCTCTAGGGCACTACATCACTTATCATCTGACTCATAATGATTTTAAAAACTGGTTCATTAATCCTATGGACCAATTAGATTTATCTGGTTTACAAAAAAACGGGGAATAAATATGGACAAAGTAGCTGTTATCTCTGGAGCAAGTTCAGGCATTGGACAAGAAATCGCCATCGAGCTTTCTAAACACGGATTTAAACTTCTCATACTTGGACGAAATTTAGAGCGACTAGAGAAAACGAAATCACAGCTTCAGTCAGAGGCCCAATGCCTTACTGGAGATCTGTCCTTAGATTTAAGTGACGCCTTCAAAGCACAAATCACAGGTTTTTTGAGCTCCTCTTCTATTGAACAAGCCGTTCTCATAAATAATGCAGGCTCTGTAAAAAGAGAGACCTTCGTGAAGACTGAGATCAAAGATTGGGAGCATGCCCTCAACCATAATCTTTATAGTGCTTTGAGGCTCACACAATGTTTTTTACCGGCCAGCAAGCATATTAAGAGTAAACAGATTTTAAATATCTCTTCCACCTTAGGGATTCGTCCCATTGAAGACACCTCAGCTTACTCTGCCGCAAAAGCGGCCATGTGCAATTGGACTGAGTGCTTGGCCCTTGAGCTAGCACCAGAAAACATTCCTGTGAACTGCATCTGTCCAGGGCTCGTTGAAACCCCTATTCATCCCTTTTTTAAAACTCAAGATAAAGCTCAACGAAATGAACTTAACGGGATTCAACCATTAGGTCGCATGGGCCGAGTTCAGGATATAGCACAAAGCGTAAGACACTTCGTGGAGCAAAAAGACCTTTGGATCACCGGTGTGAAGCTTCCTGTCGATGGTGGCATTTTATTAAAAAGTTGATTCTGCGCATTGTTTTGAAGCCTTTACTTTCCAAAAAGTTTCAAATATAAACGGACGTCCACGCAACAAACAACTGATGAGCCATTTTTGGGGTATTTAAAATGAGAAACCTAAATATAATAATTTTGTGTTTTTTCTTCTTAGGCACGGGCATTGCTGTCAACGCTCAAACAACAACACATTATGGATCATATACCGCTCCATATACCCCACCTGCACAGAGCTTTCCACCAGCTTACCAACAACTTAACTCTAGTGACTTTACAGCAAAGCTAAAACCTGAAAGCGCAGAGTATAGCTATCTTTACCCTCAGCTTAGACAGCTCTATGAATTGGCTAAACCCCTATGTTCACAAGCACAAAACCTAAAGTTTAAAATAGGTGTTCTTATAAGTCAGCATACAGGTCAACGCATTGATGCACGTCAAAGCGATTCAGGTTATGGGTCTGAAAACTTAGTTTCATTAGACCCTGAAGCTTTCTCCAAAAATAACGGGCGACTAGAGTTTGCCTTTTTTCATGAATGTTGTCATGCGGTACTTCATTATGGAACAGGCGAAAGTACTGGAAGACGTGTAGAAAATGAGGCTAACCTTTGCGCTCTTAAAGAGCTTGAGCGCCTAAAAAAAATCTACCCATATGACCCACGTATTAAAGCCGGTTTAGATTTGGGCTATCCGTCAGCAAAGGCTTATTATTATGGAAATAAGTAGAGAATCTTCAAAATTCAATATGAACAAAAATTATTCTGAAATCCAAAAAAAATATTTTAAGTCCAAAAACTCATTTTCGAAGAAGACAAATTGAGACTCAACCAACTTTTAAGCATCAAGAACATCACATCTAGAAGACAAGCTGATGAATGGATTAAAAAATCCTGGGTGAAAGTAAATAAAAAAATCGTCACTGAAATGGGGGCAAGGGTTTCAGAAAAAGATCAGATCTCCATCTCCGCTAAGGCTTTTCAAAAACCCAAGCTTACACTTATGCTCAACAAACCCACAGGCTATGTGTCCATGCCTAACGACCCTAACTACGACAGTGCTTATGAGCTCATCAAAGAGAGTTCATACCATGATGGCGCTTTAAGCTCACCTGATTTTAGCCAGCTTCAGGCCTTGCATCTCTCTGTCTGTGGACGTTTGGATCAGGATTCTCATGGGCTGCTTTTATTCACAGAAGATCCTGTTTTAGTTAAAAAAATTATTGGTGAAAACTCCAGAGTAGAAAAACAATACCGAGTGAAAGTCACAGGGGATATCACATCAGATAAACTTCAAAAACTTTGTTACGGGTTATTTATAGACGGCCAAAAACTAAAACAGGCTCTCGTCACACAAGTAGGTAAGTTCGAGCTCGATATAGTGCTGAAAGAAGGTAAAAAACGCCAAATCCGTAGGATGTGTGCCCTGGTGGGTCTTCAAGTAAAAGACCTCAGGCGCATACGCATAGGCCAATACACAATAGGCTCACTACCTACTGGTAAGTGGACAGCAGTTTAACTAAAGAACCCACTCACCTTGTCAACGAACCAAACTGGAGCATCCAAGGGATCATGACCCGATTTAGGATTGACCCTTAGCTCTAAATTATAATGCTCTGCAATTCTCAGAGAACAGTTTGAGGATACGAGCTTGTCTTTTTCTCCAGTCAAGATAAGCCCTGTGGCTCTTAATTTTTTAGGTCCAGTGTATCTAGAAGCCGCATAGAGTTGGCGTAAAAAGGCAATTTTAGAAATTGGGGACTGGACTTGGATCTCAGTCCAAAGGTCTAAGGCTTCTGCTTTGTCAGAGGTCGGATCTGAAAAAACTGTATCTATAATCAGTTTCTCAATGTCTTCTGGTGTAGAATATATGAGCTGCTTTAACGTAGGCGCAATAAGGTTAAACTTAAACCTCTCCCATGGAGGGCTTAAAGACTTTAAACTGCTGTTCATGATTATATACTTATCCACTCGATCCGGATAACGATCTACCAAATCCATGACCACCATTCCACCAAGGGAAAGCCCAATGATGTGCACAGGGTCTTTAGGTAACTCACTCAGAAGGTCCTCGGTCATTTCAGAGATATCTAGTGGAGTTTTCTTTTCCGCCTTAGAGCCAAAGCCTAAAAGGTCTAAACACAAGATCTCAAGCTGAGGCAAAGCCTGCTTAAGCTCTTCTAATAGCGGCCCCCAATGTCTGCTGTCGCGCCCCAGACCTCGAATTAATACAAGCTTTTTCATTGTAGAACCTCTATCCTTAAGCTAAAAAATGAGCTGACGTTTTAAGAATATGACTTTAAATCGAGTTGACTCAAAATGAAAGCTTTATAGGATCGCACTAAACAAAGGATAATGATGTCTGAACTTGACCTGGCTGCCGTGGCACTCACTCAAAAAGCTTTGCCTTTTAAATCCTCACAAATCCAAGCTGCACTTAAACTCTTAATTGAAGAAAAATGCAGCATCCCCTTTGTGGCTCGATACAGAAAAGAAAACACTCATGGGCTTGAAGACATTGAGCTCATAAAAACATTAGACACCTATAATGATTGCGTTGATCTTCAAAAAAGAAGAGATTTTATTTTAAAAACTCTCAATGAACAAAACCAACTCGATCCGGGTTTAGAAAAAAACATTCTGGCCGCTCAGACATTGATTCAACTGGAAGATCTTTATGCCCCGTTTAAATCCAAGCAAAAAACAAAAGCTCAAACAGCTCAGGAACAAGGTCTAGAGCCCTTATCCAAAATAATTAAAACAACTCACCTAGACCCAAAAGCCCTAGAGCAAGAACATGCTTCAACCTATATTAACCCTAAACTTAAAATTACAAATTTTGATGAAGCCTTAGCAGGGGCCTCACACATTATTGTTGATGAGGTGGCTCGAAATACTGAAGTCAAAGAGCATTTCCGCCAAGCCTTTTGGCAACAGGCCCAGCTCACATCGAGTTTGAGAAAAGACGGTAACAAAATTGACACTCATTTAAAATACAAAGACTATTTTGAGTTCACACAGAAAATCTCTGAGCTTAAACTCAGCAAGTACAGCTACCGTTACCTTGCCATAAGGCGTGGACTTTTAGAAAAAGTCCTCAAAGCCGATATTACATATGATAAAAACGAAGCCCTAGAGTATATCCAAAAAAAATGCTTTCCAAATTTCAATACTCTAGGCTGTGCAGAACTCATAAAAAAATGTCTCTCAAGAGCCTATACGGTTTACATTCATAGTAGCCTGAGCCTTGAAATCAAATCTGAATTAAAAAAACTTAGCGATGAGGCCGCCATTAGTATTTTTGGTGTGAACTTAAAAAGCTTACTTCTCCAATCTTACCTTGGCCAAAAACCAGTGCTCGGGATTGATCCAGGAATCCGCACAGGCTGCAAACTCGCCGTCATTGATAAAAATGGAAACTTTAGGGGTGATGATGTTATATACCTTCATACTCCAAACACCTCTGAAAAAGCCAAACTGATATTAAAAACGCTCATTCAAAAATATGCGCTCACACATATTGCTGTGGGCAATGGAACTTTTGGCCGAGAGACCTTAGAGTTTTTAAATCAAAACATTGATGATGTTTCCTCGGGTAAGGTGAAAGCCGTGCTTGTTAATGAAGATGGGGCTAGTATTTACTCTGCAAGCGCTATCGCCCGGGAAGAGTTCCCAGATAAAGATGTCACAGTCCGAGGGGCCATCAGTATTGCTAGGCGCTTTCAAGACCCCTTGGCCGAGCTTGTAAAAATTGATCCTAAATCTATTGGCGTTGGCCAGTATCAACATGATGTGAACCCCACTAAACTCAAACACTCTTTAGCCCAAGTGGTTGAGTCCTGTGTTCACCATGTCGGGGTGGATTTAAACACGGCCAGTGCTCCGCTGTTATCACACATCTCTGGTGTGAACTCTAGCTTAGCTAAAAATATTATAAAGCTGCGCCTAAAAAATGGGGGTTTTAAAAATAGACAAGAACTCCTTAAGGTTTCAAGGTTTACCCCAAAAGTTTTTGAGCAGGCCACAGGTTTTTTAAGAATACATGGTGGAGAGAACCCCCTGGACAGTAGCTTCATACATCCTGAAAGCTACCCCATGATTGAGCAGTGGTGTTCTGAAAATAAAATATCCATTGAGGATCTCATTCAAAAAACAGAACTCATTCTAAAATTTGAAAACGACAACGAACTTAAAACTAAGATGGGTCCATTCACCCATGCTGATGTCGTTAAAGGCTTAAGATCCCCAGGGCAAGATCCACGAACCGAGTTTAAAGCTTTTGAGTTTTATAAAAACATCAAATCCATGGAGGATCTAAAATTGGGGGTGGTCTACCCAGGAATCGTCACGAACATCACTCAGTTCGGAGCATTTGTGGACATTGGAATTAAAGAAAACGGACTGATACATATTTCACAAATGGCCAATAAGTTTGTCAGTGATCCTCTGCAAATTTTAAAAATTGGACAAAAAGTTCAAGCCAAACTCATAGACTTAGATATAGCAAGGACCCGTATTGCGCTATCGCTTAAAAGCGATGCCCAAACTGTAAGCGCAAATCATAAGAAGGAACATCAAAAGTTTAAACCTTCCAATAACAAACCAAAAGGAAAGGACAACTCCAACTCTCCTTTTGCCGCTTTAAAAAATCTTAAGCTTTAGGATATCTCTTTATTTATATCACTTCTATAGATCTTAAAAGAGTAATAATGGTGATTCGCGGATTGGATTTGTTGCAAAGTTTATATTTTGACAGTAACAGCTCTATTGTTAGAGTTTATTCACAAATAAGAATTTAAAAGAGATTCACCCGTTGGGTGATGCTGTGTTTTTATTTTTATAGTCCGTGT